>JBDUCM010000144.1:0-12551 GCA_040003455.1 bacterium
AGTTGGACCTTCAGCTTCTCCGCAGAGAGGCCGGCGCGAGCGCCGTCCAGCAGGTCAACCAGGTTGCGCTTTTCCGTCTCTTCCAGCATGCGCATGGCGAAGACGCTGGCAGCATCGATCGGCTCGTCCAGGCTGGAAAGCAATCGCAGACCGGTTGGCGTGATCTGGCAGAGCACCTGACGCCGGTCTGGCGTTGAGCGCTCCCGCATCACGTAGCCCGCGGTCTCGAGCTTGTCGAGCAGGCGGGTGATGCCGGCGGCCTCCTCGATCATGCGATCGCGGATGGCCAGCGTCGGCATCCCCGACAGCCCCGCCCCGCGTAAAATCCGCAGCACATTGTACTGCTGGATGGTCACCCCGCTCCCCTCCACCACCTGCGCGTAGTGCCGTTGGAGCAAGGCCGCGGTACGCAGGACGGAGACGGCGGCCTCATGCGCCGCGGAGCTGAACGGGCGGGTCTGCTTGAGTTCGTCGCGGAGCGCGCTGGTTTTCTTTGGCATATCGGGAGGGTTTCTGATCCAGGTGTGCGGAATACGCGCACTGGTGCAATGATTTACGCGACAATGCTACTAGACGTTGGTAAAATATCGACTCGTCATCGCTGCGCGACCGTCACAGGTGAACAGCGAATGGTTATTATCGGCCACAGCCAATCTGCTGCCACCCTGAAACGCCCGCGCCAATGACCGTCGTTCCTGCCGATCTCGACGCCTATCTCACTGCGAACGACGAACGCATTCGCGGCGAACTGTTCGACTTCCTGCGCATTCCCAGCGTGAGCGCGCGCAAGGAGCACGATGCAGATACGGCCCGTGCCGCCGAGTGGACGGCGCAGTCACTTCGCGATGCGGGCCTGCAAGCGACTGTACATCGGACACCGGGACACCCCGTTGTGGTTGGCGAATGGCGCGGCGCACCTCCCGGAGCACCCACCGTCTTGATCTACGGCCACTACGACGTGCAGCCAGCGGAGCCCCTGGAATTGTGGACGTCGCCCGCCTTCGACCCCACCGTGCGTGATGGCCGACTCTACGCCCGCGGATCCGTGGACGACAAGGGTCAGCTCTTCCTCCACGTGAAGGCACTGGAAGCACACCTCAAGGTGCGCGGCAAGCTGCCGGTCAACGTGATCGTGGTTGCCGAGGGGGAGGAGGAGGTGGGGAGCGAGCATCTGGCGGCGTTTATCGAGGAGCACGCAACGATGCTCAAGTGCGATTCCGTGGTGATTTCCGACTCGGCGATGTTCGCGCCCGGCCTGCCCAGCGTCCTCTCGTCGCTGCGCGGACTCGCGTACTTCGAGATCAACGTGCAGGGGCCGGCGCAGGACCTTCATTCCGGCAGCTACGGCGGCGCGGTGGTGAACCCCGCCATGGCGCTCGCACGCATCCTGGCCACGCTGCACGACGCCGAGGGTCGCATCACCATTCCAGGCTTCTACGATGCGGTGGACGAGTGGCCGGCGGCCGTGCGCGCCCAGATGCGGTCACTTCCCTTCGACGACGAGCACTTCCGCGCGGAAGCCGGCTCGCCGGCGCTTGGCGGAGAAAAGGGATACACCGTGTTGGAGCGCCTGTGGACTCGGCCCACCTGCGAAGTGAACGGGCTGCTCAGCGGATATACAGGAGAGGGGGCCAAGACCGTGCTTCCGGCCAGGGCGATGGCAAAGGTGAGCTGCCGCCTGGTGCCCGATCAGGACCCGGTGGAGATCGAGCGATTGATGAAGGCGCACGTGGCCAGTGTGGCTCCGGCGGGGGTGACAGTAACGGTCACGCACCTGCACGGCGGCCGGCCTTGGCGCGCGGAGTTGAACGGACCACTATTCGATGCGGCGCGGCGCGCGCTGGCAGCGGCGTTTGGGCGGGAGCCGGTAATTACCGGAGAGGGAGGGTCCATTCCGGTGGTGGGGGATTTCGGCCGGATTTTGGGAGTGCCGGTGCTTCTGGTAGGTTTCGGCTTGCCCGGCGAGAACGCCCACGCGCCGGATGAGTGGATGAGTATTGAGAATTTCACAACGGGCATGCGCGCCATCGCCACACTGTGGGACGAGCTGGCAGCGCACTGACCGCCGAACGCTATTTCAAACGGAGACCCGATGGCCAAGCTCAACCCAACCGAATGGATCTGGCACGACGGCGAGTTCATCGCCTGGCAGGACGCGACCGTCCACGTGCTTGCGCACTCCATGCAGTTCGGATCCTCGGTGTTCGAGGGGATCCGCTGCTACGCCACGCCGCGCGGGCCCGCGATCTTCCGCCTGGAGGATCATCTCCAGCGCCTGCTGAACTCGTGCAAGATCTACCGCATGGAAGTGCCCTATACGGTTGATGAGCTGGTGGCTGCCAACTGTGAGTTGGTGGAGAAGAACAATCTCGAGTCTTGCTACCTCCGGCCCATGGTCATCCGCGGCTACGGCGCGGCGGGGATGGTGCCGTTCGATAGTCCTGTGGAAGTCTTCCTTCCGTGCTGGCCGTGGGGAGCGTATCTCGGCGACAGCGCCATGGAGAACGGAGCCGATGCCTGCATCTCCACTTGGCATCGTATGGCGCCAAACACCACGCCGTCCATGGCCAAGGTCGCAGGCAACTACCTCGGCGGACAGTTGATCAAGATGGAGGCGCTTGCCAATGGCTACGACGAGGGCATCGCGCTCGGACCGGACGGGTTGATCTCGGAAGGTTCGGGGCAGAATGTCTTCATCGTGCAGAAGGGCGTGGTGTTCACTACGCCCACCAACGGCACGCTGCTGCCGGGTATCACCCGGGACAGCATTCTTACCCTCGCGCGGGAAGCTGGGTTGGATGTTCGCGAGCAAGCCATCCAGCGCGAGATGCTCTACACGGCCGACGAGGTATTCCTCACGGGGACGGCATCGGAGGTGACGCCGGTGCGGAGTGTGGACAAGATCAAGGTTGGAGCCGGGCGTACTGGGGAAGTGACGCGGCTGCTTCAGCGGACGTTCATGGATGTGGTAACGGGCAAGACCGAAGATTCACACAACTGGTTGTGCCACGTGCGCGCGGAGCGGGCGAGCGCCACATAGGAGCTCATTTTGTCTCGGCTTGATCGGGCACGGAATCGGGGGGGCAATTCGAATCACGGTCAAATCGGATCAAGCCGGCCGATGAACTGACCCTCTCGCTCCGCCATTGCGACTGATACGTTCGGGCATGCCGCCCAAGGACCATCCCACAACGAGTCACCTCGTCGCACTCGGCACCGCAGCGGTCCTTGCTGTCTACGGCGTGGGTTTCGTGCGCACCCAGGCGGCGGCCGCGCGCTTGGACGGTGAGAAGCCAAGGCGTCGTCCACCTGCGCCAGTCGCGGTCGCACAGCACTCGGCCGACGTCAGCATTTCGGCGCCTGCGACCGCAGAGGCGATCACGAAGGGTGCGCCGGCAGCAGGGCAGGCCCTGAAGGTGAAGCCCGAGCCGAAGGGCGATGCCGCGAGCGCCATGTCCGGCGCCGAGCGGCCGAAGATCACCGCGCTGGCGTCGGCCATCGGCGACACGGCGACGAAGGCGCCGGCCGATACGACACGGACGTTCCCCGACCTCAAGGACGGCGTTTACACCGGCTGGGGCACCTCGCGTCACGGCGACATCGAAGCCCGCGTCGAGATCCGGAACGGCCGAATCTTTTCGGCGAGCATCGCGCAGTGCCTCACGATGTATTCCGTCTACTGGATTGCCGCGCTGCCTCCGCAGGTGGTGAAGCGGCAGAGTCCCGAGGTGGACTTCATCTCCGGCGCGACGGAGAGCACGAATGCGTTCTACGATGGCGTCGTCGAAGCACTGAAGAAGGCGAAGTGAAGGTCGGACGCTTCTTCCGCACCCCGAAGGGCCTGCTCATCCTCGCACTCGGCGCACTCGTTGTGGTGGCCGCGGTGGGAACAGGCGTTGCTCTCGTAACCCCTGGTGTGCTCGCGGCCATTGCAACGGCAATGCTGGTCGACGCGCCACTGATTCGCTGGCGTCGCGGGCGCTGGCACGTGCCCGATGGTGCCCTGCTGAGTGGACTCATCGTCGCGATGATCCTGAGTCCGCACCAGCCGTGGTACGTCGCCTCGGTGACGTCTGCACTCGCGATCCTCAGCAAGTATCCGTTGCGCGTGCGCACTGCGAACATCTTCAATCCCGCCGCATTCGCACTCGTCGCCTCGTTCTACATCTTCCACACCGGACAGAGCTGGTGGGGTGCGTTGCCCGAGCTCTCGCCATTTGCGTTGATCCTGCTTGTTGCGACAGGTGCCTTCATCACCCATCGCGTCAACAAGGTGCCCGTCGTGCTCGCGTTCCTCGGCAGTTATTACACGCTCATCACCCTTGCGGCCTTCGTCGGCAATCCCGCGCATGTTGCCGAGCT
The DNA here is from genome assembly GCA_040003455.1 of bacterium. Taxonomy (GTDB): domain Bacteria; phylum Gemmatimonadota; class Gemmatimonadetes; order Gemmatimonadales; family Gemmatimonadaceae; genus AG11. The sequence goes on from JBDUCM010000144.1 coordinate 4,363, forward strand.
GTATCGCGCGCCGGATCTCCACGCGGCCCTGTTCTTTGCGTTCTTCATGGTCACCGATCCACCGACGTCACCGCCGAAGCATCGTGACCAGTTGATCTACGGCACGATTGCCGGCGTCACGAGCTACGCGACGTTCGCCCTCGCGGGTGTCGTGTACTTCCTGCTGGCCGGACTGCTCGTGTCGAACGTCTGGGAAGCGTGGCGCCGCAACGCCGGCCGTACACGGATCCGTCAGCTCGGCACGACCCGTTGACGGGGAGCCGGAGGCGGTAGTGGTAGTGGTAGTGGTAGTGTCATGCCCCACGCACTGCCGGAACGCGCGCACCGGATCATCCGTGCAATGCCGTCACCTTGTCCGGGGTCGTCGCCTGATGAGGTGCTGATCAGGGTTCGATATGGATGCGAAGACAAAGGGCGGCCGACAAGCACCCGCGCTCACGGACCACCTCGCGGGGCATTGGTCATGCTAACGGCGTATTCCTCACGGGACGGCATCGGAGGTGACGCCGGTGCGGAGTGTGGACAAGATCAAGGTTGGGGCCGGGCGCACTGGGGAAGTGACGCGGCTGCTTCAGCGGACGTTCATGGATGTGGTAACGGGCAAGACCGAAGATTCACACAACTGGTTGTGCCACGTGCGCGCGGAGCGGGCGAGCGCGACGTAAGGGTGTTGGTGCTGCGCGCGGGGAAACTCACACGGCAACCCGGTTGCGAGTACCCGCGCGCACTTCGGATGGGACCGGGTGAGGACGGCTGACTTGTGTGGCCTCACACCGACAGCAGCACTCAGGGCTTTCGTTCAAAATCGACGTTCACCGGGATGCTGGCAGCGTTGAGATAGTTGGCGGCCGTCGTTGCCGGATCGATGGTGTTCGCCTTGGGCACGTCGAACATGTTGGTGGACGCGACTTCGTTCCCAACCACTTCGAGCTTGATGTCGTCGATGAACAGGGTGCCGCCACCTTGTAGCATTGCACCAATGACGATGCCGAGTGCGTTGGTGGGAACGTCGAGCACGACGGAGGCTTCGTGCCAGTCCGTGGTCCCGCTTAGGGGCCTGGTGCCCATGTTGTCGTACCCGGTCACCACGCCTGGTCCATCAACTCTCATCCACAGTCCGGCAATGGGTCCACCGAGACCACGCGCCTTCACCCACGCCGACAAGCGCACGCGTTTGCCCCGGTAGTTGTCTGCGCGGAGCAACTGGCTGAGGAATGCTACTTCTGGCGTGTAGGTGCCGGGGCCTGACATGTACGCGGCGGACCGTCCGTCGTGGTGATCCACGCGATCGAGTCCGATCTCGTAGAGTACGGAAGCTCCCACCGACCCTTGCCAGCTTGGAGGACTGCCGATGGCCTTCGCGGCCAGTTCGGGTTCGGCGGGGGTGCTCGCCGCGCACCCGGCCAAGGATGCGCCGGCGAGCATCGCGGCGAGGATATGCATTCTGAGTTGCACCGGCATCGAACGGGCTCCCGATCGAGGATTGCGGGATACAATGGTGCATACACTACACCGGCTGGCAGCTTCTGCAAGAGGGTCCTCCCCTTCGTCGACCGCGGCGGGGATACGGGCCAGACGCGCTACGAATACTCGGAACCGCACATCAAGAACCGTCTGATCGCAGCACGTCTCTGGCGCCGCGCGCTGGCACAGGCGAAGATGCAGCCGTGAAACCACTCCGAGTACTCGGCACGCTGGTCCTGGCCGCGGTCGCGCTCTTCTTCGCCAGATACGAAGTGCGGCTGCTCTCCGTCTGGAGCAGCATGCCACAGCCGCGCGCCACTGGCGCGTACATCGGGCTGGTCGCGTTCCCGTTGATCGCATTGGCGTGCGGCTGGGCGGCGTGGCGTCTTATTGGGCGCCGTTCCGGGCCGCGCTAACAGGCGCGGGACAGCTACGCGCGCGGTCGAGCGCAGGGTCGCGACCCGCGCTCACGTCGAATGCTGTGCGGCGTATGTCGATATCGGGCTGCACACCATGATGGTCCGTGGTGTCGCCGCTTGCCCGGACGAAGCGCGCTGACGAGACGCTGACCAAAAAGCCGGTGCGCGGGGAACGAAAGTAGTACACCTCGCCGAACCCACTTGGGCGCCCGCCAGTCTCTTCGCCGATCAGCGTGGCGAGATGATAGGTCTTGATCGCATCGGCGAGATCGGTGGCGCTGGAAAAGGTGCTCGTGCCGATCAGTACGCATACCGTGCCGTCGAATCGGGGCGCACGCGCGTCCTGCGACTCCGGCTCTTCCGGGAGCGTGACGATGGTGCCTACCGGCCCTGCAAACAGCTTGCGCGCCATGGGATACACGTGCTCGATGCCGAGGTGGTTGAAAGGCGGACGCACGTGCGACTTGAGGTAATCGCGGTACTCCGCACTCATCTTCCACATCTTCGCCGAGGCCATGCGATATGGCGTTGTTGTAAGGTGCGAGAGCAGTTCATCGCCGAGGCGACTGTCGCCGCCGCCGTTGCGCCGGAGGTCGATCACCAGTGTCCGCGCGGAATCAGCGATCGCACTGGCGAGTGCGCCGTCCAGGTCGGATCGGAAGCGCTCCACCGTGCCGCTGAGTGAAAACAGATCGAGATACGCGGTGCGGTTGTCCAGCTTGCGATAGGTAAAGTTCGGCGATGCGGCACTCGCCGTGCGCAACTGCCCGCGTCGCAAGCGCGCACGAATGCTGTCCTGTGTTGCGCCATTGAGTGTCACGCGCCGCACCTGCGCGCTTCCGGCGCTTCGCAGGTCCACGACGTACGGCGCGGTGAGCCCATTGTACCAGAGCAAGGTCCCGAACTGCACGGCGGCGAGGCGCGTGCGCCATTCGACCGTTTCGCCGGACATCTGGTCGCGCATGAGGTGAAGCAGCGAGTCGGCGGTGCGGCCGTTGACGCCGAGGATCACGTCGCCACGATGGACGAGTGAGTCGTCGCGCCAATAGGCCGTAACCGCGAGTTCGCCCACATCGCTCGTGGTAAGGGAGGCGGGAAACACCGTGCCCCCAGCCGCCGAAAGTTGATCGATCTCCTCGCGCGGCGGCGCGATGTTCGTGTGACCGTCGCCGAGTGCGGCGATGATGCGCGCGTAGGACGGCCACACCGCAGCGCGCGTGACCGAGTCGGGAATATTCTTCACCAGCGCGTCGCGGAGGTGATGGATCGAGTCACGCGAAGCGATGGAGTATGGGTCGGGGTGGACGCGTTCGATCATCGCGAGCACACTGTCGATATCGGCAGCGATGACGGCGCGCGGCAACTGCGCGGTGACAACTCCGTCGGGCAACGGTGGTGGTGGTGCCCCGGGCCGTATGATGCCGCACGCGCCGAGCGCGAGGAGGAGGGCGGGTGCGAGCGGGGCGCGGGTGTGTCGCATGGTATTTCTCACGCGGCGATTGGTGGGTCGTGAGGGTGGGGTTGCGGCACGGGGCAGTGGTTCGCGCGGGCCGCTGCCGATACTACGGAATTGTGGCGCGGGAGTTCCACGGCGACCAAGCGCGCTGCCGACGCACGCGACCGAACTGCGAACATCATGACGATGACTCGCCGAGGGAGTACGCTCAGCGGCGGGCTCTATACCCGCGAAGTAACTCGGGCGGGGTTCGCGTCGTCAAGAAAGGCGTCGTCGTGCTGCGTCCTGTCGCGCTGCTTCCCGTCGCGCTGCCGGTCCCTCCCTTCTGTCCCGTACTTCTCAACCAATGAAATCCTCGTCCAATCCGACGTACAGCCGGAGCGCGATCGCGCGGCTGACCGCCGCCAATGCGCAGGACGGCACGGTGCTCACCTTACCGGGTATCGCGCGGAAATCGTTCTTGCTCCTGTTCCTCGTCGTTGCCAGCGCCGCCTACACGTGGCGCACGGCAGCCCTGAACGGGCCCGACGCCATCATGGGCGCGGCCGCTGTCGGCATGATCGGCGGACTGATCGTCGCCATCGTGACTGTCTTTTCTCCAACGGTGGCTCCGGTTACGGCGCCGATCTACGCCGTGCTCGAGGGACTTGGCATTGGCGCCATCTCCTTCCTTACCAATGCGCGATACCACGGCGTGCCGCTTCAAGCGGCCCTCGCCACGCTCGGCGTCACGGCCGTGTGCTTCGGGCTGTTTGCGGCCAATCGCATCGAAGTGTCAGAGACCTTCGCCGAGAAGGTCGCGATCGGAATGATGGGCCTTCTCGCGGTCTACCTGCTCGAAATGCTGCTCCGGGTCGTGGGCGTGCCACTCGGCGCCGCGCTTGATCACGGAGTGATCGGCTTCGGCATCAACGTCATCGCAATCGGCCTCGCGATCTCCTGCCTGTTCATTGACTTTGCCGAGATCGAGAGCGCTCGCCAGGCACGGCTGAGCGCGAAGACCGAATGGTACTTCGCCTTTTCGGTGCTCGTGACAATCATCTGGCTGTACGTCGAGATCCTGCGGATGCTGCGACGGTTCCGGAGGTAGGGCCTCGGCGCGCCACGGCCACGTGATCCGTTTGGCTATTCCGGCGTGATCACGAGATTCCGGAAGTGCGCGATGGTGCCCGGTCCGATCCAGAGCGCCACGCCCCCTGATGCGGATGGCCCGGACTTCACGTCGTTCACGATCAACGTCGGTTGTGATTGGCCATGGACAAACAGCTTGGCCTGCGCACCATGCACCTCGATGCGGAGCTTTGTCCACGTGTCCGGCATGAGGTCGACGTATGCTTCATAACGCGATGGTGTCTCCTGCCGAAATCGCGACCAGGTCCAGTCCGGATGCGAGATATACTGCGTTGCATGGTTGCGCCGTTCCTGATCGGCGGCGCGCCCGTTGGTTGGGCGTAGATAGAAGGCGTCGTACGCCTGCGGGCCTGCCGGGTCACGCGCCGTTTGCACGCGGAACGCGATGCCGGCGAACCCGCGCGCGCCGGCAGAGGCGCCCTCCGCGGGTGCGCTCGCGACCTCGACCTCGATGACGCCGTTCGAGAACGTAAGGCCGTCAAGGCGCGCAAACGCGTCGGGCTCGGTCTTGCCGGCCAGGTAGTCCGGCCGCCGCGCGAACTCGGGCGCGATGGTAACGCGCACGGCACGTTCGCCCTTGAACGTTTCGGCATCGACGGCCGTGTTGTGGACGCGGAGCGCGTCCGTCGTGTTCAATGGGAAGCGCTTCGCTTGAGCGCGCGCCGCGCAAGGGACCATGACGCTCGCGGCGCCGAGGAGCAGAACGACAAGAGGCCGAATCATGACGCCAGCGAGAGGAGAAAGACGACGGCCACCGCAGTTGGGTGGTATGGAAGCCTGTTTTCGGGGCAACGACATGGGCTGAATGGAACGTAACGCCTGTGGGTGAGCCGCGGTGCCAGTGGCGGCTTGGCTGAAGGGCTCCCAACATTACCAGATATGCACCCGGTCCTTCGGGGCGAGGTACAGGGCATCGCCCGGCTGCACGCCAAACGCCGCGAACCACTCGTCCATGTTGCGGACGACGCCGTTGACCCGAAAGCTGGACGGGCTGTGCGGGTCGGAGGTGAGGTCGGCGCCCAACTTCCCGTCACGAATGTTCTCGCGATAGGTCTGAGCCCAGGAGAGAAAGAAGCGTTGGTCGCCGCTGAAACCATCCAGCACGGGCGCGCGCGTGGCGTGCAGGGAGAGGTGGTAGGCCGCGAGCGCGATGCTCAGGCCGCCGGCGTCGCCAATGTTCTCACTGAGCGTCATCCGGCCATTCACGTAAACACCGGGAAGGGCTTCGTACCGAGAGTACTGCTCGGCCAGGCGTGCGGTCAGCGCGGTGAAGCGCATGACGTCTGGGTCACTCCACCAGTTGCGCTGAACACCTCGGCCATCGGTCTTGGCTCCCTGATCGTCGAAGGCATGACCCATTTCGTGGCCGATGACACCACCGATGCCGCCGTAGTTGACCGCCGGATCAGCGTGAGGGTCGAAGTAAGGGGACTGAAGGATCGCTGCCGGAAACACGACCTCGTTGAAGAACGAGTTGTAGTAGGCGTTGACGGTCTGCGGAGTCATTCCCCATTCGTCGCGGTCCGTCGGCTCGTTGAGCCGAGCAATGCGTTGCCGCCAGTCCCAGAGCAGCATGCGCTTGCGATTACCGACGGGATCGCCGGCGCGCACGTCGAGCGTGGAGTAGTCGCGCCACGCATCCGGGTAGCCGACTTTCACGCGGAGCAATGCGAGCTTCCGAAGCGCCTCGGTCTTGGTGGCGGGCGACATCCACGCCAGGGAATCGATTCGCATCCGGAACGCGGTGCGAAGGTCTTCGACGAGCGCGGAGATGGTTGCCTTGGCCTGCGGCGTAAAATGCCGCTGTACGTAGAGCTGGCCCACGGCTTCGCCGAGGGCCGTGTTGAGCGCGGCAGTTGCACGTTTCCAGCGCTCACGCTTCTGCGGTTGTCCCAGCAGCGTGCGGCCATGGAAATCAAAGGCCAGGCTATCGAACGCGGCCGGCAACAGATCGGCCATACCGTTCAGGTAGTGGAACGTCATGTACGAGCGCCAGGTCTCGACGGACGTTGCCGCGAACAGCCGCGTCAGCTCCCTGATGGCCTCGTCCTCCTTCACGACGAAGAAGTCCTGTTTTGGAATCTCCAACGCCCCGAGCGCGGCCTCCCATGGATACTCAGGCGCAAAGGCCTTGAGTTCCGCCTGCGACTTAGGGTGATAGGTAAGATCGCGATCGCCGCGTTTCTCCCGCGTCCATTGAAGCCTGGCGATCGCTGTCTCGAGCGCAAACACGGAGTCTGCCGCCCGACCGGGATCGGGATAGTGCTCGAGCGTGAGCATCGCTTTCACATACGAGCGATATTTGGTGCGCGCATCGATGAACCTGGCGTCGGATTTGAGGTAGTAATCGCGATCGGGAAGGGTGAGGCCCGATTGCACGATGTTGACGGCGTAGCGATCCGGGTTTGCCGCGTCCGGCCAGCGGCTGATCGACAGCGGGCCGCCCACGGTGAGATCGGGCCGACCCATGAGTCGCGCGACGTCGACGTGAGTGCGCGCGGCCGCGATCGACGACAGATCGGCCATGACGGGCGTGAGGCCTGCCGCATCGATCGCCGCGGTATCAAGGTAGGATCTGTATGTGTCGGTGATCTTCTGCTCGAGCGATCCGGCGGCATGCGGCGCGCGGATGACGTCATCGATGATTGCCTTGACGTCCGCTTCCGCGTCTCCCCGGAGCATGAAGAACGGGCCCCATGACGAACGGTCCGGAGGGATGGGCGTATTGCGCATCCAGGTGCCGCCGGCGTAGCGAACGAAATCGTCGCCGGGCTTTACCGAGCGGTCCATGCCGGCGAGATCGAATCCCCAGGGAGCTATGCGCGGCGTGCTAACGCTGTCTTGCGCCGAGGCGAACCGCGCAAGGGCGACAGTCAGTAGTGCGATGGCGCGGGTCTTCACTGGCCGGCAGTTCCGAGTGGCGTGATTGCGTGTCAGGCCATCGGTTGGCCGGTCCCCTCTGTCCCATCCTCCTGTTCAGACAACCGTCTTGCCGGAAGGTTTGAATGATCGTCCAGGCGCCGAACGCGTCGCCACCGTCGCCATAAGTCGGTCACACGCCGGCAATGAAGTCCATAGGCCAGGCGCAGCCACTACGGTGTTGCCACCAGGGTTGCCGTGATCGTCGGTCCGCGTCCCGCGTGGCAACCGTTCTGCTCGACCGTAGCGGACGACACCCATTCGCGATACCCGGAATGACGAACAGTCACCGTGTAATCGCCGGCCGGGACACGACTTTCGTCACCCTGATACGCAAACTGACGCGTACTGTCCGACGCGGCAACGGTGACTGAGTCGTAGACGGCTCGACCTCGGACAATGACTGTTGAGCCGGCGTTGATGGTCTTGCCGGACTGTGAGGCGACCACTGTGACTTGAAGCGTGGAGAACGCCACCAACGAGCACTTCGTCCCACAACCGGCAAGCAAGACGGTGCCGGCTGCCATGAGACCATAGTGGAGAACCGGGACGCGGAGCCTGAGGTGCATGGGACCAGCCAAATGAAGGTGAGGCAAGTTGCCGCGCGGGATCACCTTAGCCAATGGTTGTGATGCGCCGCGTCCTTCTATGCGACGTCAAAGACGGCAGGCTCCACGGATGCTTCCTACGAAGTGGCGACGCTGTTGCCCTAAGGCGCCACGCGTGCATCAGTGCTGACGGTCTCCTCACGTGACCTGACAGTTCATGCAATGCGTGCTGACAACGTCCTCATGGCGCCT
>JBDUCM010000145.1:0-12517 GCA_040003455.1 bacterium
ACGCCGCCAGCGTTCGTCCTGAGCCAGGATCAAACTCTCCAAGAGATTTTGATATCAGACTCTACCGAACGCGACCTTCAGACGTATCCGTAGATCACGTCCGGAATCCATAATGTTCGTGAATTGAATCTCTCGCTGCAGCACACGTTTCGCCGCAGCTCAAACGAGAGCCATCGCACAACATCACACACTCGATTGTCAATCAGCTTTTTCTGCTCTGCCCCATTGGTCCGGGGAACGCGAAATGTACCTTGGCGGTTTCGAGAATCAAGGGGGAAATCGAGATAATTTGCCCGATTCCCACACTCGCCTCCACCAATTCCATACACCTCGAACACCACAATAAAACAACCCCCTCGATTCACCCGTCGAGAGAGATTCCATACCACCAATTTCCAGGAACGCGCCCAGGGAACAGGCACTCCACATCCACTGAAACCCTGGGACTTGCGAGGGGACACCTCACCCTCGCCGTCACGACGCCTGTGGCACCACTCTGTCCTACCTGGCGGTGACCCGCGCCTCTCGCGCGACCCAACCCGCCTACAAAACCCTACACCACCGACAGCCGGCTACTTCTCGTCGAACGGACGGCCGGGACGATCATCCTCGTCATCGTCATTGCCGTCATAGTCATCATCGAGGTCGACGAGATCTTCATCCTCGTCCTCCTTTTCGTCGTCCTCGTCATCCTCTTCGTCGTCATCCTCTTCGTCGTCATCCTCGTCATCATCGTCGTCATCATCATCCTCGTCCTCGTCGTCGTCCTCATCGTCATCGAGGTCGTCGTCGAGATCATCATCATCGTCCTCGTCATCATCCACATCGTCGTCGTCGAAATCCTCTTTTTCGAGATCGTCGTCGTCGCTTGGCGACATCGAGATCGAATCGACCGCGGCGGCCAGGTAGCCGATCGACTCCGACATCTCGTACAGGTCCGGCATTGTAGTGCTCTCCGGTCGGGAGGTGTAGTGAATTGGACGTCCGATTGCCCTAAAGCGTTGCCCGCTCCCGCTTGGCTTCGCGCGAGATCTTCTTCCGATCGCTCTGGCCCAGGAGACGCTTCCGCAGTCGTACCGACTTTGGCGTGATCTCGATGAGCTCATCGTCTTCGATATACTCAAGCGCGCCTTCCAGCGTCAACTCCCGCGGCGGCTCCAGACGAATATTCTCGTCCGTTCCTGTGGTGCGCATGTTCGACATCTTCTTCTCCTTGGTGGGATTCACGTCCATGTCGCCAGGACGGGAGTTCTCACCAATGATCATGCCCTCGTACACCGGATCGCCCGGCGATGCGAATAGCGTAGACCGTTCCTGCAGCGCCGCAAGGGCGAACGCGACGATCGTGCCATTCTCCATGGAAACGAGCGTTCCACGCGACCGCGTTGCCAGCGAGCCAGCCCATGCCCCGTACTCCAGGAACCTATGGTGCATGATGCCGGTGCCACGTGTATCCGTGAGGAACTCGGAGCGATACCCGAAGAGCCCGCGTGCGGGAATACGATACAAAACGCGCGTGAGCCCCTGCCCCGGGTTCTTCATCTCAATCATTTCACCGCGCCGAGGACCCAGCTTCTCGATCACGGCGCCGAGGTATTCTTCGGGTACGTCGATGGCCAGCTCCTCGTACGGCTCGAGGCGCTCGCCGTTCATGCCGTTCTTGAGGATGACGCGCGGACGCGACACCTGGAACTCGTACCCTTCGCGCCGCATGGTCTCCATCAGAATGGAGAGATGCAGTTCGCCTCGACCGCTCACGGTCCAGGTATCGGTCGAGTCAGTATCCTCCACCTTGAGTGCGACATTTCGTTCCAGCTCCTTGTAGAGCCGGTCACGAATCTGTCGCGAGGTGACGTACTTGCCTTCCTTGCCGGCGAAAGGCGAGTTGTTGACGAGGAAGTCGACGCTGATGGTCGGCTCTTCCACGGCGATGCCCTCGAGACGTTCCGGGTGCTCCAGGTCGGTGACGGTAAGACCGATCTCGACCCCCTCAAGGCCCGCCAGCGACACGATCTCGCCGGCCGGGGCACTCTGCACCTCGGTCCGATCGAGCCCGTCGTAGACGTACAGCTTGGTGACCTTGGCCTGTTCGTTCTTCTGGGTGACGTCCATGGGGAGCAACAGCACCTGATCGCCCACGCGCACGGTGCCGCGCTCGATGCGCCCGATACCGAGGCGGCCGAGGTACGGCGAGAAGTCGATGGTGGAGATGAGCATCTGGAACGGAGACGTCTCGTCGCTGGGCGCGGGCGGGACGGCCGAGATGATCATGTCGAACAGCGGGTCGAGATCGACGGCCTTCACTTCCATGTCGAGCGTGGCCACGCCCTCGCGGGCGGAGGCGTAGACGACGGGCGCTTCGAGCTGGGCCTCGTTGGCCTCGAGTTCGATGAAGAGATCGAGCACCTCGTCGTGCACCCGCATGGGGTCCGCGCCGGGCCGATCGATCTTGTTGATGACGACGATGGGGGTACGACCCAGTTCGAGCGCCTTGCGCAGTACGAAGCGCGTCTGCGGCATGGGGCCGTCAAAGGCATCGACGACGAGGAGCACCCCGTCGACCATGCGGAGAATACGCTCCACTTCCCCACCGAAATCGGCGTGGCCGGGCGTATCGACGATGTTGATCTTGGTCTCTTTCCAACGGATCGAGGTGTTCTTCGCGAGAATGGTGATTCCGCGCTCACGTTCGAGCGGATTGGAGTCCATGACGCGTTCTGCGACGATCTGATTTTCCCGGAAGGCGCCGGCCTGCCGAAGCATCTTGTCGACGAGAGTGGTCTTCCCGTGATCGACGTGTGCGATGATGGCGATGTTACGAATCTGCATAGCCCGGAAATATACCCTCCAGAAGGAAGGCCAAACAAGCTCGGGCGTAAACCCACTTGACCCCGAGACACAATTGCGACATGGTGAGGGGGAAGACTCACACCCTGGCAGGAGGTGTCCAATGCACCAGCAGAACGACCCCGCCCTTGTGCAGTACCCCCATGGACGTGGCTACGGTCACGATTACATGCGTGGCGGGGAGGTACTCGGTGGCTATGGCTATTCGATGCGTGATGAGTACGCGGTACCCCGTGGCGAGCTTGGACGTGAGCCCCCGGCGGAGGCGCGAAGTGACGACTCGTCCGACAGTTTGATGCCGCCGCGACGATAACGGATTGGCTGGGTGAAGGGCGAAGCGTCAGAGTGGCGCTTCGCCCTTTCTCATTTTGAGAGGGCGTTTGGGACGTCCACCGCGTGGATTGGGTGTTGGCCGCCGCGCTCTATTTCTTGATGGTTGGTTTTGCGGCTTCCTTCGAGCCGGATTCGATATCGGCAAATGAAGTGTCGATGCCACGGGCCTTCAGGGCCGCGACGAAGCCGGTCTTTTCCACCGCCTTGCTGAACGCCTCGGCCGCCTCTACCTGCCCGGCGTCAACCAGTTCCAGGAGCGCATCGTTCAGCGTCACCATCCCCAGGCGCTTGGACGTCTGCATCACCGACGGAATCTGGAAGGTCTTGCCTTCGCGGATCAGGTTTGTGACTGCCGGAATGGACAACAGGACCTCGCGCGCGGCGGCGCGGCCGCCGCCGATCTTCTTGCACAGCGTCTGCGAGATCACGCCTCGCAGGGATTCAGCGAGCATCACACGAATCTGTGCCTGCCGGTCGGCGGGAAACTGGTCGATGATCCGGTCAATCGTGCCGGCGGCCGTGGTGGTGTGCAGGGTGCCGAATACCAAGTGGCCGGTTTCCGCTGTCTCGATGGCGATGGACACCGTTTCCAGGTCGCGGAGCTCACCCACCAGGATGATGTCCGGATCTTCACGCAACGCGGCGCGCAGGGCGCTCTTGAACGAGCCGGTGTGGACGCCGACCTGACGCTGCGTGATGATGCACTTCTTGTTCGGATGGACAAACTCGATGGGATCTTCGATGGTGATGACGTGATCGCTGCGCGAGCGATTCACCAGGTCGATCAGGGAGCAGAGTGTGGTGGACTTTCCGGAACCGGTTGGACCGGTGACGAGCACCAAGCCCTTGTTCAGCTGGCAAAGACGCTGCACTTCTGGTGAAATCCCCATCTGTTCCACCGTCACCACCGTTGCCGGAATCTGGCGAAAGACGGCGGCTGGTCCACGACGGTCCTTGAGCGCATTCGCGCGAAAGCGCGCGACGCCCTCGATCTCGTAGGCGTAATCGGTGTCGTTGGAGTCCGTGAACTCGCGACGGTTCCGCTCCGGCATGATCGACCGGAGCATGGATTCGAGTTCCTGCGGTTCGAGCGACTTCTGCTCCATGCGCACCATCTCGCCGTGCAGGCGCACGATGGGTGGTTCGCCGCAGCGCAGGTGCAGATCCGATGCGCCCTGCTCGACGATGGAACGCAGCAGTGCATCGAGGCGCGCACGCGCGTGGTCGCTACCTTCGAAGCTCACAATTGCATCAGCGGCGCCGTTGCTTCCTGGTGCGGTTGCCGCGATGCCATTGGTGGATGGCGCGGGCGGCTCGACGGCAGACGGCGTCGCTGCCGGCACCGTGGCCTCGTCGGCATGCGGCGTGGCCTTGCCGTGTCCAGACAGTCGCTGCCGCTCGCGCCCCTCATCGATGCTCACTCGGGCGCGCCACAGCGCGCCGTGGCGCGTGGCCTCCACGACGAAGGCACCGTCATCCGAACCGTAAGCAAACGTCGCCGCCACGCCGCGATCCAGCAGCGCCGCGGATTCCGGTGGTGCGATTTCCCGGAGCAAGGTGGTGACCTGGGCTCCGGTCAGCGGTGTTTTCGTCACCGGACGCGTTGCGCCACCGATCTCCAGTTCCGCCAGTTCGCCTTCATCGAGTTTGAGCGCGGAGGCGCGCTGGCTCACCATCACGGACAGGAGCCGATCGAGCTGTGCCATTGGTCAGGTCGTGGGTCGAGCGTACGCGATGTGCGCACGGCTCACGAGCAGCAGTTGCTCGGCGGCGAAGAGGGGCAGGAAATGCAGCGGCGTGTCGTTGAGGAAATCCACGAGCCGTGGCCGGTCGGCACGCACCTCGGGGAACACGGATCCCTGTCGCGTCTCACCGTTCACGAGTGTGATCTCCACGCGCATGCCGAGCACGCCGGTCTCGGCGCTCTCGTCGGTTGCTGGCAGGTCGGTAGCAACCACCGCAATCTGCGATTTCTGGACGACGAGGAGGTCGCCGGTGGGGACGACGAGCGCAAGGAAGGCGTCGGCGTCGTTGAGCACGTCCAGTGGCTCTTCCGGGCCGGCGCGAAAGCGCGCGAATGCCTGAAGGAAGATGTCGCCTTCCAATCGGCTGCCGTTCGCGAGCGTGAGCTCGACGCGGTGCCGGACTTTCTCGATTCTGTAGTCGCTCATAGGTGCAAAAGGTTCAGTCGGTGCAGGCGTATCGTCAAGCGTGCCTCGTCAAGCGTGCGTCACAGCATGTGTCACAGCGTGTATCACGGAGTGGCGTCGCACGCCGGTGTGCGGTTACGTTCCGGCCGTGATCGGACGCGTCCTCGCCATCCTTGGACTGCTCGCCTTGAATGGCTTTTTTGTCGCGGCGGAATTTTCTGTCGTGCGGTCGCGCCGTTCCCGGCTGGAGGCCATGGCGCGGGGCGGAGACACCAAGGCGCGGCTCGTACTCAGAGCCACCGCCAGTCTCGCCCGACTGCTGTCGGCCAGCCAGTTCGGGATTACCCTTGCCAGTATCGGCATCGGGGCGCTCGCGGAAGAGTCCCTGTCGGAGGTCTTTTCCCACGCATTGATCGTCCTGTCCCTGCCCGTACGGATCGGCGCGGCGGGGCTCGGAACGGTGTGCGCCCTTGCCGTCGTGACGTATTTCCACGTGGTATTCGGCGAGTTGGCCCCTCGCGGAGCCACGATCAACAATCCCGAACGGGTGGCTCGCTGGCTAGTGCCGGGTCTGGTTGCCTTCGCCTGGATCACGAAGCCATTCACCTGGCTGCTGAATCGGTCCGCCGAACTGGTGCTCAAACCGTTCGGCCTGCGCGCCGGTAGTGCGGAAGAGAACGTTCATTCTGCCGATGAACTCCGCATTCTGGTGGAGCAGAGCCAGGAAGTAGGGGTTCTGGAACGGCAGGATGCCGCGCTCATCGAAGGCGTGTTCGAGTTCTCGGAAAAGAACGCGCGCGAAGTGATGACGCCTCGCACCGAGATCGACGCGCTCGATGTGGATGTCTCGCTGGACGAGGCGATTGCGACGGTGATTGAAACCCAGCGCTCACGCTATCCGGTGTACGAAGAGACGATCGACAACATCATCGGACTCGTGCTCGCGAAGGACATGCTGCCGGTGCTGCGCGACCTCCCGGCCGACTTCACGGTGCACAGCATCATGCGCCCGGTGCATGTGGTTCCGGGTTCGCGCGAAGTGGAAGAAGTGCTCGCGGACTTCAAGCGGCTGAAGGCCCACATGGCGGTGGTGCTCGACGAGTACGGCGGCACGGCGGGCATCGTGACGATGGAGGATCTCCTCGAGGAAATCGTCGGGGAGATCCTGGACGAACACGACGAACCGGAGGTGGTGCCGGCGGTGTCCACGGGATCGGATGTGCTGATCGCCGGCTCGATGAACATCGGCGAACTGAACGAACGCTTTGAGTTGGAACTGCCCGACAACGAGTACACCACCATTGGCGGGTACGTGTTCGGGGCCATCGGCCGACTCCCCGTGATTGGCGACAGGGTTCAGGCGGCGAATGCGACGTTCGCGGTGCGGGCGATGGACGGCCGGCGGATTGAGCGGCTCGCGGTGGAGATCAAGTAGGACAGCGTGAAGCGAAGTTGGCGGCTTGTTGTAGGCAGTTGAGAGGAAGGAGTTGCTATCTCGCCCCCAACACAGTTCCAGACGTTGTGACTACCACCACGTCGTACGCGCCAGTCTCGCCACCGGACCCCTTCCAAGCAGGACTGCCGACTGAGAGCAGATGGCTGCCGACTGATGGCTGTGCGAGTTGGCCGTTTCGTAGCTCCTGTCAACTGACGCACTGCGAGCTGCGATCTGCCCGGTGGTGAGTTAGTAGCTCAGCCGTTATCGGCCGACAGCACCCACGCGTGCCCAAGGCTCTCAGACTCATGCGGCATATGGGTCGGCTGGCGGCGCCAGAATGCAGTGACGGGTGTCACCGGGACCGAACGGCTGAAGAGCTCGAGCTGCGAGCCGGCAGACAACTGCTTGCAGTCATCAGTCGACAGGAGCTTCGAAACTGACAACTCACACAGCCATCAGTCGGCAGCCATCAGCCGTCAGTCGGCAGTATTTGGGGTACGGACGGGATGATTGGTAGAAGGGCGCCTGCGACTCACACAGCCCTCAGCCGGCAGCCATCAGCCGTCAGTTGGCAGCGAGCCTCGGGGAACGAGAGGCGATCGCGGCACACAGCAGGATCGACTCGATCATGCTGCCAGCGTCCGCGATCCCCTGGCCCGCGATATCCAGCGCGGTGCCGTGATCGGGGGATGTGCGCGGAAAGGGGAGTCCGAGCGTGACGTTCACGGCGGATCCGAACGACGCAACCTTGATGGCCGTCATCCCCACGTCGTGATAGGGAGCGATCACGGCGTCGAACGCGCCCTTCATCGCACGCACGAAGACGGTGTCGGCCGGAAAGGGGCCGTGCAATCCATTGGCGCGCGCTGCGGGTGCGAGGAGGACGTCGTCCTCGGTGCCGAAGCGACCGTGATCGCCCGCGTGCGGATTCATGGCGCACAGGGCGATGCGCGGTTCTGCGATTCCGAACCATTGCACGAGCCCGTCCCTCGTGACGCGGGCCGCTGTCGCAATGGCGTGGGCGGTGAGTGCCATGGGGACCTCACGCAGCGCGATGTGCGTAGTGGCCAGCACCACCCTGAGCGGATTGCTGGTGCCGGGTGTTGGACGCACGGCCGCAAGCATCATGGCAACGTCGCAGCCAGTGCGCGCCGCCAGCAGCTCGGTGTGGCCGGGGAAATCATAGCCGCCCGCGAGCAGCGCATGCTTGTCCAATGGAGCGGTGACGATCCCCTGCACTTCACGGCGTTGCGCCATGGCGATCGCCTCATCCACGGCGAGGCCTGCCAGGCGACCAGCGCGAGCTGGATCGCCGTTATGCGACCACTCGCCCACCGCGCGGTCTACACTAACCGCGGTGCCGGCGGGTCCGACCACCACCAACTCGGCTGCCGCGATGACGCGTACGTCGCGCATGGCGGCAGCCACGATTTCCGGGCCGATCCCGCGTGGATCGCCGAGTGTGACAGCGAGCCGCGGGCGGGCGGGCATTGGCGAATTTAGCGGATCAGGGTGTTGGAGTCGCGGCAGCCGGCGCGCCGGCGGGAGGCGGTGGAGTGACTACCAGCGCCTCGGCCCTGATGTTCACGTACGCGCCCTTCTTGAGGGTGTCCATCAATCGCTTCACCCCGCCTTCCTCCGCCAACCGCTGGCGAAAACGCTCCTTCACTTCAGCGAGCGTGAGGTCGCCGCCCTCTTCGGCCGTTGCAAGCTGCGCGACGACGAACTTGGCGGGGACGTTGGTGTTGCCAGCGATCTGGAAGACGACCATGTCCTTCGCGACCTTGCCGGTAAAGGCGGCCTGATACGGCGCTGGAAGGTTGGCGCGAGGGTATGGCGTAAGGAGCGTGGTCTCTTCACTGCTGGCAAAGTCGTGATGCTTTTTCGCGAGCGAATCGAAGGGAGCACCGGCCTTCCAGGCTGCGGCCACACTGTCCGCTTCGAGATGCGCGCGTGTGACGTCCGCGGAATCGATGAGGGGAGAGATGAGGATATGGCGCGCGCTCACTTCGTCCGGCTTCTTGCGATCCACGCGAATGATGTGATAGCCGAACGCCGTTTCCACCACGGGGCTCAACTCGCCGGGGGGCAGCGCGAACATCCAGCGATCGAACAGCGGCACCATCTGTCCACGGCGATTCCAGCCCAGGTCGCCGCCCTTTTCCTTTGAGCCGGGATCCATGGACTCACGCTTGGCGAGCTTCTCGAAATCGCCTCCGGTCTTGAGCTGCACCAACAGCGACTCAGCCTTCTGTCGCGCGCGTTCCTTCGAAGCGACGGTGGGCTTTGGGGCAATGATGATCTGGCGCCAGCCGACACTTGCTTCGCGCTTGGGCAAGGATCCCTTCGCGCGTTCGTACGCCTCCGATACTTCGTCGTCGGTGACGTTGGCCTGCACGATCTTGCCGTCTTCCTTCAGCTTCTTGATGGTGCGCGTGATGGTCTCGTTGCGCTTGATCTCATCGAGCATGAAGCGGCGATATTCCTCGGGAGTGCCGTAACCGGCCTTGGACAACTCGCCGCGAAACTCCGTCTCGCTGCCGAAGCGCTTGCGCGTTTCCTTGAGCTGCTTGTCCACCGTGCTCGAGACGTCGGCGTCGGGTACGGTGATGGCCAGCTCCTTCGCCTTGTCGATGAGGAGCTGTTCTTCAATCAGCTCATTGACAACGCTGAGGGAGAATTTCTGGAAGCCCGCACTGTCGTCCGGGATGGGGACGCCCTGCTGCCGCTTCTGAATGATCCGCTCTTGCAGGTTGGACAGGGTGATGACCACGTCGTTGACGTTGGCCACCACTCGGTCGAGCGGCAGGCTGACGGGCTTGCTGCCCTGCGGTTGCAACGCCGGTGCGGCAGGCGTTGGCACTTGTGCGCGGACCGCACAGGGGGCGACGGCCAGGAGGACCGTGGCGGACAGAGACAGTTGGAGGCGCATAGACTCAAATACACGCGGCCCGGCCTTGAAGGTCCGGGCCACTCGTTTGGCGGGTGGGGTAGTCCCCCACCCGCTACAACATCACTACGGCTTCTTCGGCTGCGGCGCCGGCAACTGCGGCGCTGGGGCTGCCGCGCCGGGAACACCCGGCAGCGGAATGGCGGACTTGGGCTGCGACGCGGAACGGGCCGAGTCAGCGGCGGCACGCAGCTTTGCGGCCCGCTCGACGGCCCGATCAATGCCCGCGGCGTTGATCTTCGCATCGAACTTGTTCATGAGCACGATCTGAAGCGGGCTCGGGATGGGCACCGGCTGAGCTTCACCGGCCATCACCTTGTCCAGGAACGCCTCCACGCGAGCCGCGGCCAGGCGCCCACGTGCTTCCTTCGTCTTGGCGCTGTCCGAGAGCATCTTCGGATCGATGCCCATGGCGCCCCAACTCTGCGCCACGACGCCCGCAAAGTCCTTGTGCAGGCTGGCCAGCTCCTCGGGGGTCACGTTGACCTTGGCGCTGTCGGCGCGATGCAGCAGCACGTCGCGCTGGGCCATGTTCGTGACATACTGCGAGACGAGTGAATCCGGCGCACCCTGGATCTGCTGCGACAACCGCGCACTCTGCGGCGATGCGAGCAGCACGAGCGCGAGCCGGCCGGCGGTGAGAGAGCCCCCCGTGTACGTGGCAAGGACCGTCTTGTCGTTGCGATGGCCGAGGGGATCCTTGGCCACTTCCTTCATGGTGGTGGCGTTGTCGGCCTTCAGCGTAACCTTTGCCGATGCCTGCGCCTGCGCAATGTAGGTGCTCTCGGCGACCTGGCGGCTGCGGCCACCGGCCTGCGCCAGGTATTCGCCCTTCGCGTGATCCCAGGTGTTGCGCTGGATGATGTGGTAACCGAACTGGGTCTCCACCAGCGGCGAGATGTCGCCGGGCTTCAGCGTTGCAAGCGCATCACCGAAGGGCTTGACCATCATGCCCTTGGGGAACACGCCGAGGTCGCCGCCCTTGGCCGAGGAGTTATCGGCGCTGTACTTCTTCGCCATGTCGGCGAAGTTGGCGTTGTTGACCTTGGGGGCAATTTCCGTGGCGAGCTTCTTCACGGAATCTTTCTGGGCCGGCGAGGCGTTGTCCGGGAACTTGAACAGGATGTGGCGGGCGGAGTACAGGTCGCCCTTTCCGCTCATGTAGGAAGCTTCGGTGCCGGAATCGACGGGCATCTTGGCGGCGACCCCTTCCATGAAGCGCGACAGCCGGGCGTTCTCGAGCATGCCGGCGGCCGATGCGTCGATGGCCTTGGTATCGGTGAGCGAGTCACCAATGGCCGCGGCGTGCGCGAGGAGCTGGTAGGGCACCCAGAGATCGCGCGCGAGGAGCGTCGCGACATCCTTGTTGATTGGGATCTGGAGCTTGGCCTTGCCGAGCATGTCGCCGAGGCGGACCACGGAGAGTTCCTGCGAGCCGGCCTTTGCGACCACGTCCACATGGGCCGTGAGCGCTTCCTTGAGCCCGTCACAGGCAGCCAGTGTGGTCGCACTGAGGGCGAGAACCAGAAGCGAAGTACGTTTCATGAGCAGTGAAATCGTCGGGAAGATGAGGCGGGCGTCAGACTACCGCACGCAATGCGCGCACGAGCCCTTCCAGGAGCTGGGCGCCCCCGAGCCGCGTGAGCTTGAGCGAAAGCGGGTGCGCGCGCCGCACCTCCGCCTGGAACTGCACTTCGTGGAACGCCGCCGAGAGCCCTTTCATACGTGGGAGGGCGGAATCCCGAAAGGTAATACGGGCCTCTTCTCCGCGCACCAGTATCCCCTCGATCCCCAATGCGCCGCCCACAATCCGCAGCAGCGCCATGGACAACATTGCCTCGGCCGTGGCCGGAAGCGGCCCGAACCGGTCGCGGACCTCGCCGCGCAACGCCTCGATCTCCTCCGGTGTCTCGAACTTGGCCAGCCGCTTGTACACGTCCAGCTTCGACTCCTGCGACTCGATGTAATCGTCGGGCAGGTAGGCGGGAATGTCCATGGAGACGTCCGACGGCTGCGGCTTCGGCGCTGCGTCGCCGCGCATCAGCCGATTGACCGTCTCGTCGAGCATGCGCAGGTACAGGTCGAAACCCACGGCATGCACGTAGCCGGACTGCTCGGCACCCAGCAGGTTGCCGGCGCCGCGCATTTCCATGTCCTTGAGCGCGATCTTGTAGCCCGCCCCGAGTTCCGTGTGATGCTCCAGGACCTGAAGACGCCGCTCGGCGTCGGCATCCACGGAATCAGGAACGAGCAGGTAGCAGTAGGCACGACGATGTGATCGACCGACTCGGCCGCGAAGCTGGTACAACTGCGCCAGCCCGAGGTGATCGGCGCGATTCACGAACATCGTATTCGCGTTCGGCACGTCGAGGCCGCTCTCCACGATGAGCGTGGACACCAGCACATCGATCTCGCCGCTCACAAACCTGTGCATGATGTCTTCGAGCTCACGCTCCTTCATCTGCCCGTGGGCCACCGCGATGCGCGCCCGGGGCACGATGCGCCGGATGTGATCGGCCATCCCGACGATGGTCTCGATCCGGTTGTGCACGAAAAACACCTGGCCGCCGCGATCGAGTTCGCGCGAGATCCCTTCGTCGATCAAGCCGTCGTCGATGGGTTCCACGAAGGTGAGCACCGGCGAACGATCGCGTGGCGGCGTCTGCATCAACGTCATGTCCCGCAGGCCGGCGAGCGAGAGATGCAGCGTACGCGGAATAGGGGTGGCGGTGAGGGTGAGCACATCGGTCTCGAGCTTGAGCTGCTTGAGCCGCTCCTTGTGCTTCACCCCGAACCGGT
>JBDUCM010000146.1:0-12499 GCA_040003455.1 bacterium
CGTCCGCTCCCGTTGGGAGCGGACCTCGAGCAGCAGAAGAAGCAGGCGAAGGAACTCCTTCGTGCCTTCGAGTCCGGTGATGCCGAGGCGCAGAGCCGTATTCGTGCGCGACTCCCCGACAAGCCGCACCTCGCCCTTGCCGATGCCCAGTTTGTGCTCGCCCGCGAATATGGGTTCGAGAACTGGGCGGCGCTCAAGCAGCACATTGTAGCGCGGTCCGACGTGACGCGTTCGCCGCAGGAACAGATGCACGACGCATTTCAACGACGCGACGCGGCCGCGGTGCGGCGACTGTTCGAGAGGTATCCGGCATTCCGTCAGATGATCAATGCGCCGGTGCTCGCGTTCAACTCGCCACCAATTGTTGCCTGCGCGAACGATGAGGAGATGGTGAAGGTGCTCCTCGAGTTTGGTGCCGATCCGAACAAGAAGAGCGAATGGTGGGCGGGTGGCTTTCATGCGTTGTACTCCGCGACCGGAGCCGCTGCAGAACGACTGATCGCCGCTGGCGCCATTCCCGACGCCTGCGCCGCAGCGCATCTCGATCGACCTGACCTGCTGGCGTGGATGATTGCCGACGATCCAACGCGGGTAAACGAGCGCGGCGGCGACGGGCAGACACCACTGCACTTCGCAAGATCCCGCGACACAGTCGACCTGCTCCTCGGCGCGGGGGCCGACATCGACGCGCGCGACGTGGACCATCGCTCTACAGCGGCTGAATGGATGCTCGATCACCGTCGCGGCGCGGGACGATACGACCTGGCGCGCTATCTTGTCGAGCGCGGCGCCTCCACGGACATCTTTCTCGCGACCGCGCTTGGACTTACTGGTCGGGTCCGCGCCATGCTTCGGAACGATCCCGCCTTGCTCGATGCGAGGATTGGACGAGGCATCTATGCCGAGCAGCCGCCAAGTAGCTATCACATCTACTTCTGGACCATTGGTGACCGCCGCTCGCCGCTGGATGTTGCAACGCAGTTCGAGCAGCAGGAAACACTGGAGGCGATGTCAGCCTTTGCGTCTCCCCTCCAACTCCTTCATCTCGCCTGCGGTCGTGGCGACGAAACAGGAGCGAGGTCGTTGGTACAGCGGCATTCGGGACTCATCGCGTCCATGACACCCGACGATCATCGGGCGATCACTGATGCGGCGTGGAAGGGCGACGCGCGTTCCGTTGCGTTGATGCTCGCCCTGGGCTTCGATCCGCGAATTGCCGGTCACGATTCCGGAACTGCGCTTCATTGCGCCGCTTGGCAGGGATCGACGGAGACGGTGGCGGCACTCCTGCGCTACCGCGACGCGCGCGCACTCCTCGGCCTCAAGGATGCACGCTACGGCGCCACACCACTCGGCTGGTGTTGTCACGGCTCTCGTTTCGGCAACACACATCACGATCACGCGGGGGTGGCCAGGCTGTTGCTCGACGCTGGCGCTCGACCAGGAGATGACACGCGCGAGGCATCACCGCCGGTAGAGGCGGTTCTCGCCAGAGCGGAACGGAATTGACTCGCTCCGTCTGGCGGCGTTACCTTCACTCAGGCACACAGGGCGCCGCCCGTCCGCGGGAAGGACCGAGTCCACCTGGGCACGACACAGCGAAGTCTCGCGGTTCACTACGAACCTCCTTTCGCCCGACGCAAGCGGACCCCGGGCACTCTTCAAGGAGGCTCGTCATGCCCGCTCGTCGCCTACCTGCCCAGCCGGACCTGCAACAACTCAAGCACCAAGCCAAGGATCTCCTGCGCGCGTTTCGCGGCGGGGAGGTATCGGCCGTTGCCGACTTCCGCGAGTATCACCCGGAGCGCGTCGATGCCGAGTCTGCAAAGCTTGCCGATGCGCAGTTGGTGCTCGCGCGAAGCTACCACGCGTCAAGCTGGCCGCGATTGGTCGCGACCTGTGACCTCATTGGCGCGATCCAACGCGACGACGAAGACGCGATCCGGGCGTTCGGTCGTAACCACCCCGAACTGGCGCGCGACTACGCCGCGGCACCAGACGGCGGATGGGGTGGTGCAATGACACAGGCCGCCAACGGCGGGCTGCAGCGGATCATGTCGATGCTGCGAGAGCGCGGGGTCCGGGACGTGAACTCGGCGATGGCGCAACCTGAACTGCGGCCGCCTCTCGACACACTTCGCACCCTTGGGCGTTTCGGCGCGCGCTTTCCGCACGACGTGGTGGGCGGCGCCGTCGAGTCACTCGCCGGCGCCGACTTTGCGTTCATGGTCGAGACTGGCACCGGAATCGAGGACGAGCAGGGCGACTGGCGTTCACGTGTAGCACTCACGCTTGAGACGTACGCGAGAAAGCCCGAAGGAAAGCACCAGATTCTGGAGACGATGGCCCAGCGGGGGGTTCTATTGCCGGACACTCCACCGATGGCGTTGCACCGGGGGCGGATCGACCTCCTGGAACTCTGGCTACGTCGGGATCCACTACTGCTCGTACGGACCTTTACGCACCAGGAGATCTTTCCTCCAGCGCTCGGATGCCATGCCGATGAGTCGCTCGCCCTGGTTGGTGCGTCGCTTGGCGGTGCGACATTGCTCCACATGGCCGCCGAGTACGAGGAACTAGAGATCGCGCGTTGGCTCCTGGATGCCGGAATGCATGTCGACGTGCCCGCGTCCATCGACATCGACGGTTTTGGCGGACACACCGCCCTCTTCAATTGCGTCGTCACTTACAACGCGCGCGGTCGCGATGAACGCGTCGTACGATTGCTCCTGGACCGCGGCGCGAACCCCAACGCTCGCGCCTCCGTACGAAAGCGGCTCGTGTTTGCGAGCGATGCGTCCATGCATACATACGACGACGTCACGCCGCTTGGCTGGGGTCAGCAGTTTCACGACCGGAGCTACGTCTCGCAATCAAGCCTGCGCGCGATCGCGGAGCGTGGTGGCGCCCCGTGACCACCTGATTGGATTCGCTCCTACTTCGACGAAAGTACGAATCGATTTCCATCCGGGTCCCGGAAGATGGCGGCTGTTCCCCAGTCGGCTCGCTCCGGGGCTTGGTCAAAGACAACGCCGCGCTCGACCAGTTCCGCGTGCGTTTTCTCCACGTCGTCAGCTACGAACGTCACGTTGGAGTGTGTGCCGATCATGGACTTGTGCTCCTCCGTTGTGAAGAGCACCACCTTCGTCTCGCTGCGACCGATAGCCAATTCGATCCATCGTTGTGTGCCGTCGAAGGGCTGATCCGTGACCACGCGAAACCCCAACTGCTCTGTGTAAAACGCCAGAGCGGCATCCTGATCACGAACCGGAATGGCTACGAATTTCACAGCACGAATCATGAATGGACTCCAGACAAGGGTCAATGATGACTGACGTGCTCAATACAGCGGGCCGCCCCTTGTGCCGCAAGGCGCGCATTGACTACTATGGCAACAATTACCATAGCGAGCGTCATCGTGTCGTCGATTGCCGTTGATTCATACGTATTGGATACGTTGCTGCCTGATCTCGTGGGACACGACCGCCAACCGTCCGCATTCCTCGTATATTTGTACCTCTGGCGGCATGCGACCGGGGCGAGCGAGGCCGAGGTGCAGGCAAGTCTACAGGAGATCACCTCGGGAACCGGCGTGTCGAAGCGAGCGGTACAAGCGGCACTCGGACTGCTGACGCGGAGGAAGCTGTTGAGCGTTGCACGCGCTGGCATCACTGCGGTGCCGACCTACACGGTGCGAAGACCGTGGATCCGGAACGGCAAACAGGGATGAGGTTCGGGGCTGGCGTCATCTGCCTTGTCGGGACATGCGCATCGGCCGCCTGCGGGCGTGGCGCTGATGCGCCGGCGAGGGCGCTCCGGCCACCCACGCCCACCATTCGCCTCGTTCGAACTGCTCCCGACGTTTCGTTGGAGACGATCGATTGGGGAGGAACGGGCCCCACGATGGTGTTCCTTGCGGGGCTTGGCAATACGGCACACGTCTTTGACGAGTTCGCGCCGCAGTTTGCGGACAGCTTTCATGTGGTCGGTATTACGCGACGCGGCTTCGGTGCCTCGGCGGGTGCAGTTCCACCCAACGACGTCGACTCGCTTGTCGCCGACATCCGCGCCGTGCTCGATACGCTGCGGGCAGGCCGGGTGATTCTCGTCGGGCATTCCATCGCTGGCGAAGAGTTGACGCGCTTTGGCGAGACAGATGCCGACCGATGCGCGGGACTCGTATATCTGGATGCGGCATATGACCGCACGACCGCGACGGGCGTGGGCGCGGCTCCGGTAGTGCCGCCGCCGCCGCGCAGGGGAGTGCCCAAGGTGGTGTCACTCGACGATCGTCGGGCGTATGGCGCCCGCGTGATGGGCGTGCTGGAGCCCATGTCCGAAGTCCGCGCCACCTCGCGGTCGGATAGCAGCGGTCAATATCTCGGTGAGATAGCAACAGTCGCCGCCCAGGCGCGGGTGAAGCAGGCAGTTCGGGCACCGCACTACGATCGGGTGCGTTGTCGGTCACTCGCCATCTACGCCACGCCTGACGCGCCAGTGGATGTCGTTCCGTATTATGCGGAGCTCGATTCCGCTGGGCGCGGGCAGGCGGAGTCGGTACTGACATTTGTAACGGCCTTCGTTGCACGATCGCGGCAGCAGTTCACAGGCGCGGCACGTCACCAGGTTGTCGAGATCCGAGGCAACCACCTTGTCTTCTTGCAGCGCCCTGATGACGTCGCACGAATCATGCGCTCGTTCCTATCGGGAGGCGTCGTTCAGCAAGCGCACTGATGACCACTCACGAATCACGCAAATGGCTCGACCAGAAAGTCGACAGTATGACGATTCCAAGAGGGACAACCATCATCGACGCAATCCGTGCGCGCCTGCATCGACGAACGTTTATCCTGGTCGCAGGTATGACGATGATCGCGCCACTCAGGCGCATCTGGGCGGAGAGACAACGACACGCAAAGGTGCAGCGATGTACGGACTGATCGGAAAGATGACCGCCACGGCTGGCCAGCGGGACGCACTCTCCGCCACCCTGCTTGCGGGCACAGGCTCGATGCCGGGCTGCGTGAGCTACATCATCGCGAATGATTCAACGGACGCAGACGCGTTGTGGATCACGGAAGTATGGGACAGCGCGGCCAGCCACCAAGCGTCACTGACTTTACCCGCTGTTCAGGCGGCGATAGCGAAGGGGCGTCCTCTCATCGCCGGATTCAGCAACCGCGTGGAAACGGTCCCGCTCGGCGGCCATGGGCTCGCTGGAGCGCACTTGCGCTAGGAATCAGTCGGCCGTTTCCGTTCCGGCGAGGAGGGCAGAAAAGCGCTCGATGCCGATGTTGCCGCCCGAAAGAGTGATGCCCACACGTTGTCCCGCAAACTGCTCTCGGTGTTGCATCAATGCTGCCAGCGCACACGCGCCAGACGGCTCCAGCACAACCTTCATCCGCTCGAAAGCGAAACGCATTGCCTCAATGACCCCCGCATCGGTGGCGGTCAGCACATCGCTCACGAGCTGTCGGATGACCTCCCACGTATGGTTGCCGATGGTCTGCGTCTGCTGGCCATCGCAGATCGTTCTCGGAACGTCAATGCTCACGATGTGGCCGGCATGCAGGGATTGCCGCATGTCGTCGCCGCGTTCGGGCTCCGCGCCATACATGCGGATGTCCGGCAACAGGTGCTTCGCGGCGACGGCGCATCCGGACAGGAAACCACCGCCTCCTGCGCACACGATCAGGGCATCCAGCGAGCCGACGTCTTCGATGAGTTCGAGCGCCGCAGTTCCCTGGCCGGCCATCACGTTCAGGTGATCGAACGGAGGAATCAGCATCGCGCCACGCTGCTGCACCAGGTCGGTGGCGATTGCTTCACGACTCTCGGTGTACCGATTGTAGGTGATCACCTCCGCACCGTAACCACGTGTTGCCGCGAGCTTCAAAGCGGGCGCATCAGACGGCATGACGATGGTTGCGCGGCAGCCATGCAACTGCGCCGCGAGTGCAACTGCCTGCGCGTGGTTGCCCGACGAGAATGCGACCACCCCCCGTTCGCGTTCGTCGACGTTCATTGCATTCACGGCGTTGTAGCCGCCACGGAACTTGAACGCGCCCATGCGCTGGTAGTTCTCGGCCTTCATGAAAACCTGGGCGCCGAGCATCGCGTCGAGTGTACGCGACCGGAGGACGGAGGTACGGTGGGCGTGCCCCTGGAGCCGCTCGGCGGCGGCCTGAATGTCGGCGAATTGCAGCATCGGACGATGGGATAGGAATGCGAACGCGTTGGTAATCGAAAGCCACAGTCATCATAACCTGGGGACGGGTCGTTTTGTGGCGATCCCTATTCCGGGCCTTCCGGTCCGCCCGGAAGGCTGATTTTCGTGTTAATTTCGCGTGACTCGATCGGGAGGCCTGGATGATCCGCGCCGAGACCCTGTTCACGCCGTGGGAAAGTTTCTATGTCATCGTCGGCTCGTCGGGAGCGGCGCTGACGGGATTGCAATTCGTCGTCATGGCCCTTGTGGCGGACGCGCAGCGAAAGGGCAACAGCGAGACGGTGGGTGCGTACGGCACGCCGACGGTTGTTCACTTCTGCGCGGTGCTCATCACATCAGCGATTCTAAGCGCGCCATGGCATGGGGCGATCGGTCCAGCCGTCATCCTGGCAGTACTCGGCCTGTGGGGGACTGGGTACGCCACGGTGGTGAGCGCACGTGCGCGACGGCAGCAAAGCTACACGCCGGTACTCGAGGATTGGATCTGGCACAGCATGTTGCCCATGCTGGCGTACGTGACGCTGTTCGTGGGCGCGGTCATGACGGCCAGGGAGGAGAGTGAGGGAATGTTCGCGATTGGTGCGACGAGCCTGCTGCTGCTGCTGGTGGGCATCCATAACGCGTGGGACAGTGTGGCGTACGTGGCGACGTTGCCGCACAAGGACACGCGTGGCGGTGATCAGGGTGGGGCGAGCAGCTGAGGGTGGACCGCCGAGTCGAACATCGCCGACAAGGCGCGAGTGACAGTTGATTCGGCGACAGCCGTCCGATTAGCTGCGCTTCAGGAACGCGCGCATCTCCCGCACCACTTGCTCCCCGTTTGTCACCCATATGAAGTGGTTTGCGGCCGGTAGCTCGATGGCGGTGCCGGACTTTACTTCCGCACGGAACCGCTTGCGCTCCTTGGCAGACCAGACAGCCATAAATGCAAGTGATTCGATTGTCTGCTTCCGCGCAGATGAGTCGATACTGCTCCACCATTTTTGTGACAACGCGGCTTTCGGCGATTCGTACTCGCTGTAGAACGCGAGCGCCGGTGCGCGGACCCGCGAGTAGGGCGGATGCTCGAGCCCCTTCATGATTTCGCCGAACGTCGATCCGGGGGTCACATCGCGCACAGGACGGCCGTTCGGCCCGAAAACCACGGTAGCGCGCAGATCAGCCTCAGGCAGTGGTTGACCTAGTAGCGAGGCATAGGCCAAGACCGCCGCTGGCGAGGCAGAATCGGCAGCCGTCATGGCAGGCAACGGTGGTCGCGACGCGCCTGATCTGGTGCTGTGGTCGTACGCGGCATCCAAATAGACGAGACGCCGCACGCGTTCGGGATGGCGTGCGGCGAACCCGGTCAGCTCGTCGCCGGCAATTGAATGCCCAACGAGATCAACCGTCTGGAGGCCCAACGAATCCAGCACCTCCAGCAGATCCCTCACGCGCGATTCGATGTCGTATCCTGACGCGGTCTGACTCGAAGCGCCGAATCCGCGTCGTGTGATTGCGAGCACGTGGTATCCGTCGGTGAATTGCGGCGCAAAGTCGTCGAAGACGTGTGCGGTGTTTCCCAGGCCAGCCAGGAATAACAACGGTTCGCCCCGTCCGCCCCAGTCCAGGACTTCCAGCGACACTCCGGGCGCGACCATCACTCTGCGGACGGTGTGTGGCGAGGGATCGCGCCAGCCTGCAGAAGCCCGCGACTCCGACGGGGGGGTGCCGTCCTTCGCTGGGTGGTCGCCCGAGCAGGCGGCCGCGACCATGAGGACCAACGCGCCAATGTGATGTCTCACCACTTGCTCCTAGTTGTCGCCGAATTGCCGAGCGTGAGGCTACAGCACACTTCGACAAATCGTGCCGGGAAATGGTTGACGGTCGTTGGCCGGGTATCCATGATCCGCCTGCGTCCTCATGTGCAACGTCAATCCTGCCAATACTACCAATGTCATCACCTGTTGTGCTCCGCCTCGCCGCGGTCTCGGATGCTCCGCTTCTCGCCGAGCATCGTGTGGCCATGTTCCGTGAAATGGGCGCCGTGCAGCCGCATCTCGAAGCTTCACTGCGCGAAGCGTCCGTCGCGTATTTTGTTGCTGCCATTCCAACTGGCGAATACGTCGGTTGGATCGCGCTCGCACCGGACAGTTTGACGCCGGTTGCTGGCGCCGGGGTTCAATTCCGGTCGCTGTTGCCGCGACCGGCCTTGTCGGGTGACAGGCTGCTATTGGGAAAAGAGGCGCAGGTGTTGAATGTGTACACAGACGTCAGTTGGCGTCGACGCGGGGTCGCGCGGTACCTCGTTGATACCATCATTGCGTGGGCGGGCGAGGCGGGCGTCGTGCGGCTCGTTTTGTCGGCATCGGCGGCGGGGCGGCCGATGTACGAGCAAATGGGCTTCGTGGCTACGCGAGAGATGATCTACACGGGAGCGTTGGCGGATGCTGGTGATTGGGTGGGGGCGACAGAGTAGGCGCGTTTGTTCGAACTCTGACGCGCCCTGAGCCGCCGGACCCGGTCGTGCATCGCCGCGTGTCCGCTGGCCGCCGGTCTCAACGGCGTGTGACACCATCGATCATGTCACACGCCATGAACCAATTCGTCGCGACGTTCGCGGCGAGCATGGAGGAGAGGGCCCGCGGGGTGAGCTTACTTCCCTACCCAGTAGGTGCCCTTTATCAGGAATACGTTCGTGGGCACCGTGCGGAAGATTGCGCCCACGTCGCGTGATCCGTCGAAATCGCCAATGGGAGCGAAGTCGCTGCGCTGTTGCTGCCACACGAAATACAGGGCAGAGCCCGGACGGTAGTCCCATCGCACGACAGCGTTGCCGCGCAGGGAGCGGACATTGAAGTTCGGCTGCGCGATGGCGAACGCTGGAGATGTACCGGCGCCGTCGGGATCGATGGTGTACGCCGACGTGGCCGTATTGTACGCGATGGTGCCGCGCTGCGATCCGTAACGGATGAACGAATACGTCCCCGGCGTGACCAGCTCCTTGAAATCATCGTAACTACCGGACGAGACGAACGGCTGCACGTACATCACGAAACTCAATGTGGGCGAGATAGTGACGTCCATCCGCGTGTCGAGCGAGAGCGTTGTCTGTGTGAGTGCGCCAAGCACGTACCGTCGGCCGTAGGTATCGGTAGCCGCGGGATCCACGACGGTGCGCACGAGTTGCTCGGTGTCGAACAGGCGACTCCATGTTGGCGACACGTTGACGCGGATGTTGGAACTCGGGTGGGCGTCGAGGGAAATGTTGGCTGAGGAATACAATCCCCCGAGCTTGTCATAGAGATAGGAGCCGTTGATGCCGAGCACGGCGTGACGACGCGAGTCGGTAGTGATACCGCCGTTGTACTGCCACACCCAGGGCTGCTTTCCTTCAGGGCCGCCGCGGAGCAGCGCGTCGTCGAAGGCGTCGGCCGAATACGTGAGGCCGACGTTGGCCGTCCAGAGGTTGAGAAATGTGGCATTGGCTCGTCCGGCATAGCCATGATAGATGCCGCGGCCGCCCGAGTTGATCGCGTCGTTCTCGAAGATGAACGCTGTCCAGTTGCGGAGGTGCTGGCCCGCCGTGAAGTCCTGGTGACCGATGAGCGTGGAGAGCGCTGAGTAGCCAGTGCGGCTCTGGAAGCCCAGGTCGTTGAGCTCGAGTCCTGGGCTGCTGGTCTTCACGGCAATGGAGCCAAAATTCGCACCCGCCTTCTGCAGTGCGAACTCACCGATGTAGCCCTGCAGGGAAGTACGTGTCGTGTCGTATGAGAGGTGGAGGTTTGCCGAGTCGGGGCGCTGGAAGTAATGGTTGCTGACCCGCTGAGTCGCGGCAATGGCCTTCTGGCTTCCCTGCACGCTGCTTCCGGCGAGAAAGCCGCTGGCAATCCATGTGCGCTTGTCCATGTCGTGTTCGAAGTCGATGCCGCCGAACGTTGCATCGCTGCGCAGGAACGGCGTAAACACGGTGTCATTCACGGAGCGGGTGGTGCGTTCGATCATGGCGCCGGCCGTCGTAGCCCCGCCCCGGAAATCGCGTTTCAGACGCCCCGCGAAATAGTTGCTGAGGGGCTCGACGGGACGCTCGAACTGTGTGCCGGCAGTGGTAAGGACTTGTGCGCGCTGTTCCGTGGTGACGGCGTCGAGGAGGCCCACGGTCCACGGCCCGCTCTTGCCCGTG
Source organism: bacterium (assembly GCA_040003455.1). GTDB lineage: Bacteria > Gemmatimonadota > Gemmatimonadetes > Gemmatimonadales > Gemmatimonadaceae > AG11. Next base: position 10,389 of record JBDUCM010000146.1, read on the forward strand.
ATTTTCGCGGCGCCGGCAATGGTGGTCTGCGACGGCACATCGGCGAACTGCGCTCCTCCGGGGACGCCGAGTTGCGGCTGTCGGCCGATGCGACGGGAGTAGAGATAGGTCTGGCCGCCGTAGTCGTTCTGGCGGACGACCTGGCCGAAGCTGAACACGTCGGAGCCTTCGAGGAAGAAGGGCCGCTTCTCGGGAAAGGACGTCTCGAATGCGGAGAGGTTGACGACAGCAGGGTCTACCTCCACCTGACCGAAATCCGGATTGATGGTAGCGCTCAGCGTGAGTCCACCGGGCAAACCGTACTTGAGGTCGCCGCCTACTTTCTGTGTGCTGTGCGAGCGTTCATAGAATGGATTGGCGGGATTGCCGGGTGCGCGGGTAAGTGTCGAACTCGCGTATGGCGTGACTTCGAGGCGTTCGGGAACGTGGATGCCCTGCAGGCCGACGAGGTCACCGAAGCGGGAAACGAGGGCACCATCCTGCGGCGTCCACGGTGCCCATGTGTCGCGCTCGTTGCGACGGGCAATTTCGCGCTGCACCTGGAGGCCCCATACGCGACCACCCAGTGAATCACCGCCAAAGCGGAGCTGGCTCAATGGAATGCGATACTCGGCAACCCAGCCCAATGAGTCAATGCGCGTGGCGACGTCCCAGACGGCGTCCCAATTGATGTCCTCGTTGCCGTCGTTGAACGTATAGACATCCTTTTTCACACCGCGTGGCGTGGTGGAAAAGCGAAAGGCGGTGCGGCGGTCGTGATAGGAATCGATGATCAGGTGCACCCAGTCGGAGTAGATGCCGGTGGACGCATCGGCGTCGCGGCGCGCGAGACCGGCCGCGATAGAATCCGGGTGCGCGTCGAGCATGCGGATGCCGACGTAGAGGGCATCGTCATCGTACAGAATACGGACCTGCGTCTGGTCGAGTGCCGGCGCGCCGGGTTGGGGGACGCTTTGGACGAAGGCGCTGGAGAGTTCGGCGTTGGACCATGCGGGTTCGTCGAGCTTTCCGTCGATGGTGATGGGCGCCGAGCGACGGGACGCGCGCATGGTTCGCGGCGGCGCAGTGACTGACGGTTGTTGGGCTGGCTGTTGGGCTGGCCGTTGCGCGCTCGCGGAAAGTGGGAGGACGCCGAGGCAGAGGGCGAGGCGCAGGCGCATTCGAAGTCAGTGAGGCGTTTGCGAGCGTTTATGGCGCCGACAGTTGTCAGTTTGACAGTGCACGGAGCAGTATGGTTGAATTATCAGCATAGGCAATGGTGCGGCTGCTCGATAGGAGATCCTTGCGTGGAGTCCCACACATTACCGGCTGCCAGGCGTCAGCACTGACAACCGACGCGCCGAGGGCCTACGGCGCCGGTGCAGATGGAAGATCCTTCGGCTGGTCGTGCGTATCGACCCGTACCACCAGATACTTCGCGTCGATTGTTCCCACATTCGTGAAGTTGTGCCAGTCATTGGATGCGAGAAAGATCACGTCGCCGCCGTGCGCCTTGCGATGAACGGTGCCCTGAAGGACGTCGATGTCGCCCTGATAGAGCACGATTACTTCCTCATGCGCGTGGCGGTGCGGCGGATGGGAGTTCTGGCCGGGTTTGAGAGTGGATTCATGGATCTCCAGCTTCGCCAGGATTGCCGTGGCCGTGTCCACGACTGAGCGCTGGTTGGACGCCAGGCTCTTGGAGCGAGCACTGTCCTTCGGAAATACGGCGGAATGCAACGGGGGTGGGGCCTGCGCAACGACGCGATGGCTGATTGCGAAGGTGAGCGCGAGAACGCAGGTGAGGGGACGTGTGAAGCGCTTCATATACCGGAAGGGTTTGAGTCTGTGGCACAACGCGGCGACACGCGGTAATCAATGCGCACGGCGGCCAACAATACGGCGGACGGATCACAGCGGGAGTAGTACCATGTGTCGAATTCGGACAACCGTTCATAAATGATGCCGATGGATTGATCCTGTGGGTATCCTGGCGCGAACGCCGCTCCATGACGCACCGCCTTCGCCAGCCTCGCTCGTGAGAATTCGATTTGCCATCAAGCTGCTGGTCGTCATCGCGGTATTCGTCACGCCAGTCACTGGTGCAGCGCGCAACGAGCCACCATTCGCCG
>JBDUCM010000147.1:0-12462 GCA_040003455.1 bacterium
TGGCCCGCGCTCGTCGCATGCCTCGTGGCGTTCGCTGCCATCACCTTCCCCATGTTGGGCCTTGTGCAGAATGGCCCGCAGATCGCCGCGGATCGCTACACATACCACTCTGCCCCGGCGATCGCCGTACTGGTCGCAAGCGGATACATGACATTGCGCAGACGACTCGGCCCGCCGGCAACCGGCCTCGCCGCCGCGCTGTGCGTGACGCTTGGCGCGCTGACCTGGAGCCAATGCGGTGTCTGGCGAGACTCCGAGTCGCTGTGGACGCGTGTTGTCGCCCTCGACGACGGTTCTTCCATCGGCCATGTCGGCCTGGCAAACGTCCTGTACGCGCAGAACAGGAATGACGAGGGCCTCGCACAGTCGCTACGCGCCGCGGAAATCGCGCCGCTGTATGCGCAGACGCAGAACGATGTCGGTGTTGGGTTGGCACACGCCGGCCGAATGGAGGATGCCGTCCGATATTACCAGCGCTCACTCGAGCTGGAGCCCACGTTCGAGGAGGCGCACGCCAACTGGGGGGTCGTCCTGGCGCAGCAGGGCAATCTTGCCCAAGCCATCGAGCACTATCGCACGGCGCTGTCGATCAACGCCGACAATGCCGTCGCGCACATCGACTGGGGCAACGCGCTTGTCAGGCAAGGTGCGACTGCTGACGCAATCACGCACTATCAGGAAGCCTTGCGCATACGCCCGGATCAGGCAGATGCGGAGCACAACTGGGGGGTCGCACTTGCTCGTCAGGGCCAACTGTCAGAGGCGATTGTCCACTTTCGCCGAGCCCTTGCCATCAAGCCCGATCATGCCGAGGCCCGCGACTACCTGGACAAGGCGCTCGACCTCCAGCGAGTACGGCCGTAGCGACACGGGCATCGCGCTGGACTTCTCTAGAAGAAGCCGGATGTAAACGGAAACGGCCGGATACCGCACTGCTGTATCCGGCCGTTTCTGTTTCCATCCGGCTGTTTCTCAGATTGCTATCGGGCTGTTTCTCAGATTGCTATCCGGCTGTTTCTCATATTGCCTATCCGGCTGTTTCTCAGACGGCTACGGCCGCGGCACGTGTGCGAACAACTCACCACGCACCTCGGGGTTGCTGATCTTCCAGATCACCCCGTCCGTGAAGTAGTGGTGGATGTTGATGAACATCAGAATGAGAATAGGCGCCACCCGTCCCGGCTGCTCACCAAACACCCGTGCAACGGTACTCATCGCAGCGGCGGGAATGACCTGTGCCACCAGGTAGCTGAGGGCGAGCAACGCAACGCCATAGACGACCATGTGCGTCGCCACGCGCACGCCACGTGCGGTGGCCGACTGCGTCGTTCGGTTGATCTCCACACGAATGGGGAACACGAGATACTGCACGGCGTGCGCAATCTGTATCCAGAAGAGCGCCTTCGGATCGCGGGCCATCACCGCGTACCACGAGAACAGGGCAAGCCAGGCGACGATTGCTCTGAGGGGCGGCAGTTTGCCCGTCCGGCGTCGCATCTTGAGCAAACCCACCGCGCCGAAAACGAATGCCACAGCAGTTCCCGCGCTCACCAACAAATAGGCGGGTCGCACCGCAGTGGAGTCTCGCAGTTGGGTGTACAGGAACCAGGTGAGATGCCAGACAAGCAGGATGCGAAGGCTCGTGCGGACGAGAAACCGCTCCTTCGGCTCGAATCGAGTGCCTTCCAGATAGGCAAATGATGCCATCATCCCCCACACCTGGCCGGTGTAGTGCCACGCGAGATAGCCGCTGGACACGGAGATGAAAATGATGACCAGTACTTGCGAGTACTGCGCCTCCCAGACGGCGGCCAGCATGTACACCAGCATGATCGCGGGGAGGTAGATCGACGCCCAGCGGTGCTTGAGGATCATCTCCTTGCTTCGGTAGACGATCCTGTACGATGCCAGGAAGTGAGGCATGTTGATGAGCGTGGCCAGCCACGCCTGCGCCCCAGCACCGATGAGGACAAGGTCCGTGCTTCCACTCAGCAGCATCGGCACGAACACGATCAACGACAGTCCCCCTACGCAGAGGAGGTCCACGACCGGCGATATGACCGACGCCGGGCGCGGTGACGCAGTCTCTCGTACCCTAGCGTTCGTCAGGCGGTGATTCCTCGGGCTTGTTGGTCTTCACCACAATCGCCCCACCGGACGCCGTGTTTCCGTACTCCATCTCGGCCTTGCCCGGATCGAGGTAGCGCACCTCCTTCACCATCGATGTGCTCATGCGCCGGAGAGCGTCCATGTTCGGCTCGCGTGCGCCGTTCACGAACAGCGCGGTCGGCATAGAGGTGATCGCGCCGTGGTTGCCGCGCGGCGGTTGAAGAAAGTGCGGCCGCAGGCTGCGGATGGCGGAGTAGAGATCGCCATCGCGTTGCGCCGATGCTTCGAGTTCCTCGCGGGTGATCATGTCCCGTTCCTTCTTCTGCGCACACGCTGCCTGAGGTGCGGCGAGAAGGAATCCTCCCACGAGAAGCAGCATGGCGAGGCCGCTGCGCTTGGTCGTCATGATCGGCGATCTCCAACCGGGTTGCGACGTGTGGTCGTGGATTCCAAGAGAAAGGCCGCCGAACTTTCGCTCGGCGGCCGGACTCTGGAGCGAAGTACGAGCGTGCTCAGTTGGTCGAGAGCCGCGGAGGGCGCTTGTCCCACATGAACGTCAGCTGTGGCGTGGTATACACGCCGCCTTGCGGAGCGTTCGATCCCACCACCGAGGCCGGGAAGACGATCGCGGTAACGGCCGAGCCGGCAACCGTCGTGCCGGGTAGTCCTTCCAGATCAACTGCTGGCGCCGCGCCAATGAGCGCGAGGCCATCGGTGAACATCGCGGTGGCGCTGCCCGCTGCCGTGATGTTGAACTTCACCTGTGCTGGCGAGGCGTTCACGAACGTAGTGAACGTCAGCGGCGCAACGGATGCCCAGGTGGCGGCAACCGGCGCCGTGCCGGCGGACGGATACTGGCGCGCGTCGATCGCCGCCGTCGTCGCGTTCATCACGCGAAGGCCGACGTTGGTGCCCGGATCCGGAATGTTCTCCTCGATGAAGGCGAACTTCATTCCCCCCGTACGCGCCGTTCCCCACATGATGGCGGTGTACAGCTTCCCTGCCGTGATCGTGACCGTCGTGTCCTTGATCACGGTAGAAGCAACAGCCTGTACGGTGCTGCTGAGGAAGACGCGGAAATGCCGCGACCCGGCCTGTGTATTCTTGTACTCCACCGTGGACGATGCCGTGACACCACCCGACGTGATCGGGCTGTTGCGGAAGCTGATGCCGTACTGCGCATTGCTCTCGATAATGTCCACGAATCGCATGTCCAGCGCATTCGTGTCCGGAACCGCGTTGATGAACCGCACGCCAGCCGTCGGGATGTCCGGCGTGTTGACGATTTGATCAGGTGTGCTGCACGCACTCGCCGCGCCTGCCACCAGGCACAGTACCGAGAGGTGAAGTATGCGTCGCATAAGGAACTCCGTAGAAAGTTGAGACGCCGTAGAGGCGATCAAGGCACGCGTATGCTAGTGCCGCTACCACCGGGCGGCGCCGGATCTTCACTTCCAGAGCCAACCAGTGCGCGCGTGGCGAGATACACAAATGCCGCCGCTGCAACCGCACTGATGACTATTGTCCGCCCCTTCGAGAACTGTCTCTGGTACGATGATCCAACGTACTCCGGCTTGATACGGACTTGTTCGCCCGTCCAGGCCTGTTCACCGCCCCGCAACAGATGAATCGCAGTGACGGCCACCAGATAGTCGCCGCCCTCCTTGCTAACCAATCGGCCTTCGATCTGCGCGATCTCCGGCCCCATCGCTCCGCCCAGCGCAACGCGCCCAACATCGTTCACGTCGAACGCGATTTCATTTCCCGGGGCCGGCACATCGCCATGGGTGGGCTGCAACGTGTAGCAGCCCGTCCCCATGACACCCAGCAGTGCGAAGCCAACGGCTCGAGTCAGTCGCAAGGCGCGATTACCAGCCGTACGTTCCCTTGACCGCGGAACCGGAATTGATTCCGCCGCCCGTGCTGTAGACCTGCGCCGGTGAATAGCCGCGTGACTGCAACTCGGCATAGGGAACGGCCCAGTGATAACCAGTTCCCTCGGGCAGGTCACCCCAGCCGCGCATATCCACGAACCACTGCGCAAAACCGGTATACGCCTCTTCGATGCGCTTCTCGTACTTCAGCGCTTCCATCATGTTGCCGCACGCGATGGTGGTGTAGCTCGGACCGACCGGCACCTTCGGCACGCAATCCGCGCCGCCGGGAACCGGCGTCGTGTTGTCGAGCGCCGTAATGGCCGGGAGTCCGTTCTTCGTGCGCGTCTTGTTGATCAGGGCCGCGGCAGCCGCATAATTGCCCTTCACGATCTGCCCTTCCGCCTCGAGCATGTTCAGCTCTGTCAACGTAAAGAAGATCAGCTTGCCGTTCTGCGACGTGCCGTCGCCGTTCGTGCGCCAGGACCAGAAACGGGCGTGGTCATAGTTCGAAAAACCATAGCCGTTCCCCGAGAACACGTCGTTGCCCTGGTTGCGGTTCACGAAGTAACGCTTGCAAGGCGTGGAGGCGGCGTTGCAAGAGGTAATGGCGAAGTCCGCCTGCTGTGCGGCGCGCGTTGCTCCCTGCGGAAAACGCAGGTCTGGAGTCGTCATGAAGAACGGCGTGTTGCCCGCCCCACGCTGCGCCAGTGGCGTGCCGATCCATTGCGCGTAGCTACCAGAGTTGTCCGCCATGCCAATGACGAACGGCGCCATCTGGTGCCAGGTGCCATACGCATAGAACTGATTCAGCCACGAGTTGTTCGGACCAGTCGTGGTGTTCGTGATGTTGTCGTGATCGGTGGTGATGCCGTTTTGCGCATCTGCGATCACCGCAGTCCAGTCAATCGCCGCACGCTCCGCCGGTGTTCGGGCGATACCCGCCCGGATGCGCGCACGATAGGTCCGGATCAACTTGATGAACTCCGCCTGCGTCATGCTGGTGCTTGACGGAATCCAACCCGACGGCAGCGGGAAGCCAGCCGAACCCGTGCCCGGCGTGTTGGCGAAATCGATGGCTTTCTGCAACGCGTCCATCGACGCCAGCGCCACGTCCTTGTAGCCGGCCAGCTTGCCCGGATCCACGGGATCCGTCTTTTCGTCCGTCACTGCCGCCGAATCATAGAACATGGCAGCGTAGCCGAGGGAGACACCGCGCAGGAACATGGCAAACGATCTCGCCCGGTTGTCCTGATTGGTGGAGCCCAGGGTGAACGGCGCGGTATTGAGCGTCAGGAGGATGCTCGATGCCACGCGATTCACTTCAGCCATGTAGAAGTAGACGCGTGCCTGTTCGGCAGCGCAGCCGTTGCCAATGGAATTGTCGTTGGTCGCGCGTGGGATGCCCACGCGTTGCCCCATGCAGTTGTTCGAGAGACTGGAATAGTCCTCGAACGACTGCACATTGGCCATGCCCTGCACGTTGGACAAGCTGGCCCACATGCCAGAATGCCAGCGCTTGTAGTAGTTACCCAGCAGCGATTCCACGTCAGTGGGAGACGAAAGCACGCGCTTCGTTTCCGGCTGGTTGGGATTGCTCACCGCAAGGTCACACGCGCCCAGGCCGACCACGGCCGCTATCGCGGCGTATCGGATCACAGTTCGAATCATGTACCCTACTCCTAGAAGCGCGTGGAGAGTGACACCGTGAAGGTACGGAGCGTCGGGAACCCGAACGCATCCGTCTGATTGACAAGGCCCGACCCGCTGCCGACGGTGCCGCTGCCGGCGTTCGACCCAACTTCCGGATCCAGGCCGCTGTAGTGCGTCATCGTCAACAGGTTGCGACCCACCAGGCCGACGGTCCAATCGCCAAGTCCACGCACCGCGCCAACCTTGTACGACAGGCTGACTTCGCGAAGCTTCGCGAACGAGCCGTCTTCAAGCACGTAGTTGTTCGGTCCGAGCACGTCGTAGAAGCCACCGATACCCGTGCTCTCGCTCGGGCCGGCGCGCCATCCATAGCCAAGCGGCTTTGCCGTCTCAACCGTCTTGTTACCAGCATCGAACGTGGACGAGCTGAAATCCAGCAAGCCCCAGCCTTCGCCCTGATTGTAGATGTCGTGACCGATGGTGCCATCCAACAGCGCGTACAGCGTCAGGCGCTTGTACGTGATGGTGTTGTTCAACGTGAAACGGAAGTCCGGCAGCGTGTTGCCGATGATCTGGTTGATGCCGAGACCTTCGCCGGGTTCGCCGCGAAGCGGACGATCCACGATGGGCAGGCCGAAGTAGAGCGGAACGTTGTTGCCGTAGGGCGACTGTGCGCCCGGCAGGAACGTCTGCCACAGGTTCTTCGTGATGCCATCCTTGTACGTGTTGCCGGCGCCAACCCAGACGATGTAGCCCTGATCGTTGGCCTGGAACGCCTTGCCATCGCCGCACTGCGACTGGAGCGAGGCGGCCATTTCGCCGCAGCTCTTGTAGAACCGGCGGCCCCAGACGCCGCCGTAGCGGTTCTGCTGCTCGCCGCTCGTGCAGATGCCTGCGGAATTCTTCGCGCCGGTGACGCAGCTGAGCGCCGTGTTTGCAGTGATGTGGAAGAAGCTCGCCGTACCCTGACCCGTACCGGCATCCTGTACATACTCCGGCGCGAACAACGCCGAGATGTACGTCCGCGTGCGATCCCAGGTGCCGCGCACGTTCCAGCTCACGTCCTTCCGGTCAATGACCGGCAGGTTGAGCGCTACTTCCCATGTGTGGTTGTCCAACGTTCCCGCATTCTGCCATTGCGTGGAGAAACCGAGCGACGCAGGCGTGTTGACGAGAAGGATCTGGTCCTTCGTCCGCGAATAGGCATTCGTGACTTCAACGCCAAGACGATTGAGCAGCGTGAAGTTGGTGCCGAATTCATACTCTGTGGTCGTTTCCGGCTTCAGCTTGGAGTTGCCTGCCTGCCCGAGCGTGATGCCGGTTGCATTGACGTTGTAGGTCTCATACTGCGCCGTGAAACGCGGTGAACCGCCCGCCGTTCCACGCGACCCGAGAAGGCGGAAGTCACTGAGCCCCTTCACGTGGAACCAGGGCTCCTCGGACACACGCCACACGCCGGAGATGCGGCCGAACGGCGCGTACCGGTTGCCCTCGCCAAACAGCGAACTGCCGTCGTAACGATACGTGCCGTCGAGGATGTACCTGTCCTTCCAATCGAGGCTGATACCGGCCAGCGCGCCCGTGTTCTTGATGGTCTGAAGGCTGGACGTCGCCGTGTAGTTCGTGCTCGTGTTGGTCGCCTGGAACACGTCCTTCACGAGGAAGATCTGACCGGAGTTGCCGTTCTGGTTGATGTTCTCCTGGTCATAGAGCGTCCGGACGATCATCTTCGCGTTCAGGTCGTTCCGGAGCTGCTTGCGGATGGTCGCGGTGAGGTTGGCGTTCATCGCCTCATCCGACTGGTTTCCGATCGCGATGTTGCCGTTGTTCGCGTTGGTGGCCGTGGTGAACGTGCGATAGCCCTTCACGAAGTAGTTGGTATTCACGCGCTGACGGTTGTCGTACGCGGCCACTGCCTCGAACGTCACCCAGTCCTTCGGGAAGTACTTGGCCGACATCGTGCCAAGGAACCGGTTGGACTGCAATTCATTGAAGTTGTTTTCGGTGTCGTAGAGGAACGTGCCACCACCGTTGCCGGTCGGGCTGCGCAGGCTGGCGCCGCCGCTACGAACGATTGGGCGGCCCAGCGTGTCGCGTGCCAGGTAGTCCGTTCCCGCGGACGCGCCGCGGAGAAGCTGTCCGAACAAGGAACCGTTCGACGAACCGCCGTTGCGATTGTCGTTGGAGCCGTTGTCGTAGATGCTGCTCAGCGAGATCGTGACATCGCGGCGAGCATCATAGTCGAGGTTGATGCGGCCACGACGCTGCTGGTTGCCCGTGAGACCACGAATGGCACCCTGCTCATTCTGGTACGAGCCGCTGGCGTAGAACCGGACGCCGGCAATCTTGCCAGTGGCGTCGAGTGCGCTGAGCGTCACCGGATTCCGGCGAAGCGCCTGTGCCATCATGTTGTAGTAGTGGCCGGGCCACTGCTGCGACTGGTACACGTTGGACAAGTCCGCCGTGCTCGGCGTGCTGTACTGCGTGGTAACCGGCGTACGAACCGTGTCGGCCGCCACGTTGTTGATACGGAGGACTTCCGTCATCCAGTCGATCGTGCGTGAGCAGCTCGAGATGTTGCTGGAGCCCTGCACGCAGAAGCGCTTGCCCGTTTCGTCGAGCTGCAACTGGTGATTGACCGGCTGGCCGTAGTTCACGCTGTTCACATCGCTCAGGCCGTACTCGCTGCGGGCGCTGAACTTGCTGCCCTCGGAGCCACCGCCGCCACGCTTCGTGGTGATGGTGATGACGCCGTTTGCCGCGCGCGCGCCGTAGAGGGAGGCGCCTGCCGCGCCCTTCACCACTTCCACTGACTCGATGTCCAGGCCGCCCAGTTCCTGCGGGCTGCCGACATTCAGAATCGCACCATCAACAATGATGAGCGGACCGGTGGACCGACCCGTCGCGTTGAGGGAGGTTGGTCCGCGGAGCTGGATTTCCGGGCTGCTGCCCGGCTGGCCGTTGGTCTGCGCAATACGCAGCCCGGCCACCTTGCCCGCCAGCGCCTTGATTGGATCAAGCGCCGGAACCGGAAGATCTTCGGAAGAGATATGACCAACGGAGAAGGGCACCTTCGACCGCTCGGTGCCCTCGACCACTCCCGTCACCACCACTTCACTCAGGCGATTCACATCCGCCGCCAAGGTGAAGTTCTGCGTCTGGGTGCCTGCTGCAATCGTGACCACCCGGACCTGCGACTGCTGGCCGATGGAGCGGATGCGCAAGTTCAGTTTCTGGCCCGCCACACGGGCAGCCGGAACGCTGATGGTGTACACACCTGCCGCGTTCGAACCGACCGAGACCGCGAGCTCGTTGATGTACAGATTCGCCGCCTCAACGGGCTGGCCATTCTCGCTGGTCACCTTACCGGTGATCACCGCATTCTGCGCCTGAGCGGTTGCAGCGGGCAATACGAGCAGTGCGCTCAATAGTGCCAGCGCAATCGTTCGGACGCGCTTCCTCGTGATAGTGGTGGTCATCTCACTCCCTCGATGAGCAGATGGGGGGTAGCAGCAGAGCAACAGCGGAACTTGCACACATCCCGAGGGTATCGACCCCCGGATTCAACCAGGACTGCACCTGCGAGAAGAAAGATCCTCTATCCAAAAGGCAACCTTTTCAGGGCCGCCTCTGTCCAACGAGCGCTAAGAGTCCGCAATGCCGGACCTCCGCGCCGATACAATGGTCACATCCGGCGATCACCGGATCGCCGGAGGCTGCCTTGAAATAATGGGTGTTCCAGGTTCGGTAGGACCGCGGCCGCCGCCTGACAGCGCGATTGAACTTGATGCCAAATATGACGGGCTATATTGCACCCAAGGCCCAATTCGCGCCAGACCTTTTTACCCTATTTGTTTAGGTTGTTTGGAAAATGAAGTCCGGGCGGGCGACCATGAGGTCTCCCGCCCTTTTTGTTGCTGAACAGGCCCCAACCGACGCCCGCCACTCCGGGACCCGCCCGGCGGACCCCGGAACGCGCACTCCTGTTATGATGTCGTACGAGGTCGCACGGCACCGCGCCGCCGGCCCTGACCTCCCATCCGCCGCCAGCACCGCCGATGCACCCTGTGCCCGACCGAGCGCGATACCAATGGCCGGCCCTCCTCTGTGTCTGGCTGCTGATCGCCACGCTCGCGTGGCTCGACGCCCGCGCAGAACAGGACTACGTCTCGCTGCTCGACCAGTCCGGTACCATCGCCGCAGACTCACTCCCGCTCCAGCGACCCGCCCCCGCCGACTACGCCGACGCACAGACCTGGACGCGCTTCGCCCTCGCCATCGATGACGGCACCGCACTCCGGCTGCGGTCCACGGACATCGACAACGCACCCACGGGCCGCGACGTCCACTGGAACTCCGCGCTCTCCATCGCACTCGCACAAGCCGGCAAGCTCCGCCACGCCCTCACCGGCGAAGCGCTCCCGCTGGCAACCGAGCGCGCACTCGCGTGGATCAACCTCCCCCTCTTCCTGCTCGTCGTCATCGGCCTGTCGTGGTGGGCCGCTCGCCGCATCGGCGCCACCGCCGGTGTGCTGCTCGCATTGGGCATGCTCGGCAATCGATGGTTCTATGGCGGCTTTGCCCCCAACTATGTGGATCACCACGGACTCCTCTCCGCAGCTTCGCTCGGCATCGCGCTCGGCGCGATCTGCATGGGCGCGGGATGGTCCGGATCAGGTACCGAGCGAGACGCCGACCTGCTTCCACCCTCGCCACACCTCGCGCGGCGCGGCGCACTCTGTTCGGCCGTTGCCGGCGGACTTGGCATGTGGATCAGCGCCGCGTCTGTCATCCCGACCATTGCCTTCATCGGCATTGCCGCGGTGGTCGTCACGGTCCTGCTCGGACCCGCCGCGCGCGAAGATGGAGCACAGTTCGATGGCGACGTCTGGCGACTGTGGTCGCGCGCAGGAGCGCTCATCTCCGTCGTCGCATACCTGATCGAATACGCGCCGTCGCATCTCGGTTGGCGACTCGAAGTCAATCACCCGCTGTACGCGCTCGCGTGGCTGGGCGGCGGCGAACTGATCGCGCTGGTTGGCGAATGGCGGATCAACGGTGCGCGCCCGTCGCGCATGCGTATGGCAATGGCCATCGGCGCGGTGCTGGCCGCACCAGTGGTCATCGCCGCTGCCGGTCCTCGCGTCATGCTGTTGCTCGACACGCGCATGGCCGCACTGCACCAGACCATCGCGGAATTCCAATCGATCGTCGCCGTTGGCCGCGCCGGTGGTTTTTCTGCGCTGCTTCCATATGCCATTGGATTCGCGCTGCTCCTCCCCGCGCTCGCCCTGGCCGGTGCTCGTCCACGCGATCGCATCCTGATTGCGTTCATTGCCCTGGTGTCGGGTTTGGCCGCACTGCTCGCGTGCTGGCAGGAGCGTTGGTGGCTGGACGCAAGTGGTCCGGGCCTGTGCCTCCTCGCGCTTGGCGTCACCGCGTTGATTGCCGGACGGAAACCGGTACTACGATGGAGCATCGTTGGCGCGATCAGCGCCCTCTTCGTGGCGCAGGCCGTCGCACGCATTCGCCTGACGCATGCCAACGTCGAGGCGGGCGCCGTCACCGAGGCCGACGCAACGCAGCCGCTGTACAGGGATGTGGCCGCGGCCATCCGACAGACACAACCGCGCGGCGACGTCGTGTTGCTCGCGAGTCCCACGGCATCGTCAGGTGTGGGATACTTCGGTCGCTTCAAGACACTCGGCACTCTCTACTGGGAAAACATCGACGGGCTCGCGGCGGCCGCCAGCATCTTCTCCGCACGCGGCGATGACGCGGCCCGCGCGCTGATGCAACAACGCGGCGTGACGCACATCGCGTTGATCGGTCGCGATGATTATCTGCGCGAGTATCTCCACTTCGCCGAGCCTGACGGCAACGCCAGCGAGTTCTCGAATACGTTCGGCGCGCGTTTGGCATCCAGCGCCGTGGCGCCGTCATGGCTGCGCGAGATCGGCTTCGTCGGCCGAGGGGACCAGACGCCGGCACTCGCCGTGCGACTGTGGCAGGTGGTCCCCGAGCAACGCGCGTTCGACGCGCAGTGGAGTGCCGCGGCCGCGCGCGCTGCAGCGCAACAACCCGCGCTCGCCGAACGAATATTTCGTGAGGCGATCATGTCCTCCCCCGCCGCACAACACGCCACCCTGTTCGATGAGGCGGGGCGTGTCGCGTTCCGTGTGCACGCGCATCAACTCGCGTTGCGCATGTTCGACAGCGCCATGGCGCTACAGCCGGCAACGGCAACTCGCGTGGCCGCGGCGTGGATCCAGGCAACGAGCAGCGATGATCGTGCGCGCAACGGCGCGGCGGCGCTTGCGGCGATCCAGCCGCTGGTGCAAGGCAGCCCGAACGACCCTGCCCTGCTTGACGTGTTCGCGGCAGCGCTTGCGGAGGCCGGTCGCTTTGCCGAGGCGGTCTCGGTTGCGGAACGCATGATCGCACTCGTGCAGGCGCGTGGGGACGCGGCAGGCGAAGCACGCGCCCGAGAACATCTTGCCAGCTACCGCGCCGGTCGCGCGTGGCGCGTGTGATTGCGCGGGTGGCATTGCAGCCTGTGTGAAGATGCCGGTGTAGTCCGTCAAGATGCTCGTGTCGCGCGTTGAGATGCGACTGTCACGCTTCCGGATGCCACTGTTGCTCGTTGAGATGTCAGTGCAGCGCTTCCAGATGCGACTGTCACGCTTCCGGATGCCACTGTTGCTCGTTGAGATGCCCGTGCAGCGCTTCCAGATGCGACTGTCACGCTTCCGGACGTCACTACATCGTCTCCGGACGTCACGACATCATCTCCGGACGTCACGACATCGTCTCCGGACGTCACGAC
>JBDUCM010000148.1:0-12442 GCA_040003455.1 bacterium
CTCACGTGACCTGACAGTTCATGCAATGCGTGCTGACAACGTCCTCATGGCGCCTCGCATCGTCCTCATGGCGGCTGACATCGTCCTCATCGCACCTGACATCGTCCTCACCTCATCTCGCACCTCCTCCACTTCATCTCGCACGTTTTTCCCGTCGCCTGGCCACCGCTCCACCCCACGTGGCCACGCGGTCAGCTCTCCGCGCCATTCCGGACCCGCGGATCGCCACGCCACGAGCATCCGTGGCATGCACGGACTCTCGGGTCTCTGTTATCCAAGCGTCACCGACACCCAAACCATTTGATCGAACGGCAAGAACGTTTCGAAACACACCTCGCACGGTCCCCGTCGCATCGATCCCCCATCGTCCCGTCGTCGCCGAATGCGAAATGATTGGCCGGGCCTCGGAGTTTCCGGAAAGTTCAGGGCTCGGCGAACCGCCGATACTCGCGCCCCTCTATATGTAGAGGTCGCCGACTGGCGTTCACATACACTGCAACGCGAAAATCGCGTGCAATTGGGGGGTGCTCGGAGAATTTCCAGCCCTTCCCGGTTTTTTTCCCCGCCCGTACTTTCAGCGCGAACCTCCCCCAGGAGATGCGCAGCGAATGGCTCAGCAAGTCGTCCAATTGACGCGGCGAAAGTTCGGAGAAACGATGCGACGGGACGCATGGTGGGTCCCGCAGGTGGGTGCCTTTGTCGTCCTCAGTTCGTTTCTGGCCTACGCCACCTGGGCCGCGTTCCAGAACGCACACTTCAGCTACGGCGAGTACCTCTCCCCCTTCTATTCGCCGCTGCTCTTCGGGGATTCCCCGCATGCCTGGTTCACCAAGGCGCCGGCCTGGATCCCGGCTATCTCGCCAGCGCTGATCATTCTGCCCTTTCCCGCAGGCTTCCGATTCACCTGCTACTACTACCGGGGCACGTACTACAAGGCGTTCTGGGCCGACCCGCCGGGCTGCGCCGTAGGCGAGCCGCGCAACACCTATCTGGGAGAGCGCCGTCTTCCGCTCATCCTCCAGAACGTGCACCGCTACTTCCTGTACGCGGCCATCGCCTTCCTGTTCATCCTCGCATTCGACGCCTATCGCGGCTACTGGTTCGCCGACGGGGCCGGCGTGAAGCACTTCGGCATCGGCATCGGCTCGCTGGTGCTCACCGTCAATGTGTGCCTGCTGAGCGGCTATACGCTCGGCTGCCACTCCCTGCGTCACCTGGTGGGCGGCTACCTGGATCGCCTGTCGGGCCGGCCAACGCGCCGGAAAGCGTACGACTGTGTGAGCTGCCTCAACCGCGGCCACATGAACTGGGCGTGGGCGAGCCTATTCTGGGTGGCGTTCTCCGACATCTACGTCCGCATGTGCTCAATGGGGATCTGGCATGACATGCGGTTGCTGTAGCGGCATTCCGGTTCGCGGTTGACGGACGCACCGGCACTCGTACCTCAGTTCATCAACATGACCTTCATTCGACCCGATGCCTGATTATCAGACAGTCGATCACGATGTGCTCGTCATAGGCGCAGGCGGTGCCGGCCTGCGTGCCGCCATCGAAGCAGCCACCACTGGCCTCTCCGTCGGTGTCGTCTGCAAATCGCTACTCGGCAAGGCGCACACCGTGATGGCGGAAGGTGGTGTGGCGGCCGCGATGGGGAACGTGGATGATCGCGATAGCTGGCGAGTGCACTTTGCCGACACCATGCGCGGTGGCCAGTACGTCAACAATTGGCGGATGGCGCAGCTCCACGCGCAGGAGGCCCCGGCCCGCGTGCGCGAGCTCGAAGCATGGGGTGCGCTGTTCGATCGCACCCCCGATGGCCGCATCCTTCAGCGCAACTTTGGCGGGCACCGGTATCCGCGCCTGGCGCACGTGGGCGATCGCACGGGCCTGGAGATGATCCGTACGCTCCAGGATCACGGCATCCACCAGGGCATGGACGTGCACATGGAGTGCACGGTGCTCTCGTTGCTCAAGGATGGCGATCGGATTGCCGGTGCCTTTGCGTATGATCGCGAGCGGGGCAAGTTCAAGATCTTCCGCGCCAAGGCGGTGGTGATGGCCACCGGTGGTATCGGTCGCGCGTACAACATCACCAGCAACAGCTGGGAGTACACCGGCGACGGGCAGGCGCTCGCCTATCTCGCCGGCGCCGACCTCCAGGACATGGAGTTCGTGCAGTTTCATCCCACGGGCATGATCTGGCCGCCGAGCGTGCGCGGCATTCTCGTGACGGAGGGGGTGCGCGGCGAAGGTGGCGTGCTGCGGAATCGCGACGGCAAGCGATTCATGTTCGACAATATTCCCGACAACTACAAGCCGCAGACCGCGGACAACGAAGAGGAAGGGTGGCGTTACGTGCAGGGCGATAAGGATGCGCGTCGTCCGCCCGAGTTGCTCACACGTGATCACGTGGCGCGCATGATCGTGCGCGAGGTGAAGGAGGGCCGCGGCTCGCCGCATGGGGGCGTGTACCTCGATATCTCGTGGATCAAGGAGAAGATCCCCAACGCGGCCGAGCACATCAAGAAGAAATTGCCCAGCATGTATCATCAGTTCATGCAGCTTGCCGGCATCGATATCACGAAGGAAGCGATGGAGATCGGTCCCACCACGCACTACGTGATGGGCGGCATTCGCGTGAATGGCGACACGCAGATGACCACGCTGCCCGGGCTGTATGCGTGTGGCGAATGCGCGGCTGGCCTGCACGGTGCCAACCGCCTGGGTGGCAACTCGCTCTCCGATCTGTTGGTATTTGGCCAGCGCGCCGGCCAGCACGCCGCGGCGTACGCACGGTCGCAGCCGGCGGTGAGCATCAACAGCAGCGAAGTGGAAGAGTCGGAGCGTCGTGCGCTGGCGCCCTTTGCGCGCGGAGCTGGTGCAGAGGGGCCGTACCAGGTGCAGGAGTCGCTACAGACCACCATGCAGAATCAGGTGGGCATCGTGCGCGTGCAGCACGAGATGGAGAATGCGCTTGCCGAGCTCGAGGTGCTGAAGCAACGGGCAGAGAAGGTGGGCGTGGTTGGCGGCAGAGAGTACAATCCGGGCTGGCATACGGCATTGGACCTCCGTCACCTGCTGATCGTGTCCGAAGGAATTGCGCGGTGCGCGATCGAGCGAAAGGAGAGTCGCGGCGGGCACTTCCGCGACGACTATCCCGACAAGGATCCCGTGTTCGCCGCGTTCAATCATGTCATTCGTCGCGGCGCCGATGGTGAGATGCAGGTAGTGCGCGAACCCATTCCACCCATGCCGCCCGAGCTGGACGCGATCATCAAGGAGATGCAGACGTGACCGCACCGCATGCAAATGAGGCAACCACCGGCGCGGTTGACGCCTACACCGCCGCGCAGTCCGCGCAGGACGCCGCAGTTGGACACCAGTCGCGGAACTTCAAGGTGTGGCGCGGCGCCGATGGAACGGGCGAGTTCAAGGACTACACCACCGAGACGAACGACGGCATGGTGGTGCTCGACGCCATTCACCAGATCCAGGCGAATCAAGCCAACGACCTGGCTGTGCGATGGAACTGCAAGGCGGGCAAGTGCGGATCATGTTCGGCCGAAATCAACGGCAAGCCAAAGCTCATGTGCATGACTCGGCTCGATGAATTGCCGGCAAACGAGCCGGTGACGGTGGAGCCGATGCGCGCGTTTCCGCATGTGCGTGACCTGGTGACGGATGTGTCGTGGAATTTCCGCGTGAAGCCGCGCATCAAGAAGTTCACGCCGCGTCCGCCCGACCATCCTGACGGTACCTGGCGGATTGACCAGCGCGACGTGGATCGCGTGCAGGAATTCCGGAAGTGCATCGAGTGCTTCCTGTGCCAGGATGTCTGCCACGTGCTCCGCGATCATCACAAGCACGAGGAGTTCGTGGGTCCACGCTTCCTGGTGTATGCGGCGGCGCTGGAGATGCATCCCCTGGACGTGGCGGACCGCACCACGGAGCTGAAGGACGAATTCGGCATCGGGTACTGCAACATCACCAAGTGCTGCACCAAGGTGTGCCCGGAGCACATCACCATCACGGACAATGCGATCATTCCGCTGAAGGAGCGGGTGGTGGACAAGCACTACGATCCGTTGAAGGCGTTGGTGCGGCTCGTGCGCGGACCGCGAAAGGGGTAGCAGGCCAGCACGAGGACTACGGCTCCACAGCGTACACCCGACCAGATGAAACCATGACTGATCTCAAGAAGATCTCGATCGAAGCGATTCCGCGGGCGATGCAGAAGGCGGAGCGGTATCGCCTGCTGAACCAGTCGTGGGCCACCGAGAGTATCTGTCTCGACAT
Organism: bacterium; assembly: GCA_040003455.1. GTDB lineage: Bacteria > Gemmatimonadota > Gemmatimonadetes > Gemmatimonadales > Gemmatimonadaceae > AG11. The sequence continues at coordinate 4,297 of JBDUCM010000148.1, forward strand.
CCTCGAGGTGGATCCCGGGAACCAGCAGGTGATCGTGATGTTGCTGCTGTCGCTCACGGACCAGTTTGGCGCCGCGCCGCGTGAACTGGCTCGGCGCGCGCGTGAGGTGCTGGAGCGCCTCACGGATCCGTACAAGAAGTTCTACTACGACGGCATCATCAACGAGCGATTGGGCCACGCGCAACTGGCGCACGGAGCCATGCATGCCGAGGCGATGGCGCAGCAATCGTTGCGGATTGCGATGACCGCGTTCGAGGAAGCGGAACGGTTGCGGCAGGCCGGCAATGACGACGCGATCCTGCGGTGGAATACGTGCGCACGCGCGCTGGAGCGCTTGCGTCAGGAGGAAGAGGGCGAACTGCACTATGAGCCGAGCTTCGGGGAGTAGTCACCAGGGAGGTCAGTCATGGCCATGAGCCGCGCGGCCACCGTTGCCGCGTACCTCGACGAACTGCCCGCGGCGCGCCGCGCTGTGCTTGCGCCAGTGCTGAACGTGCTGCGCACCGTTCCGTTCCTGGCGTTGCTCGCCCTGTCGGCGTGCGCCCGCGACGATGCGGCCACCGCGAAGAAGCCGGCAGTCACGACGGTGCCTGGTACGCGCATCGCCGTTCCTCGTCGTGGCCCGCCCGGAGAATGGACCCAAGCGGCGGGTGACTACTCCGCGTCGCGCTTCAGTCAGCTCGACCAGATCACACCGGAGAATGCGAAGAATCTCCACGCGGCGTGGACATTCTCCACCGGCGTGCTGCGGGGGCACGAGGGGCAGCCGCTCGTGGTGGGCAATACCATGTATGTGGTAACGCCCTATCCGAACGTGTCGTACGCGCTCGATCTTGCCACGGAAGGGCAGCCCCTCAAGTGGAAAGTGCGGCCGGAGAATTCGCAGACGGCCGTAGGGCTCGCGTGTTGCGACGTGGTGAACCGCGGAGCCGCGTATGCCAACGGCCGGTTGTTCTACAATTTGCTCGACGGCCACACGGTGGCCATCGACGTGACCACCGGGCAGTTGCTGTGGCGCACGCAGATGGGCAACCTCGCCAAGGGCGAGACGATGACGATGGCGCCGCTGGTGGTGAAGGGAAAAGTGATCGTGGGTTCCAGCGGTGGCGAGATGGGGGTGCGGGGATGGATTGCCGCACTCGACGAGGTGACTGGCAAGGAGATCTGGCGCGCGTACAACATCGGGCCCGACGCCGACATCAAGGTGGGCAAGCGCTTCAAGCCGTTCTATCACACGGATACCAGCGCGAACCAGGGCGCCACGAGCTGGCCCGCCAACACATGGCAACAGGGCGGGGCCACGGTGTGGGGTTGGTTGTCATATGATCCCGATCTCAACATCGTGTATCATGGGTCGTCCAACCCGGGTCCGTGGAATGGCGCGCAGCGGCCGGGCGACAACAAGTGGAGCGCGGCGATCATCGCGCGCGACGCGGATACCGGCGAGATGATCTGGGCCTTCCAGCCCACGCCGCATGACGTGTGGGATTACGACGCGGTGAACGAGAACATCCTGGTGGACCTGCCCATTGGCGGTACGGTGCGCAAGGCACTCGTGCACTTCGACCGCAACGGTTTCGCGTACACCATGGATCGTGCGACCGGCGAAGTGATTCTCGCCAAGCCGTTCGTGCCGATGAACTGGGCCAACGGCGTGGACCTCAAGACAGGTCGCCCGCAATTGAATGCCGCGAAGGTGCCCTATCAGGGGAAGAAGGTGAGCTTCATCTGTCCGAGTCTCGAGGGCGGCAAGAACCAGCAGCCCGCCGCGTTCTCGCCGGCGACCGGGCTGTTCTACGTGCCGACGAACAACCTCTGCATGGACTTCGAGGCACGCGAGGTGAGTTATATCCCGGGCACGCCGTACATCGGCGGCAATGCACCGGAAGTGGCGGGGCCCGGTGGCTATCGCGGCGAATTCATTGCGTGGGATGCAACCACCGGCAGAAAGGTGTGGGGGATCAAGGAGCCTTATCCGGTGTGGGGCGGCGCACTCGCCACCAAGGGCGACGTGGTCTTCTACGGCACGCTCGACGGATGGTTCAAGGCCGCGGACGCGCGCACGGGCGCAGTACTCTGGAAGTTCAAGGTGGGCTCGGGCATCGTCGGCAATCCGATGACGTACCTCGGTCCCGACGGGAAGCAGTACGTGGCGATCTACGCGGGGATCGGCGGCGACATGGGGCTGCTCATCGCGGGCGATGTGGCGGCGAATCTTCCGTATGATGTGCGCGAGCGAGGGAGCACGCTGCCCGACATCGCGCGATGGACGAGCTGGGGCGGGATGCTGTTCGTGTTCTCGCTGTAGCGTCAGGTTACGGAACGTCGGGTCGGCGCGCAGACAGGCGGCAACGTTCAAACACCGGTGCAGGTGACACATGGTTTCACGCATGCCCTTCTTCTTCGTCGTGGCTGCCCTCGCGCTCCCGGTCGTGCACGCGTACACGCGCGACTCACGCTCGGCTGCACTACCGCAGGGCCAGGCCGTCGTCGGGAACGATCTTGCGGGCCGGTTCGTGTCGCACGAGGAGCACATCCAGCCGGGGATGGTGAAGCCATTCGCGGGGATGGCGCTCCGCAATCCGCACGATGGCGACGCCAGTGCGATCGCGACGGGTGCCAAGCTGTTCGTGTCGTACAACTGTGTTGACTGTCATGGCGCCGACGGCAGCGGCGCAATGGGGCCGAGCCTCGCGGATGGGCGCTGGCACTTCGGCGGGGCGAATGCGGAGGTATTCGAGTCGATCTACCAGGGGCGGCCCGAAGGCATGCCCGCGTGGGGGAGTCTGATCTCGGATGATCAGATCTGGTTGCTGGTGAGTTACGTACGGTCGCTGGAGAAGGGGAAGAACGTGACGACGGAGAATTTCGGGGGAGCGACGGTGGAGAGAACGGGGCACTGACGCCTGCCAACTGCCAGGCGTCGTACCCTCGCGCGCCCCAGCGAGCGGGTTCAGAATGAGAACTTCACCCCTGCCGTGAACGCAAAGTTCTGCGTCGTCCCCGCATTGACGTCAAAGGACGTGGCATCCTGAAAGTTGAACTGCCCGATGTAATCCTTCGCCATCAACCGCAGTCCGACGCTCTTGCCCATCGCAATGTCCGCCCCCACGCCAATGTTGCCGGCAAGGTTGGTGGCGTTGGTGTTCAGGAATGACTGGTTGATGTCGTAGTGGAATGCGCCCACGCCCGCCTGCACGAAGGGCGAGAGTGTGGTGCCGTACGCCGTCGTCATGGGGATGTCGAGCTGAAGCCCGGCATCGTAGACGAGTACGGTACTGTGCGCCACGGACACACCGCCGAAGAAGGGCACGCCAACCTGGATGTCGCTGTTACCGCCGGCGATGTTGCCGATCATCGACAGATTCTGCGAGATCTTCATTCCCACCTGCACGCCGGCGATGGCCGCCGGCGCGTTGTTCAATGATGTGCCGAGTGGCCCGGAGAGGTAGTTGCCAAACACCATGTAGCCGGCGTACGGGGTAATGTCGAACAACGACCCGCTACTGGTGCTGGACGATACTGGCTGGCGACCTGCGCGTTGCGCGAGGGCACTGGACGGCGCGAGCGCGAAAGTGGCCGAGGCGAGCAGGCCGGCGAAAGCGAACGAAGCGGTACGCATTGATGTCTCCGGGTGAAGCGCCACGGATCACAGCATGGCGACATCACATCACAAGGCACACGCGATACCAATTCGGATGAGCGGGGGCGCGACTGGCAACTCGCGCTATATCAACAACTTGAGTGCTGGTGGGCGTCGCTCGTGCCCAGGGGCGTTGTCCTCGCCGGAGGACGACGCACGTCCCTTGCGCGCGACGCACGGTGGTTTGAGCGCTGCGCCCGCAGCAGCCCGGATTACCCTGATCCGTTTCGCCCGGCGGACCACGAACAACGAACAACGGAAACGGAAAACGGGTAGGAAAACGCGCAACGGATAACGGAGGACAGGAACGCGGCGCGCGGCCCTCGCCGCCGATCTAGAAGCGCCACTCCCGGATGAGGAACGCGCCGAACTGGCCGTTCGCACCACCGGTCTGCCCAGCGAGCGTGGGCGCATCGAGGATGAACCGCGGCGTGAAGCTCGCCTCGAACCGGAAGCCCTTTGAAGTACGCCGCGTGATCGTGGCACCGGGCGGCGAACACGAACTGTTTGCCACCGACCGGCGCAGGCACGCAAACGAGCCGGGCGACGCGACCGCACTCACGAATGTCTGTGGCGTGATGTACCGGCCGGCCTCGATCTCGGTGCCGAGCAGAAAACTGTTCACATTCGACGACGTCGAAAGCGGCAAATCACTCGGCGTAATATTGAAGACGTCAACACCCAACGAACGCGCAGCGTTGCCTTCGAGCTCGTCGAGGGCGACACCAAGCGCAATGCCGGTGAGCCGAGTGGCGGCCAGATTGAGGAGGTTGCCGCCTTGCTGCGACGAGAGCGACGTCTGGCTCACCTGGAGCAACGAGCCCGAACTGCTGCCGAACGCGAGGTAGCTGAGCAGGTCGCTCTGTGACAGCGGCGGTTGCGCGTCGCTCTCCAGGGAAATGCGCGGGCGCAACACCGACCCGCCGATGATGACGTGAATGTTCGTGGCGCCGGTGGCCTGCTTGACCTGGTACTCCGCGGTGATCTGGAGCGTGGGGTTGAGGTCCGGGGTGCCGATGAACAGCGCGGACCCGCGCTTGATCTGGAAGCGCTTGCTCAGGAACGTGTATTCGCCGCGATCCGCGTTCACCACGCCGGTGAGCGACAGAGCGTCGCCAACGGCGGCTACCTTCATGGGTCCGTCGGTGAACACTTCCACATTGGCATCGCGCGAGCGTACCCACGTGCCACGTTCGACAAGGACGTCCACATCCACACGCAGGTTCTTGAAGATGGGGGACTGCGCCGGGAACAGGTCGCGCTGCACCGCGACAGTGGTGTCGAGCACGTTGAAGAGCGCCGGGTCATCGGAGCCGATGATCTTCTTTCCGCTCGACTCCGGGATGTAAAGCACGCCGTGCAGCACACTGACCTGTCCGGTCACGCTGGCAGCGGTAACCGGGCCCTCGATCTTGATGTTCACGTCGGCGTGGACTTCGCCACGCTCGTTCTTGAGGAAGGTGGCGTCCTGCGCGGTGTGCACGAGGTTCAGTACCGGCACGTGTCCGCCGCCCACGGCCACCGTGCCGCCAACGCGCAACGGACCCCCCGACACGCCAGCGATGGAGTCGATGTACACGGTGTCGCCTGTCATGTGCGCGGAGCCGTTCAGCTTCTCGATCAACGCACCCGTCGCCGCAATCCGGAACTGTGCGTCGCTGAGTGCGACGTTGCCGCGCAGCACGGGCTTCTTCAGCGTGCCCGTTGCGGTGACGTTGCCGAACGCCTTGCCGCCCACGTCGGTGACGGCGTCGGTGAATTGCGCGAGGAGTGTGAGCGGTACGCTGTCCGACGTCAGGGCGAGATTGATCGGCAGATCGAGGATTCGCGAACCGGTGACCCCCGATAGCGCGAGGTCGATGGGCAGTGTGCCCTTCACGCCAGCCACCGTCCTTCCCACGGAATCGACGGCGGCGGCGTTGGTGGTGAGCACGCGGTTGGCGTACGCCGCCGTACCGTGCACTTCCGGTATGCGTACCTCGTTGTACGTGCCCTTCACGAAATCCACCTTCCCTGCCAGCGTTGGCGACTCGGCACTGCCGGTCACGTGCGCGTCGAGGTTGAGGCGGCCGGTGAGGGGAAGGTCGCTCTGTAGAAGCTGGGCGACGTTCTCAACAGCGAAGTCGGTGACTTCGAAGTCAAAGTTGGCGGTCCCCTTCGTGGGGAGCAGTCCGTTGGCGTAGATGCGGCGGCCCGGTCCACTCGCAAGTTCGAGGTTGGTGATCTCGAGGCCGGCACGTCCGAAGTGCATGGTGGAGGTGTGTGTTGACTTCCACTGGGTGGAGTCGAAGCGGAGGGTCACCGTGTCAAGGCGGATTTCGTTTCGCACGGTGTCGAGTGTGAACCCGCCACCCAGCGAGTACACAAGTCCCGTGCTCTGATGCACCGCCACGGCCACCGTGCCACCCGGCGCGGCGTAGCCGATGTTGGTGGTGAGGCTGTCGAAGGAAAAGCCGTAGGCGTTGATGCTGTCTGCGCCGAGTTGAAGCGTGGCTCTGGATTGCTTGGTGAGCGCGTCGGTGAGCGAGTAGGCGGCGTGTGCCTTTCGCACGGCGTTGCCTTGCACCACGAGCCCGGTGGCATCCGCCGTTCCGTTCAGCGAGAAGCGATCGATCGACCCCGCAATGGTGCCCTTTGCGTTCGCACTGCCCGACAGCAGTCCCTTGGGAATGGCTCGCGGCGTATCGGATACCACCAGTCGCACCGGCGGCGCACCACCGAGTGCGCGCGCCACTTCTGTTTCCTTCGCCACCCTCACGGAATCGGCACGCGCGCGACGGCGCGCCTGATACGCAATGAGTGGCCGAGGTTGGATGATGGCCGTATCCGGAGTGCTCGCGCCGGGAATGAAGCGCGCGAACTTCGCGAGTGAGTCCAGCTTCACTCCGTACTGCAACGTGCCGGTGTAGTTCGAGTCCAGTCCGATCTGTCCCGAGAGGTTACCGCGCAGTCCGGAGCCGGTAACCACCGCACTGTCGATCGTGGCGATGCCGTTGGCCAGCCGCGCGTTGAGCGCAATGGAATCGACACCGATGGTATCGATGGATGACGGACCGAAATTCATCGCGATCGTGGCCACCTGCGTTTCCGGCTTGAAGCCGCGGCCGTTGGCGCGCACCACGCCATTGAACGAGGTCGCCATGCCGCCGATCATGACCAGGTTCAGGTCGAGGCGCGTGGCGTCGGCGACCACATCGTAGCCCAGGTCCTTCGAGAGAAAATCGACGGTCCCGCGAAGGCCGAATTCGCCGTTGCCCGCCAGTGCGAGCCGCGTATCCACCACTGATGCGTCCAGCGGGCCATGTGCGTGCACGGGGCCATTCGCGAGGCCCTTCAGCTTCAGCGTTGGTGCAAAGCGGGTGAGTTCGGGAAGCGCGAATGGGCTCGCAATGAGATCGAGGTCCATCGTCTGCCGCGCAATCGTGTGAAACGAGCCGGTGCCCGTGGCATGCGACACGTTCGGGCCATCGGTGTGCGAGATGTCGATGCCGGTGGCGACCAGTTGGTTGGCGCCGCTACCGTTCAGCGTGGCCACGCCGGTGAGCGTGCCCTCCACTGGTAGTGTAGGAAAGAGCACTTTGGCGATGTCGATCTGGAGCGGCGTCACCCTCACGTGCAGATCGCGCGCACTCACCACCACCGGCTTGCCGTTCAGGCCGGCCCAGCCTTGGGCGATGATGCGGCTGGTGCCGCGTCCTGTCGCGGCAAAAGCGACATCGGCGTCGAGCTTCATCCACTTGGATGTGCCATCGAACTTTGCCGTACCGGCAAGCACCCCTTGTCGCGGCGACCTCATCGTGGGGTCGAGATGCTCGATGAGCTGCGTGGTCAGGCCAGAGAAGCGCAGGCTGGCGTCGTGAAAGAACACCGTGTCCGTCACCGTGGCGCCAATGTCACCCTGCACCCGCGCCGTGCCCGCGTGCAGGTCGGAGCTGCGCACCATGTAGTCCTGCATTGCCCCCTTCCACTGCACCGTGATCTGCGCGGTGCCGCCGCCTTCCGCAGGAAGGCGATCGTAAATCCAGGTGAAGTCGGAGAAGCTCGCGGGCGACGCCTTCAGCGCGAGGTGCAAGTCGCCGTTGGCCATGTTGTACACCCCGTCGCCATTCATGGCCGACTGTGGCATCTTCACGGCGGCGCCCTTCCACCAGAGCGAATCGTCGTTGAAATCAAAGGTGCCGGTCACACCGGTAACGCGCGCGGCAGGGGGCCGGAACGGATACGCGTCCATGCTCAGCCCGGCCACCTTCGCCTGCCGATTCTTGTACGCGGGGTCGGCCCAGCGCAGGAAGGGAATCTTCGCATCCAGGCCGTCGAGCACCACTTCCTTCTGGTAGCCGCCGGGGACGGTCCTGATGACGAGGCGTGAGTCCGTGCGCAGGGCGTCCTTCAACACGCTGTCGCGCGCGTGCGCCGATAGTCCTTCGCGCGGCGACCACGGCGCGAGCACGGTAACGTGACCGCCCACCACGGTGACATTCGTCAACCGCACCCACGCACCCC
>JBDUCM010000303.1:0-3675 GCA_040003455.1 bacterium
CCGGTCACACTCAAGTATTCCGCCTGGTCGATGAATCGCCCGATGGTTGCCATCGCCTCTGGCGCCGCCACCTCCAACGGCATGCAGTCCAGCACCACACGCTCCACCTCCTCGCGAATGATCACGAACTCCCGCCGCAACGACGCTTCGCCCCACCCGAGTCGCGCACGCTGCGCGCCATGACGCTCCGCAATCGTGCGCTGGATCTCCGCACCATCCGCAAACAATGCCGACGACTCGCTGCCCACCTCTTCCATCACCACCAGCGCGCCCGCAATATCGGCTAGCAGTGTGGGCAGGTGATCGGATACCTGCGACGTCCGCAGCCCCGCAGCCGCCAGGATCTCGGCATCGGCTCGAATGCGCGCCACCACAGTCTCCACGAGAGGCTGCAACTGCTGGAGAATTGCCCGCGCCAGCGCTGTGAGGCCAGCGACGTTCCGCTTCACGGCCACGTCCTTCGTTGATGGCCAGTGCGAACTCTCCCCGTCGGCCGCAGGTCGCTCGTGATCCTCGCCATCCGCCGACAGCCAGAGCGCAAACGTCGATCCCTCGCCCACCGTGCTCTCTACCGTAAGGTCGCCGCCCATCGCCCGCGCGAGACGTAAACCGATCGTCAGCCCCAACCCGCTCCCTTCGCGCGCGCGCGTCGGCCCCTCGTCCGCCTGCACGAACGGCTCGAAGATCGAAGCCAGCTTCTCCGCGGCAATTCCGCTTCCCGTATCCGTGACCGAGAGCCTCACGTGTAGACGGTTCGGCTGCAATCGCGCATGAACCTCTGGCGACATCGCCAGCTCCCCATCAACAGTGATCGTCCCGCCCGCGTCCGTGGACTTCACCGCATTCGACAACAGGTTCACCAGGATCTGCCGAACGCGCTCCGCGTCGCCACGATACGCGGGCAGTGAGTCGATGGCCGCCGTGACCACGAGTGTCAGGTTTCGGGCCTCCGACTGCGGCAACACGAGCGACATCGCCGACGCCACCGCCTCGGCCGCAACACACGGAGCCGTCGTTACCGTAAGGGCACCAGCCTCGAACTTCGCCAGGTCGAGAATGTCGTTCACCAAGCCGAGCAGGTGCTTCCCGGCCAGGCGCACGCGCCGCACCTGATCGCGGACCGAGTTCGGCAGGTCGCCGGAAATTCCTGACTCGATGAGCTCGGAGTAGCCAAGGATGGCGTTGAGCGGCGTGCGCAGCTCGTGCGACATGATGGCGAGAAACTCCGACTTCGCCCGGTTTGCAGCCTCTGCCTTGAGCCGGCCGTCCCGCTCTTGCGCGAGTTGCCGCGCATGCTCCTCCGCATTCCTGCGATCGGTCACGTCCCTCAGCGACACCAGCTTCATGGGCCGCCCGTCCCACTCGATGTCCACCACGCGCAGCTCGGCATACACCACCTCGCCCCCGCCACGCCGCACGATCTCCATCGCCGCTGTTTCGTCCCCCATGACCGGAATGCCGATCGGCGTGCCGACAAGCTCCTCGGGCAGGCGCGTGAAGAGGCGCCCCGCGGCTGGGTTCGCAAAGCGCACCACCCCGTCCGCATCCACGATCAGGATGCCATCAGCCAGACTCTCGATGATCTCTCGCAACTGCACCCGCGCTCGCCCGTCAGCCGTGGAGCTCGGTTCGGTGGTCGGGGACATCGGGCTGTGCATGTTGCATGGCTATTGCACGGAGCAGGCCTGTCCATTGTAACAGGGTAACAGGGCTGGCCCAAAAGCGTCGCCGCGTGGAACACGCAGAACATGAGAGACCCCGCCATCGAACCATCCCCGGGAGGAATTCTGACCAGGTACCTGCTGCGACTATTCGTCACGAGCGCGAGTTCGCGCACCCAGGTTGCCATTGCCAACCTGAAGCGCATCTGCGAAGTCGAGCTCCACGGACAGTACGATCTGGAGATCATCGACGTGCTCGAACATCCCGAGCTTGCCGAGCACGAGAAGATTCTGGCGACGCCGACCCTCATCAAGTCACTGCCCTTGCCGCTCCGTCGCGTGATCGGTGACCTCTCCAACACCGAGAAAGTGCTGCTGGGGCTCGAGGTGCAGCCCACGCACCGCGACGGAGGTGCCTCGTGACCCGCATTGGCGTCGAGAAGATCGCCACCGGCATCTCCAGCTTTGACGTCATTGCGAAGGGCGGTCTCCCGCGCAATCGCACCACGCTCATCTCCGGCACGGCGGGCAGCGGCAAGACCATCTTCGCCATCCAGTTTCTCGCCGCGGGCATTCTCACCGGGTCGCCCGGTGTGTTCGTCACCTTCGAGGAGTCGGCCAACGACATCCGCAAGAACATGCTCAGCTTCGGATGGGACCTCGCGCAGTGGGAAGCGGAAGGCACCCTCGCCTTTGTGGATGCATCACCCGATGCCGACGTCGATACCATCGAGGCCGGCAGCTTCGATCTTGGCGCGCTCATGGCGCGCGTGAAGCACGCCGTTGCAAAAGTGAAGGCCGAGCGCGTGGCCGTGGACTCACTCGGTGCCGTGTTCTCGCAGTTTTCCGACCAGTCCATCGTGCGCAGCGAACTGTTTCGCATTGCGTCCGCCCTCAAGGCCATCGGCGTCACCGCCGTGCTCACCGCCGAACGGACCGAAGACTATGGTCCCATCGCGCGCTTCGGCGTGGAAGAGTTCATCGCCGACAACGTCATGATCATGCGCAACGTGCTCGAAGACGAGAGCCGCCGGCGCACCATCGAGATCCTCAAGTTCCGTGGGTGCGATCACCAGAAGGGCGAATATCCCTTTACCATCGTGCCCGATGGCGGCGTCATCGTCATCCCGTTGTCGGCCATGCACCTCAGCATGAAATCCTCCAACGTGCGGATCTCGTCCGGCAACACCGCCCTCGACGAGATGTGCGGCGGAGGGCTCTTCCGCGATTCCGTCACCCTCGTGTCGGGCGCAACCGGCACCGGCAAGACTCTCACCGTGTCGCAGTTCCTCGAGGGTGGCGCCGCCGCGGGCGAACGATGCCTGTTGCTTGCGTTCGAGGAGAGCCGCGACCAGCTCATCCGCAACGCCATTGGCTGGGGCTTCGACTTCGAGCAGATGGAACGCGACGGTATGCTCCGCGTCGTCTGCGACTATCCCGACCTCTCGGGCCTCGAGGACTGGCTCGTGACCATCCAGGCCGCCATCCGCGACTTCAAGCCCGCGCGCGTGGCCCTCGACAGCCTTTCCGCGCTGGAGCACGTGGGCACACCCAAGGCGTTCCGCGAGTTCGTCATCGGCCTCACGTCCTTCATCAAGCACCAGGAGATCACCGGCCTGTTCACGTCCACCACCGAGAGTCTCATGGGTGGCGAATCCATCACCGAGTCCCACATCTCCACCCTCACCGATTCAATCATCCTGCTGCGCTATGTGGAGATGTTCGGCGAGATGAAGCGCGGCCTCACCGTGCTCAAGATGCGCGGGTCGGCGCACGACAAGGCCATTCGCGAATTCTCCATCGACAAGGGCGGCATGCGCATGGGGCGTCCGTTCCGGAACGTGACCGGCATCCTGTCCGGCGCGCCAGTGCACCTGTCACCGAGTGATCTCGAGCGGGTATGGGCGGAGATGGACCGCGATTCGGAGAAGGTGGGGCGGCGGACGCGCCGGGAGCCTACTGGGTAGGCACCACCGGATGGGATACGTCGCCGCCGGGCCCCGATGGACTCCGC
>JBDUCM010000304.1:0-3675 GCA_040003455.1 bacterium
TCTGGCAGATGCTGACGGGCGTATCTTCCCTGAAGGTCGCGGACAGCGACGAAGGCGTCGTCGCTGTCTCTACGCGCACGGCAGACATGCTCGGCAAGCCATGCTACATGGCCGTCATGGTTGACGGCATCCAGATGAACAAGCTCGGCACCCACTTGTACGTCGATCTCCGCCAGCTTCCGCGTCCAGAGGAGATCCACGGTATCGAGGTGTTCTCTGGAGCCTCGAATATTCCGCTTCAGTACGGCGGTATGGGCGCCGGCAAGACGTGCGGCTTGATCGCGATCTGGACGCGCTGACTTCAGCCGTCGCCGCTTGGAGTGCGTTGCGCGCGAGGATGTGTGGCGGAATGCACGTACAGCGACTCGACCTTCGCGCGCGCCCATGGCGTCTTGCGCAGGAACTTGAGCGAGGAATTGATGCTTGGGTCGTGGGTGAAGCAACGGATGTCGATCCGTGTCCCGAGCCCAGGCCATCCGTAGCGCTCCACCAAGTGCTCGAGCATGGCCTTGAGCGTAACACCATGCAGCGGATCCGCGGACGGCGGAGTGGTCATCGTTCAACTCCAGGAGAGTCAGGAACTGCCTCGAGCGCGCGCCGCATGCGTACGAGTGGAAGCTCGAGACCATCGCGCAACGGTGTCGCGAACGACTCGACCTGAACGAAACCGAGCGCCTCGTACAGCGCCACTCCGGGAAGAGTAGCCGCCAACTCCATGGATCTGAAGCCAGCGGCCTCCGCGGCGAGGCGACACGCGTCAAACACGCGACGGCCGAGTCCTCGCCGCGCTGCATCGGGATGTACGAACATGGCCCGAAGGCGAGCCGCTTCAGTGACGGGATCCAGTAGTGGATCGGGCCGTGCATCCTTGTGCTGATCGCCGCCGAACAAGGTCCGTCGCTTGCTCCAGCCTCCGCTCGCCACCAGCTGACCGTCCTCGCCGTCAATGACGAAGTATGTCCCGTCCGCGATCAGCTGCGTGTCCGGACCAAAGACCAGGTGCAGGGCCTGTTCGATCTGGACCTCGGAATAGTATCCGGTGCTCAACCCCCGAACGGATGCGTCGATGAGCCGCAGCAGGGACGGAACGTCGTCCATCGAGGCGAGACGCATGACGTCACGCTACCTGGCCGGGGCCGGGGCCGGTGCAGCGGCGACGACCGGCAGGTCATTCGATATGTCCATCACACAGCGCCATTGCCCATCTGCCTCGAGGCGCCACACGACGAGACCTCGGCCAGGCGTCGTCACCAGCGCGCCCGTTGGACCAGGGGCGGTGACCATGGTGAATGACTGCGTGTATGCCATCTTGCCGTCCGGGGAAAACTCGACGTGATCTGTCTTCCAGTGGATGTTGAAACCCGGCGTCTTGAACGAGGCCGCGACGAATTGACGGATAGCCCCCCGCCCCTTCATCTCAGGCACGCCTTCCATGCTCAACACCGCTGAATCACTCCAGAAGGCAGCGACCGCGTCCGTGTCCTTGCCAGCCGACGACAGCGCGGACCACTCTGCATCGCGCTTGAGCAGCTTCGTCGATTCCTCGGCTGCATCGAATGCCTTGGGTGCGCATGCAGCAAGGAGCGCGAGCAGCATGAGTGGCGCCAATACGCGACGTTGGGTCATCCAGGTCCTCGAATCGAGTGAGTGCATCCGGCGGCCGTGTTGTGCGCCCGGCCGAGCTGGCGCCAGCAAACTATCCTGGAAACCCGCTACTTCTCCTTGAATCGTCCCTTCTCGCACCAGTAACGCGACCGTGTGGCCGGTTGCACCTGGAACAGCTCGCGTGCCTGCTCACAGTTTTCGTGGTTGTAGTCCGCCGATTCCTTGGCGTCGAACGTAGCGACGTGTATCCGGAGTGAGTCGTTGGCCACGCCGTTGCGATAAAGCGTAAAAGTATCGCCACTCCCGCCACAGGCGATCACCGCGCCAAGAACCGTCGCACTGCCGAATACCCACCTTCGTCGCATGTCAGCTCCTTGATGCACGGTCACGCCGGAAGGACGTCAATATGGCGCCTTCCGCGGACCCTCGCGAGTTCGGCATGAAAGGATGCCCTAGCTCGTTTCGGCTCCAGGTGCGATTCTCCTGCGGACGCCCAACAGCACCAACTACGCCCGAGGAGATACGATGAACCCCGAGGAACTGCTCGACCAGACCGAGGCCGAGCTGAATGCAATGGACTACGATCAGGACGCGCACGGAGGGATGGATCGACGGCAGTTCGTATTCCTGTCGCTGGCGGCCGCAGCGGCCACCACGTTCGGCGTGGAAGCGGCCCGTGCGCAAGGAATGCCCGCCGGCGCGACGGGAGCGGCAGGTACTGCAACCGGTGTGCGATCGAGCGGCACGCAGCAAGCCACCCAATCGCCGCCGCCGCCCCTTGGCAACGGCGAGCCTCCAGCACTGCAATTCCAGCCATATCCGGGCGGCACCGGCGCGATGATGGAGAAGTTGGCGAAAGAGCGCGGACGCGCCGCATTCGATCGCGCCGTCTTCACGGTCGAGAAGTGGAGTGGTGCCGTTCCCTCCAATCCCGACGATATCGCCTTCCTTCCCGCCCATCGTCTCTCGGCGCTGTTGAAAGCGCGGAAGATCACGTCGACGCAACTGACTGACATCTACCTTACGCGACTCAAGCGCCTCAATCCTACCCTGCTCTGTGCCGTCACCATCATGGAGGACTCCGCGCGCGCCGAAGCGAAAAAGGCGGATGCCGAAATAGCGGCCGGCAAGTATCGTGGGCCACTGCATGGGTTGCCTTACGGCGTGAAGGATCTTTTCGCGACCAAGGGCGTTCCCACCACATGGGGCGCAAAGGATTTCGAGAATCGCATCATCGACGAGGACGCTGAGGTGGTCGTTCGCTTGCGCGACGCTGGCGCCGTGCTCATCGCCAAGCTCTCGACCGGCCTGTTTGCACAGAACGACCAGTGGTTCCGCGGGCGCACCAACAACCCGTGGAATCTCGTGCAGGGCTCGAGCGGTTCGTCCGCCGGACCCGCGTCTGCCACGGCGTCCGGCTGCGTTGCATTTGGCATTGGCACGGAGACGCAAGGCTCCATCGTGTCACCAACCATTCGCTGTGGGTTGAGTGCATTAAGGCCCACCTTCGGCAGCGTCAGCCGCGCGGGCGGGATGGTGCTCGCCTGGAGTCAGGACCGCGTTGGCCCCATCTGCCGGACCGTCGAAGACTGCGCGATGGTTTTCAACGCCATTCACGGCGTTGACGAGAAGGATCCTTCCACCGTCACCGCGCCATTTCAATTCGACCGCAACATCAAGTTGGCCAAGCTGCGCATCGGGGTAGACAAGGATGCGCCGAAAGAGTTCGTGGACAAGCTTCGTGAGCTGGGCATGTCACCGAAGGAAATTGGCCCGCGCCCCGATCAGCGCGCATTCGGAATCGGCGGGGGGGGATTGAACATCGAATACGCTGCCGCATTTGACGAATACGTGCAGCGAAAAGCGAAGGAGACGGGCTTTGATCTGAACAACCTCCCCGAGCCTCCGCGCCCAGGCGCGCCCCCGGTCGCTCCAGATACCGCTGCCCTTCGCGTCGCGCGCGCAGCCGCTGCTGCGAATCCTATGGCGCCCGCGGATTGGAACCCCCGTTTCGTGACCGGTCGGACCATTCGCGCATACGACTTTCTCCAGAATCAGCGCCGACGGTAC
>JBDUCM010000149.1:0-12377 GCA_040003455.1 bacterium
TGTATCGTCCGCCTGGACGGTGCCGTTGTACGTCACCGCCAGCTTCGTACCCTGAACTTCCACGTTCACCACGAACGTAAGTGCTCGTCCTTTCAGCGCGCCCTTGAGCTCCGCCTCGCCCAGCACTTGCGAGGAATAGTGACCAGCAAGGCTATCTCCCCGCTGCTTGAACGTGATGGTTGGCGTACCGGTACCTGCGTCAGTAGTGACGCTGAACAACCATTTCCCCGTGAGGTCCACTTTCGCCGGCGCCTGGGCCGGCGACTGGGCCGGCGCCACGCGCGGATGAACCGCGCTCACCATCAATACCACCGCTAGTACGCTGAGACGCAGGCGCGACATGGACATGCTCCTCTGATGACGGGTGCGTGTTTTCCTACGACACTACGCTACGCCCGGCGGCGTGGCGTGAGCAAGGGCACGGTTCCGGGCGACATCCTGGAGCCGTACCTTTCTGCCCATGGATGACATCACGATCACGGTCGGCAACGACCTTCGCTTCGTCGCCCGCTTCGAGCGCCAGCGTGCACCCGCGAGCTGCGCTGCGTTTGCTGCTGCGCTGCCTTTCAGGAGTCATTTGGTGCAGGCACGCTGGAGCGGCGAGGCCGCATGGATCCCACTCGGCGATCTCCAGTTCGGCGTTGGGTTCGAGAATCACACGAGTCACCCGGCACCCGGCCAAATCCTGTTGTACCCTGGCGGCCACAGCGAGACGGAGATCCTGTTTCCGTACGGAGGCACGATGTTTTCCAGCAAGCTCGGACAACTCGCGGGCAATCACTTTCTCACGATCGTCGAAGGGGCCGAGTTGCTGGAGGAGGTTGGGCGTCGCGTGCTGTGGGAGGGAGCGCAGGAGATCGTCTTCGATCGTGTGCGATGAGTGGCAGGAGGAGGGTGTCGAAGATTCCGCGATTGAGCATGAGCATGGAGCGCGAGAGGGAGCTACCAGCGGGAGCATGAGCGTGAGCGTGAGCCTCCAGCACTGAGCATGTCAGGGCTCGAGCTCGAGCTTCAGCTCGGGCCCGAGATGAAGTTCGACCCTGGTTTGCTCAATGCTGGCAGCTCCACGCCGCTCCTGTTGTTGGCCCGTATAACTCCCGTTGTATTCCGTGCCATGGAATACCGCGTTCGGCCAACTGCCTCCTCGGACGACGGCAACATGAACATCCACTCGCGCCGGACCGTTCGCACCCCTGCTCGTTGCGGCAGTGCTGTGGACGGGCCGGTGGCGTGTCCGTGTTGTTCCGCACGTTCGATTCATGGGCGTTCGTGCTTGGCGTGCTGGGGTGGTTGTTGGCAAACCTGGTGGTGTCGTTCGTGCGTCGGCGCGTATCGTTGTCAGCTTGAGCCGTCGCGCAGTGGCCACTCCTCAGGACGACAGGGGTACGCGATGGAGTGCTGGCACGCGGGCTGTTGTTGGGCGAAAGTCCACGATGACCACGATTTGCGGGCCGGCCGGACGCACCACCGCGAACTCGGCCACGACGACGCTCGCAGCCGCCATTTCGTAGCCAAGTTCGTCTCGCAGGGCCAGGCGCGTGCCGGCCCAACGTTCCGACAATGCGTCGGCAAAATCCCCTTGGTCGGGTGCCCAGTACTGCCTATGCGAAAGCAACGCGCCGAGCTCGCGAGCGGATGAGGCGATCGTGTCGTACGCGGCAGTCGGGATGAAGAGGGCATGCGCCAGGCCATCGGCGCGAAGGAGTGCAGTGCCCACTACTGCGCCGGCGCAGGTCACGCAGCCGGAGAACAGCGGCCTCGACTCGCGAGCGTTGCTGGAGTCGGTAATTCTCACGGGCGCTGCGAACCTGGCGCGTGGGTCTCGTAGCACAAACGCTCCGGTCCGTACGAAATGCCCAGGACGCGCAGGATCGACCATCCAGATCGTATTGAGCTGGCGCCGTGATCAGAACGACTGCAAACTGCTCCGAGAGCTGGATACAAGATGGCACCCGGGAGGAAATATGAAATCAACGAGATCGCCGAGGACCGTCATCGATGACTATATCGAGGGATTTGGTTCGGACGTACAAGCGCGGCTGGTGAAGCTCCGCGCAACCATTCGTCTACAGGCGCCCGACGCGGTTGAGAAGATCAGCTATCGCATGCCGACCTTCTATCTCAACGGCAACCTGGTCCACTTCGCGGCCTTCGATCATCACATCGGGTTCTATCCCACGCCGAGTGGAATCGTCGCGTTTGAAGGCGAGCTAACAGGCTACAAGAGCAGCAAAGGCGCGGTGCAGTTTCCGCACAACGAGCCCTTGCCGCTCGAGTTGATCGCGCGAATCGTCGCGTTCCGCGTTGCCGAATGCGCTCAGAAGAGAGCGACGCGCTCGCCTGAATAGGCAGCGCCATGGTAGGTGCCATAGCCAACCGGCGCCTACCACGGCGAGCCGTGACTCAACGCTCCCAGAACGGCGGCGGCTCGATGCCAAGCGCGCGAAGGTACACGTAACCCTGGCCCCGGTGATGGATCTCGTTGTCCACGAGATAGAGCACCAGTCCATGGGCGGGCATGGTCCACTGGCCAAACGCGGTAACAACATCCTGAAAGTGCGCCACCGGAACCTGCGGCCACTTCTCGTCGATCTCCTTGGTGGCGGCATCCCACCCAGCAAGCAGCTCGTCACGTGTTGCAACCTTGGCGGCCTCGTAGCCGCCCCAGTTCCCCGTGATCAGACCGTCGAGTGTGGGTACGGCCATGCCGAGCATCTCCTTGGCCAGTTCCCCGAATGACCGCATGTTGCCCACAGAGAAATCGAACAGCTTGTCGGCCGGGAATGCCTCAATGGTCCTGCGCGTAAGCTTGCGGTGGCCCTGCCAGTGCTCGCGCAGGGCGTCAGGGGTGATGAAGGCGGGGATGTTGGTGTCAGACATGATGGCCTCGCGCAGGTGGTGTGAGGACGCACACACAGTGTGTCTTCGGGTTTTGTTCGGCACGGGAAGGTATGCATGTCTGAGCGGGGGTGCAAGGCCCCGATCACCTCCGGTTGCTTCGATCCCGTAGCCGAGCTACGGGATAATGCGCGGCGTTGGAGGTGTGGCCTTTGAATCCACCATCGGACGCCGGCCCTTCAAGTGCTCCTCCATCTTCAACCTCGGCACACCATCCTTGAGCCAATCCGGTGCCGGCTGGTCGCGGAGGAACGTGTCGAACCACTCGGTCATGCGGAGTGCGTAGTCCTTCTGGTTTGTTGGACGCGCGAGGCCATGGTTCTCACCGACGTACTCGAGCAGTACAACTTCCTTCCCGAGATTGCGGAGGTGGTTGTAGTACGTGATCCCCTGGTTGAAATCCACGGCGCCATCACGATCGTTGCTCAGGAGCATGAACGGAATGGAGAGATTCTGCGCAAACTGCTGCGGCGAGTTGCGCACGTATGCTTCCGGCACGTCGTTGGGACCGCCGGTAAAGCGCCCCTGACTCGCGATGAAGATCGAGTTGTCGGAGCTACCCGTGTTCCAGTACACGGAGCCCGCCATCGACACCATGTCCGTGAGCGGAGCGCCGGCAACGGCGGTCTTGAACAGCTTGGTCTGCGTCGTGATGAAGGTGGACTGGTATCCCCCCCAACTGTGACCCTGAAGCCCCACGCGCGCCTCATCCACGTAGCCGGCAGCGATCGCCGCCTTCACCGCGGGCACCACGCACCATACCGCAGAACGGCCCGGATCATTGATCTTGTACGAGATGTCCGGCTGGAGGAACGCATAGCCACGCGACGTGAATACCGCGGGATTGGAGTAGCGCGTCGCGTTCGGCTCGGGATATACGTGCAATCCCTGCGACAACTTCTCATAGATGTACGTGAGTGTCGGATATTTCTTTCCCTTCTCGTAACCGGCGGGCAGGAACAGCGCCGCCTGATGCTTGCCGAGGCCGTTGTCGCAGGTGTAGTCGATGAGTACCGCACCCGACGACCACGCCACGTCCTTCTGTTGCGGGTTCGCGTCGGTGAGCCGGCGCTCGTTCGCAATGCCGGCATCGGCCGCATAGAAATCGGGATACTTCACCACGGTCTGGCGCTGGTAGATCCACGTATCCGCGTCGCGTGCGCGACGATAGTCCACCTTCGCGTCTTCCCACGTGATGTTCTTCGCGCCCCCCTTGGCGAGGTCAAGCTGCGCGAGTCCCTCCTTCTTCGTCCACTCCCCGTACGTCTCCATGAACATCGGCTTGCTGACGTCGATGCCCGCTTGGTCGCGCGGATCCGCCACGATGCGCTGCTGATAGTGAATCTGGTCCTTCTGTCCGTTGCCGGTGACGTTGAGTGCTGCCCCGCCGGTGGCGGACAGGCGCCACATGTCCCAGTTGTCGCGGATGAAAACCTGCTTGCCGTCCCTTGACCAACCAACCAGGGCCCCGTTGATGGCAGGCTTCACCTGATTGTGATCGTCGTCGGTGTTCCAGAACTTGCTGGGCACACCGGACGTGACAGTCCTGGTCGAACCATTGGCAAACTCGTACACCTTCCAGTCACCGGCATCGTAGTACGCGTAGCGCTCGTTGTCTGGCGAGAATGCCGGGGCGGCACCGCCGCCACGTCCACCACCGCCCCCTGCGCCGCCGCCGGCCACCTTGCTCTGGATGAGCTTCTTCTCGCCCGTGGCGAGGTTCACAGCATACATGTCGTGATACGCGAAGCCCTTGATCCCCTGATCACGCTCGTATGCTGATGCGTCGCTCCCGATGCCCCAACTGTCCTTCGGACCCATGACGATGGACCGCATCTTGTCGTTCGTGAGATTCGCGGCCCGGCTCGTGGCGAAATTGTAGACGGCAGCAATGGAGAACGCGCGGTCTTGCTGCTCCTGCACTTGCTGTTGGCTCTGCATCCGCTCGTCCTTCCAATGCCACAGGATGATCGAGGGAACGTCGGCGCTGGTCTGTGGCGCGGCCGCAACCTGTCCCGTATTGCCAGCGCCTGGTGCGACGCCACCCGGATTGGGCGCGGTGAACGGCGCCCCCGTTGTGGGCGTGCGGGGCGGCCTCGGTTCACGCAGCCCGAAGTAGAGCATTTTCTGCTTGTCGCTCCACTCCGGCGCGCGGTCGGAACTCACGACCAGTCCGCCCCCGATACCAGCCGTCTTCGATGTGATCTCGACGGTAGGCCCATTCATGACACCCACATGGCGCCATGCGAGTACCGTGGCTTCTTCATCCGCGATCGTGTCCGTGACGACGCGGATGGCTGCGAGCGCATCACTGCTGTCGCCCCAGACCAGGCGCCGATAGCCTGACTTGGACACATCGAGTGGACGCGCGATGCCGGTGGAGAGTTGGCGTACTTGCACGCTGTTGCCAACCTGGCCTGCAACACTCGTTGCAAAGGCAACCCAGTCGCCTGTGTCGTCGAAGGCGAACTCGGACACATCGCCGACGGGAATCGCCGTGCCACCGGTAAGGGGCACAAGTTCGAGCGTCGTGCCAACGGCGGCTGGGGCAGGCGCACCCGGCGCAGTGGGCGTAGCGGCTGCCGGCGCGGCACCGGCCGCAGCGTGGTGGATGGCAATCCAGTCGGACCTGTCACCTGCGAACCGGAAGCTCCGCACACTCTCGAACTCGCGCTTGGTACCCGTAGTGAGGTCAACGATGGCGAGCTTCACGGCTGCGGCACCAGCGGCCGGTGTAGCGGCTCCGCCAGCGCGACCACCGCCGCGCCCTCCGCGCCCCGCGGTTGCACCGCTCGGATTCACCATGAATGCGAGCCAGCGATTGTTGCCCGAGATTGCGATGGTCGGCGATGCACCGGCACCGGCGCCGCCGCGTCCGGCGCCGGCACCACCGGCGGCGGCGTCACCGATTGGAAAACGCATCTCCTTGCCGCCGGCGGCGGTGCTGCGCGCCACCACCTCCGCGTCGCCTTCATTCGGCGCGAGGATGTAGGCGAACCACTTGCCGTCATTGGAGAGCTGCGGCGTTCGCACGCCCTTCCATGTGAGCAGGTCGTTGAGCGTGAGCTGCCGGCCTGCGGCAGTTGCCGGTGTCCATTTTGAGACCGGCGCGATGCTGGACGCCGCGTAGGGCAGGGCGACCTGCGGATTGGCCGGCGGGGTGACAGCAGCGGCGTTCTGCGCCGGGGTCGACGGCTGCCCCTGTTGTGCGACCAACGGCGAGGCGAGGAGGGCGACGGTGCATGTCGCGCGGACGAGCAACGAAGTGCGCATATCTGGGAGACTCTGCGAGAGGGCGTAGCGCAGAGAATATCCCTCCGGGCGGCTTCCGGCCAGTTTCTGCAGCGTGGGCGGCATTTGCGCGCCGGATGCTCCCTATGAGCGCCCTTGTGGCGCTTCGCCTCCGGCATCCGTGAATGCTCGTGCACTCCACCGTTGCAGTCGCGCGTATGCGCCTGATTCTCGTGGGCCGTCATAGGCGGCGAACGCCAGCCAGTCCGGCCCGATCGACAGGGCCGGGACCCCGCCGTCCTCCAGCGCCTCGGTGTATGCTGGCGCAGCAAGACGAAGGGCGAGCCCTCGCTGGCCGTACGCGATGCCAAAGATACGATTGGCATTGGTGTGAAGCACCACGTAGGCACAGGAGCCGTACGACGGGCAATAGGCGTGGGTGCCGGGGAGTTCCTTGTGAAGATCGAGGAGCCGGCTTCCAATATCGCTGTGGGCGAAGGGGTTTGTCTTGCGGACGAACTCCATCACGTCCCTGTTGGCCGGAATCAGGAACCGTGCGTCGGTCACGTCGATGAGGAATTTACCGGCCATGCTCGTCAAGGCTCCTTGTTGTCGCACCATCCAGAGGCGCTGTCGAACTGTCGCCGCTCACGGTGGCAGTATCCGCTTCGCGTGCTGGTCGCGGCCGCCCTGATGCAGGATCACCTCGGTTGCTTTGCCGGCATCGTCCGTGATGAACGTCAATTGCGCGTCCACAACCCTGAGGAAGAAATCCCGCGGTGACTCCGGAAAGATCTCGACCGGGTCCTGGCCGGTAAGCTGTGTGAAAAGGCGAGCGCCAGCACGCGTGACACTCATGACGACATTCGGGGCAAGCTGATACGAGCCGACATATCCGTCAACGATCTTTGGCTCCATGGTCACGGCTACATGGACCTTCGGCACGGGCGGCGCCAGCGCGGAGTTCACCAAGCCAGCAATGGTATGCGCCATCAGCGTTGGTTGTGCCACTGCAAAATTCGTGAGGACAACCACCGTCAGTGTGTCATCGACATAGCGCGAGATGTGCGCTGTGAACCCCTGCCAGCCGCCGGAATGCTCGATGACCTTGTGCCCGTTCGCTGTAGCAATGGTCCATCCAAACCCGTAGCGGCCGGGATTCGGTTTGCCGTCGTTCAGTGGAAACACTGTCCACAAGTGGTCGAGACTTGATTGCTTCAGTAGACTGGTGCCGTAGAGGGCCTCATCCCATTTCGCCAGATCGAGCACGTTGAAGTAGAGGGTGCCGTCGCCAGTGGAATTGAACGTCGGCGACACCCAGTCCTGATTGCGAATCCCTTGTCGTCCAACCGGCTCATAGCCCGACGACCGGTTCGGGACAATTGCCGACTCGCTGATCAGGCGGGTGGCGTTCATGTTCCATGGCCCGAAGAGCCGCTCCTGGAGGACATCTGCGTAAGGCTTGCCCGTGATCTTGTGGATCATGATGCCGAGCAGCAGGTAGTTCGTATTGCGATAGTTCCAGAGATCGCCGGCCTTCGCCTCCATCGGTAGCATCTCCACCTTCTTCACGAGTTCCGCCTCCGTGAAGTCCAGGCGAAGGTAAAACGGCCCGCTCGGCGCCGATCGCTCTCCGCCTTCATACTCGGCAAGTCCGGAGGTGTGTGACAGCAGGTTCTTCACGAGAATCGGCTTCCACCAATCCGGGGCGTCAGGGAAGTACTTCGTGATGCTCTCGTCGAGCCCGATCTTGCCGTCCTCCACGAGCATCATGATGGCAGCCGACACGAATTGCTTGCCGACGGATCCCGACTGGAAGATGGTGGCCGGGTTGACGGGAACGTTGAGCTCGAGGTTTGCCAAGCCGTATCCCTTGGCCAACAGGATATCTCCGCGCCGATAGACCCCGACCGCAACCCCCGGAACGCGGTCTTTCTTCATTTGATCGGCGACGTAGCGATCGATGTCTCCGAGCTGCCCCGGTGTCAGCTCCTTTCGCGTCGGCGCGGCGTGCGCGCCGGTGACAAGCCTTGTCATCGGAACGCGTGCGGCCGATTCGATGACGATCGCGTCGGTCAATACTTCGCGCCTGTCGAGCGAGAGCCCGATTTTCGCCACCGCCTCGAAGACTGAAACCGCCAGTGGCTCCGGGGCGCCGCCCGCCGCCATGCGCGCGATGGCAGCGTCGTGCGGTGCTCTGCCCATCCAGTCGATCTGGAAATCGTACGTGCCCGTGAGTCCCGTCCTGTCGACAACAGGAAGGGTTATGTAGGCCGCCGCGACGCGTGGCAGCAGATCGGCCAGGTCGGACATCGCAAACGCCTTGCATGCGCGGTGAATTTGCCCTTGAACGCCCGGTACGGCGGGGCAGGCGGCAGCTCCCGGGTCCGCGCTCGGCCGAAGCATCGACCCATCCTTTGCCACCGTCAGCGCGAACAGGCTGTCCCGCCTCGGTACGTGGCGCAACACGAGCGTGAACCGCTCGGCAAGAAGCTTCTGAAGGCGCGACAGTACACTGTCCTTCGGCGATGGTGCCAGTCCAGCCACAATGTCGAATCGATCGACATCTACCCATGCTGGTCCACCCGTGACCGCGGAGTCACCGATGCCGTACGCCGCAGCCACGAGTTGCCGCACGGAGGCGTTGCGGACTCGGACATATCCATCGGGCAGGACGCCGACACTAGTCCATCGCGACCCTGCCTTGGCGAGCTGGATGTCGGCCGCTACAAGGATGCGCGGGGTGCCACCTGTTTGACCGAATGCCGAGGCCGACGTGAGCGCCGCGAGTACGAGCCCTTCGACCACGACTCGGCGCGCCTTCAACAGGGCATCAACTGACATGGATCCTCACACGGTTAGGTGCGCACGCACCGGCCCGATCACGCGCGCGATCGTGTTCGACTGCAGAGTCAGTGTGACAGCGTAAAGCATAAAAAGGATACGCGAGACCGCGATACAAGCGCGGCAGCATCACTGGGCGCCACGAAGCTCTACGGAGAGAACGCGGAGGCCGAGTCAGGAGAGCAGGCCGGAATGCGAACTGGCTCGGGGACACGCGTGTCGGCTCGCCAACATTCGTCATAAACCGAACAGTAGCAAATGACGGTTTCGAGGCGGCGCTGCGCTCCTTGCCAGAATGCGCGTGCCTGCTCGCCGGGCGGCAGAGTAAGGAGTGTGCGGGCCGCTCCTGGTGGCAGCACACTGCCGCGCCCGAGTGTGGAGTAGACGATGCCCGAATCTAGTTTTCCCGTCACGGCGCGGACGGCAGCCCCCCAGGAGCGAACCGGATGACCGTCCACGAGTACCTCGAAGCTACTCACCCGCGCGGGTCCCACACCCTCATTCGTGACCTGACGCGTGTAAGGACTGCCGGGAACGTAGCTATTCGATTGGGACAGATACGGCCACGCCGATGCTCGCTGCTGCTCTCGCGCCAACGTTGCCTGATATATCGAAATCGCGACAGCGCAGATTGCCCCAACGGCGGCTGCGACGGCCAGCCAGCGATCCACTCGGCCGTGTGTATTAGAAGACATGATGTTCAGTCAATGCGAATTGAGGCGTCTTGTTTGAACCACGGAGGACACAGATGTCACGGAGGATTGGTCGAAGGCTGTTGCTTGCTCTTCCACTGTGTTCCTCAGGGGCCCCTGTGGTAACGGCGGTTTGTTCTGCCCCTCGTCCCGGCCTGATGAAGGCTGCAAGTGAACAGTATTGGTATTGGAAGACAGGAAAACGGTAAGAGGTCGACTGGACCGGCTACGCCAACAAGTAGAAGACATCTGTGCGGCGCGCGGTCGGATCATCACTCCAGTGCCCATAGACTTCCCATGAGACGCCGGCGAGGGTGCGGCCTTCAGCCCGGCACCACGAAACCACGGCGTCGTGAGCGCCGCCGAGCATGCCGTAGTCACCCCAATGCGTAGTGGTGGCGACCTCACCACCCGGCACCTCCGAATACGTGACCGCGCCGACGGCATCGAACGGAGCGCGAGCGCCAACGCCAAATTCCACATCCACCGATTGGTCCGCACGCGCCCGATATACGAAGATGTTCTGGCCATCGAGCGCAAGGGCATGGCTCTTGGCAGCGGCATAAACCTGATCGAGAAATTGCCGGAAGCGAGTGGGAATGTCGCGGGCTGGCATGCGCGCCGGAACGGAGGCGAACGGGCGGGCGGTCACGTGCTGTACAACCACTGGATAGGACACAGGGAAGCCTCAGGATGCGACGGATGGGCGGCCGCTTGGCGGCGCCAATTTCGGCCGCTTGACGGCGATGAATGTTGCGACGAATGCCGAATGCCGCAATCGGATGTGGCCAATGGACTGCTTCTACCGGGGTTTCGCGTCCACGGCAGGAGATCGGAAAGTTGTGTCGCCCCACAGGGCATCGATGACCAGTTGGCCGTGGCTGACGCGAAGCAGCGCGCCCATGCTGCCAACACGGTCACCATGCTCGAACCGGATCGCTCCGGTCGCACCCGCAACTGCGACGCGAGGATTCGCCAAAGCGCCTCTCACCCCTGCGCGCGTTGCGCCACCTTCTCGAATGGCATGCAGCACTGCCAATGCCGCGTCGTAACCGAGTGCGGCGAGTGCTTCGGGCTCGCGACCGTATCGCGTGGTGAAGGCGCTTCTGAAACGCGTCGCCGCGGTATTCGCGCCCGACGGTGGAAACAGCGAGGGCCACAGCACTCCCTCGGCGGCCGCGTTCTGCGCGAGCGAGGAGGGCCAGGTATCGCTGCCGATGATCTGTGCCTTGAGGTGGCGCGAGAAAGCGGCCGTTACGAACGCATTGCCGGATTGCGGACCGGAGAATACGACCACGGCGTCCGGATTGAGCCGCTCGAGCTTTCGGACGTAGACGTCGAAGTCGAGCAACCCATCGGTGAACGGGTTCCGCTGAACAATTGTTCCGCCGAGGGCGCGGAACTCGGACGCCAGCAACGCGGAGATGCCGCGTCCATATCCATCGTTATCGTAGAGCATGGCCAGTCGCGTCCAACCCCTCGCGATGAACAATCGTGCCTCCCTGGCGCCGAGGGCGCTATCACTTGGAGGCACACGAAAGACCCACGGCGAGATTCCCGTGAGTGCGGGCGAGGTGGCCATCGTGGCGACCGCCGCAAGCTTTCCGTCATACACCGCCGTGGCGGCGATCATGGCACTCGATGACATGTGGCCGACGACGCCCACGATGCGATCGTCCGCCACGAAATGTTTCGCGGCACGGACGGCAAGTTCACCCAGGCCGCTGTCGTTTGCGACGGCGATCCGGACCAGTCGTCCGTTGATGCCGCCGGCGCGATTGGCCTCGTCGACGGCGAGTTGAGCGCCGCGGAGATCGTCGTTTTCCGAGGTCGAGAGTGAGACGACACCAATCCAGATGGGTGTCGTGCGGGCCGAACACCCGTTGAGCGCCAGAAGCGCGAGTGCTCCCAGTATCTTCGCCCGTCTCACAAGACGCGCGCTCGACGGCCGTATGTTGCGTTCGTGCGTTGGTGTGCCAAAGTGATCCTCCTCGAACGCTTCATGTCAGGAGCGTACCCTCGTAGTATCGGCACTGTGGGCTCGGTTCGCACGATCCGGCGAAACCAGCACCCGTCATCGAACCTTCATGAAGGGATAACAGCGACCTCACTTGCGCGTCACGTGGAGCCAATGAACGAGCCGTATCGTCGGTGTGACCCGAACACTGGAGACGATCATGGGGGCCCACGTACGTGCACTGAATGCCGAGATCAACGTCACCCCGTTTTTGGATGTACTGCTCGTGCTCATCATCACCTTCCTGGCGGCAATGTCGGCGCGGAAGGCGATGGACGTCCACCTTCCTACGCCGTGCGACGCACGTTGTGAAGCGAGCAGTCCGGCCATCGTCCTCGAAGTGCGCGCTGGTGGCGCGTACTACCTGAATCGCGCGCCAATCGCCCCCGCCTCGCTTCTGGACACATTGCGCGCGGTCTATCTGGGCCGGCCGGAGCAGGTGATTCAAATTGCCGGTCATCCGGGGACGACCTACCAGTCAGTCCTGTCGGCGATGGATCTCGCCCGGGCGGCGGGCGTGAAGGTCGTCGCCCTGGCGCCTGGTACGAGCTACCTCCCGCAATGAGAGCAGGGCGGCAAGCCTAAACGGCTCAAAGCAATCGTAGTTGTGGGCCGAGTGCGTGAATGACCCGGGGTGCGGGACTCCAGGGTAGGCTTCGTACGGGCGCTTTAGGCCAATACTGTTCACTTACGGC
>JBDUCM010000150.1:0-12294 GCA_040003455.1 bacterium
TCACGAACTCCATTGCACGAGCGCGCGCCGACTCGGGACGCAACGCCGTGGTGATGGCCTGACGACCCGGCGGCCGTTCGTCGAGCACGGAGAGATCGAGATCGCCGTAAAGTGTGAGGGCGAGTGATCGCGGAATTGGCGTCGCCGTCATGAGCAGTACGTCGGGCGACTCGCCCTTCGCGCCGAGTGCCTTGCGTTGCTCCACGCCGAAGCGATGCTGTTCGTCGACGACGGCGAGGCCGAGGTTCGAGAATTCCGTGGCCTGTTGCACGAGCGCGTGCGTCCCGACGACGAGCGACGGCGTCGCCTCGCCAAGGCGCGATGCAATCTCGCGGCGCGCCTTCGCCTTGATGCTGCCGGTGAGGAGAATCGGCTCGATGCCGAGTGGCGCCAGCATCGCTGACATCGAACGGAAGTGCTGCTCGGCGAGCAACTCGGTCGGCGCCATGATCGCCGCCTGGTAGCCGTTCTCCAGCGCGAGCATCGCGGCGAACAGTGCGACGACCGTCTTGCCGCTGCCGACGTCGCCCTGGAGCAGACGCTGCATGCGCCGCTCGCTGCACATGTCGGCGAAGATCTCACGCAGCACACGCATCTGCGCGGCCGTCAGCGTGAAAGGCAATACCTCGCGCAATCTCGTGGTGAGGTCACGCTTGTTGTCAAAGCGGATGCCGCGCCGCACATCGCGCGCGAGCGCCTTGGCCCGGAGCTGGAGGAGCTGCACGAACAGCAGTTCCTCGAATGCCAGCCGTGCGCGCCCCTCGAGCGCCTCACCTAGCGACGTTGGACGGTGCACCATTCGAAGCGCGTCGCCAATGGACGGCACCGCCGCGCCTCTGAGCACATCGCGCGGAAGATACTCCGTCACCTGGGGCAGCAGCTCATCCAGGTGCGCCTCGATGATGCCGCGGATGACCTTGAACGACAACCCTTCCGTTGCCGGATAGACGGACAGCACGCGTCCCTTTGCCGTTCCGCTGTCCTCATCGCCAAGGTTCACGAACTCGCGTGGAACGAGTTGGCGACCGTGGAAGAATCGCACGAGCCCCGTGACCAGCAGGACGTCGTCCTTGTCGATGGTGCGATCGAGGAATGGCTGGCCCGGCCACGACACTTCGATCATGCCGCTGTCGTCCTTGAGCACCGCCTGGAAGACGCGCAGCCCCTTTCTCGTGGGCAGGATACCCTTGGAGATGACCCGGCCGATGATGGTGCCCTGCATGCCGGTCTCGAGCGACGCGATGGCGGAAATGGTGCTCGCGTCTTCGTAGCGATGCGGGATGTGATAAAGCAGGTCGCCCGCCGTCACCACGCCGAGGCGTTTGAGCGCCTCGGCCCGCATGGGCCCAACCCCCTTCACGTACGTGACGGGAGTATCGAGGCGCAGACGCGCTGGCCCAGCGACCGTTCGCCTCACTCGGAGTCCAAAAGCTCCTCGGCAAACGATGCTGCGTCGAAGACGATCAAGTCGTCACTCTGCTCGCCAACACCGAGGAATTTCACCGGCACGTCGATGGCCTCGTGCACCGCGACGACGACGCCGCCGCGCGCGGTGCCGTCCAGCTTCGTGACCACCAGTCCACTCACCGGCACCGCGGCCGCGAAGATCTTGGCCTGCTGCACCGCATTCTGTCCGATGGTGCCATCGAGTACCAGCAACGTCTCGTGGGGTGCTGTTGGCATTCGCTTCGTAATCACGCGCGCGACTTTCTTCAATTCGGTCATGAGGCCCTCGCTGGTGTGCAGGCGCCCCGCGGTATCGATGATGAGGACGTCCGCGCCGCGCGCAATCGTGGCGTCAATAGCGTCGAACGCCACCGCCGCCGGGTCTGCGCCAGCCGTTGCCGAGATGAAGTGTGAACCCGTGCGCTCCGACCACACGCGAAGCTGGTCAATCGCACCAGCGCGAAATGTGTCGCCGGCGGCAACCACCACGGACTTTCCCTGTGCGCGCAACCGAGCAGACAACTTGCCAATGAACGTGGTCTTTCCCGCACCGTTCACGCCGACGACAAGAACAATCGTAGGCCCCGTGGCGGCGAAGGCCATGGCTGGATCGCTGTTGCCTGCCATGAGGGCCGCCACCACCCCTTCCTGCAACGCACGATGAAACTCGTCCTGCGTCTTCACGTGGCCGCGCTGGGCGCGCCGTTCAACCTCCGCCACCAGCTTCAGCGTGGTGGGGACGCCGAGATCGGCTTCGAGGAGAAGTTGTTCGAGGCCCTCCAGTGAGCCGACGGACACCCCGCCCCGCGCCAACACCGCCACATCCGTGAGGGCAACGTCCTTGATCCGCTGCCACAGCGAGCGCTTGGGAACATCGGTGGCTTTTCTCAGTATGCGCATGACGAAATGTAAGCAGTCGAACGGCCACGCCAGATCGCCCAGGGGAGCATTTCATCGCATCTCACGTCGAACAGCCGCCCGCCTCGTCACAGGACCGGTATGTTTGTGCATGCGGCGGACCGATGAACAGCGGCCGGTGAATTTCCGATGATCCCGGACGACGTCGTCGCCCGAATACGGGCCGGCGATGCGCAAGCATTCGAGCTCGTCTTTCGCACGTACTACTCGGCGCTCATCGCGTTCACCCGCAGGTTCGTCGAGAGTCGCGCCATTGCCGAAGAGGTTGTACAGGAGCTGTTCGCCGACATCTGGGTAGATCGGGCAACCTTGCGTGTGCAATCCACCCTCCGCGGGTACTTGTATGCCGCGGTTCGGAACCGGTCGCTGAACGTGCGACGGCGCCGCCTGGTCGAGGACCGATGGTCAAGGGCAGCGGTGGATCCCGCCGACGGCCACCTGCATCCGGTGGCAGGGATCGATGACGAACTGGAACGCGACGACCAGTACCAACGTCTCGTGGCGGCACTTGCCTCCCTGCCCCCACGCATGCGGCTCACCATGGAGCTTCGCTGGCGCGATCGCCTGAGCTACCAGGAAATCGCGGAAGCCCTGGACATTTCCGCAAAGGGCGTGGAGAACCAGCTCGCTCGCGGCCTCAAGGCGCTCCGTGAGGTCATGCGCGGCTCTGCACCGGACGGAATGGCGTGATTGTGGGGTTTTGGATCGTGCGGGTGTCGTAGCTGCAATCCAAACCCTGCCATCATGCCCGACGTGCCAAGCGATTCATCAGAGGATTCGCTCGAAGGACCAGGACTTTCCCCTCGGGACCGTCTCATCGACCGCGCCTTGTCCGGCTCGGCAACACCGGATGATGTCGCCCAACTGAGCGACGATGCTGCCGGGCGGGAAATGGCCGACGCTCTCGGACGCGCGTTCCAGCCGCCGCGCGAACACGCGAATGCTGACGCCGCCTGGGCAAGCGTCAATGCCGCGATTGCGCAGCGACTCGAGCGGAATGACGCGGTGCCCTCCACGGTTCTCGTCCATCGGCGACGTCCGCGAGTAGCGTGGACCGCCGCCGCGGCCCTCGCGGCGGGACTGCTGGTCGCGCTGGGTGCCTGGCAATACGCAGCACGCGGCAAAGCCAACAACATCGGCGAGCAACTCATCGCGTCGTCGGGCACGCAACCTCGCACGGTCACGCTCGCCGACGGCACAAACGTCGTGCTCGGTCCCGGCAGCACGCTGCGTCTTGGCGTCGGGTATGGCGTAGCGGCGCGTGATGTAACACTCGATGGGAGCGGATACTTCACGGTGGTTCATCAAGCCAGTCGGCCCTTTCGCGTGCATATCAAGGGCGGCGTCATTGAAGACATTGGCACACGGTTCGTTGTCGCGGCGTACCCTGAGCTTGCGCGCGCCGAGATCGCGGTTGCGGATGGCCGAGTCTCGCTCGCTGGGTCGCAGCAGGGCGGCACCGCCGTGGTGCTGGAACGCGGCGACGTCGGCGAGCTCACTGGTGCTGGCGCCGCGATGACGGCGCACGGCGTGGATGTGGAAGCACGGCTCGGATGGATGCGTGGCGAACTCGAATTCGACAACGCACTCCTGTCAGATGCGCTGCCGGTGCTCTCGCGCTGGTACGATGCCGATGTACGACTGGGCGAACCATCATTGGGCGGGCGTCGCCTCAGTGCACGCTTCCTCGCCGCGCAGAAAGGAGACGCCGTGTTTGACGGCGTTGCGATGGCGCTCGGGTTGAAGGCGGTTCGCACCGGACGTATCGTCACGCTGGTACGAGGTACGCAGCCATGATATCCCGGTCCGCCCACAGGCAGGCACTGGCTTGCTGCGCGTTCGCCCTGGTCGCGCTGCCCCATGCCGCACGGAGCCAGGGAGTGCCCGCGTCGTCAGGCTTCGCGGCGCTCGATGCGGTGCGTGAGTTGCCGCCCCCCCTCACTACCCTCGTCTCCTTCGACTTTCGGGCCATTCCTCTGAGGGCCGCGGTCGATTCGATTGCCCGCCGCGCGGGGTTTTCATTCGTGGCTGACAACAGGCTGCCGGGGTTGAGCCGCCCGGTGACCCTTCGCGGCACCGACATGCGCGCCGGCGCGGCGCTCGCCCGCGCACTGTCGGGAAGTGGCATTGTCGCGATGCTCTCCCCAACGGGCCAGGTGGTGCTGGTCGCGGCCCCCGTCGGCAGCACAACCTCGACGGCCACAATTCTGTGGCGCGGCGTGGTGCGCGACGCCGAGAGCGGCGCGCCGGTGGAAGGTGCCCGGATAGAAGTGCCACTCGCGCACGTTTCCGTACTCTCGCGCGACTCCGGCCAGTTCGAGTTCAAGCTTCCCCAGCCGGGCGCATATGCCCTTCGTGTCACGCGGCTCGGCTATGCACCGGTGGTCATGCCGGCGCAGTATGTGGACGCCGAAGCGCGACCACCGCTCGCCCTGTTGATGACCCGCGCTTCGGTTGCGCTGGCGTCGGTGGTCGTGACACCCGGCACCTTCGGCATGATGCAGAATGGTGTCGCCGCCTCTCAAACATTCTCGCGCGCGCAGATCGAGGCGGCGCCGCAGATTGGCGAGGATATCTACCGCGCCGTGAACCGATTGCCCGGTATCGCCGCAGACGATTTCTCCTCCGACTTTCGCGTTCGCGGCGGTTCGGGTTCGGAGTTGTACACCACGCTCGACGGCATGGAACTCATCCGGCCATTTCACCTGGAGGACCTTGGCGGATCGTTCTCGATCCTCGACGTGAAGTCGATCGGCGCAGTGGACCTCACGCTGGGGGGACTCACAGCCGATATCGGCAATCGCTTGACCGGCGCGTTCGCGATGCAATCGGTTGAACCCATGACGGATCGCGTTCACACGAGCCTCGGCATCAGCCTGATGAACGCCCGCGGTCAGGCGCAGGGCGGCTTTGCCGAGGGCCGTGGCGGCTGGCTCGCGTCGTACCGTCGTGGATATCTCGAGCTGGCATTGAAGCTCGCGAGCGCCGGCGATTCGCTCACGCCAAAGTACGACGACGCATTCGCCAAGGTGCACTACGACCTGCCGGAGGAGTGGTTCGCCAGCGGACGCGTAACAGCCCACGTGTTGCACGCCGGCGACAATCTCAGTTATGCGAGCAGGGACGGGCAGATCCGAAGCCGCTATGCGAGTGACTACGCCTGGCTGTCCTGGAGTGGACGGGTAGGACAGTCGCCATCGCCAGATGGCGGTGACGCGAGGCTGCGCCAGAGCACCATCCTGTCGGCAACGCGGGCATCCCAATCCAGAGTCGGCGCCCAGCATGATGATCGGACGTTGGACGGGTCCGTCAATGACGACCGCAACACATCGTCGATCAAGGCGCGGCAGGATTGGACGTTGACCCTCTCACCGCGCGTGGTGGTACGGTGGGGCGGAGAGGCCGCCCGCGAACGGGCACAGTATGCGTATGCAAGTTCCATCCTGCGAGACAGTTCCCTTCCCCGCGAACCCAATGGCGTGCGAGCCCGCGTGCCGTATGTCGATTCCAGTCGCGTGCAGCTCGCACCCAGCAGCGTGCTGGCTGGAACGTATGCCACCGCACGCGTGCGACCGTTCGCCTCACTTACACTCGAGGCTGGCCTCCGCTACGACCGAAACTCGGCCACGGATGACGCGTTGGTGCTGCCGCGAGCCAACGTGGCATGGGAGGCGACGTCCCGCACGACACTCCGCGGAGCGTGGGGCGCCACCGCGCAATCCCAGTCGGTGGGCACCATCCACGTGGAGAACGGCGATCAGGCCCTTCTCCCCGCAAAGCGTGCCGTTCATCAGATACTCGGCCTCGACCAACGATTCGCCAATGGCTTGCTCGGCCGCGTGGAGCTGTACAATCGCGACCAGACCGCGCTTTGGCCCTATGGAGCGAACAACGCCGACGGAAGCGTGGAGCTGTTGCCGGAGCTCACCTGGGATCACCTCCGCGTGGTACCGACGGCGGGGCGTGCACGCGGCGCGGAGTTCCTGGTGCGCCGAGAGCATGGCCAGACCCTTGACTGGACGGCGAGTTATGTTCTGGCGGAAGCCCGCGAACAGGTGAACGGCGTCTGGATTGCGAGCCAGGCGGACCAGCGCCACGCCGTGAACCTGGATGGCACCTTCCACCCGGATGACGATCGCTGGCGGCTGAGTGTGGCGTTCACCTGGCACTCGGGATGGCCGTACACCACCACGTTTGTCCGGGTGGATACCGTTGCGCGATTCCCTGATCACTACCAGTTGGCCGGCTACATCGCGAATGATACGTACAACGGAGCCACCCTCCCGGCATACCAACGCTTCGATGTGCGCTGGATGCGATTCATCGATACCGCACATTGGCACGGGTCGGTGTTTGCGGAGATCTATAATGTGCTCAATGCGGACAATACGCGCGGCTACTACACCTACGTGCAGTTCGACGGGCGTGGTGGTTTCTTGCGACGCGTGAACCCGACCGCCGCCATCCCGCGCCTCCCCGCCATCGGGCTGAGCTGGGATTTCTGACACCGCCGGACGCTTGCGACCACCGGCGATCCAACGTCAATTGCCTCGCGACCGTATGCCGTCGGAGGCGTGGTAGGCGAGCGCCCGATCCCCCCGCATTTTCCTCACCCATCGTTCGGGCCTTCCCCGGCCATCTCGAGGAGGCAGGATGTTTCACATCAGGTGTTCCGCTCAACGCGTTGCGATTGCGTGTATCGCGACTACCGCCCTGGCTTTCGCCGCTCCGTCCGCCCGCGCACAGCAGGCGAATGACCCGGAGTACACGGCAAAGATCAAGGAATATCTCCAGGATCCGCGCATCACCACGGAGCTCGTCGATCACCTTCCCGCGTCGTCCACCGTGCCGACGCCCCTCAAGTTCCTTGGCAAGATCGTCGGCACCCCCGGCGAGCTCACTCACGCGTACGACATCCATCGCTACTTCGACGAACTCGCGAAGGTGTCGCCACGCATCAAGGTCTGGCGCATTGGCAAGAGCGAGGAAGGGCGCGACATGATCGTCCTCGCCGTTGCCGATGAAGCCACCATCAAGAACCTCGAGACCTACAAGGGTCAGCTCAAGCAACTCACCGACCCCCGCAAGACCACCGAGGCGCAGGCTCAGGCGCTGCTCAAGACCGCGAAGCCCATCTACTGGATCACCAGCGGCATGCACTCGCCCGAGACCGGCGGTCCCGAGATGCTCATGGAGCTCGCGTACCGGCTGGCGGTGGAAGAGACCCCCTTCATCCAGAACATCCGCAACAACGTCATCACCTTCATCACGCCGGTACTGGAAGTGGACGGGCGCGAGAAGGTGGTGGACACCTACTACTTCAACAAGAATCGCGCGACGGGCGATGCCCGGCTGCCCGTGATGTACTGGGGCAAATACGTCCAGCACGACAACAATCGTGACGGCATGGGCCAGTTCCTGTCGCTCACCCGGGCCACAACCAAGACGTTCCTGGAGTGGACCCCCACCATCCTGCACGATCTGCACGAGGCGCAGTCCTACCTCTACTCGAGCACCGGCACGGGCCCTTACAACGACCAGCTCGACGCCATCACGGTGAACGAGTGGTGGGTGATGGCGCAGAACGACGTGATGGAGATGACCAAGCGCGGCGTTCCCGGCGTCTTCACGTACGGCTTCTACGACGGCTGGGTACCGAACTACATGTTCTTCATCGCGCACTCACACAACGCGGTGGGGCGCTTCTATGAAGTGCAGAGCTACGGCCCGGACAACAATCCGAACCTGACCCTGCCCGCGACCACCACGAGCAAGGAGTGGTTCCGTCCCAACCCGCCACTGCCATCCATCAAGTGGGGCCCGCGCAACAACACGAACATTCAGGAATCGGCCATCCTCATTTCCCTGAAGCAGGTGGCAGACAACAAGGGAATGTTCCTGGAGAACTACTGGCTGAAGAACAAGCGGTCGGTGGACAAGGGCAAGAATGGCCCCGTCTCGGCATGGATCATCCCCGCAGGCCAGCACCACAAGGCCAACACCGCCGATGCCATCAACGAGCTACGGCACCAGGGGCTCGAAATCCATACCGCCACCAGCGCCTTCAAGGTGGCCGGCATGGATGTGAAGGCGGGCGACTATATCGTTCGCGCCGACCAGCCGTATCGCACGCTGGCCGACATGTATTTCTCGCTTCAGAACTATCCCGTTGCCAACCCGGCGCCGTACGATGACACGGGCTGGACGTTCCAGCTCATGCGCGATCTCGTCATCACCCCCACGGGCGACAAGAGTGTGCTCGGCCAGCAGATGGCGATGGTCACCGCTGACGTGAAGGCCGCTGGCGGCGTGGAAGGTTCAGGACCGGTGCTCATCGTGGACAACACGGCGGACAACAACCTGATGACCTTCCGCTTCAAGAATCCGGCGGTGAAGATGTCCGCCGCGGAAGACGATTTCGAGGCGGGCGGCAGGAAGTTCCACGCGGGCGCCATCATCGTTCCCGCCGGCGACGCCACCAAGCTCGGAACGCAGCTCCGCGACCTCGGCCTGTCCGCAGTCGCCGTGTCCTCCGCTCCGAGCGTGAAGGCGCACGATCTCGACATTCCGCGCATTGGCTACGTGCACAGTTGGACGCGTACGCAGGACGAAGGGTGGGTCCGCGCGGCGCTGGACACCTACGGCGTGCCGTATACCTACTTCGCCGACCAGAAGCTGAAGGACGGCAACCTGCGCTCGAAGTATGACGTCATCATCTTCCCGCACGTGGGCGGCAATGCGCAGTCACAGGTTGCCGGCATGCCCATGACCGGCAACGCACCACTGCCGTACAAGAAGACGCCCACGACGCAAAGCCTGGGTTACATGGATCAGAGCGACGACATCCGCGGCGGAATGGGCATCGAAGGGCTGATGAACCTGTACAAGTTCGTGCAGGATGGTGGAACGCTCATCACGGAAGGCTCCACGGCCACCATCTTCCCGGAATACAACCTCACGAGCGGCATCACGGTTGAAACGCCGAACGAACTGTTCGCGCGCGGAACGATTCTTCGCGGCATCATCTCCGACAAGAAGAGTCCCCTCGTGTACGGCTACGAAGGCAATCAGCTTCCCGTGTACTTCAACCAGGCGCCCGTGCTCAACGCGGGCGGCGCCGGCGCCTTCGCTGGTGGTGGCCGCGGCGGCGCGCCTGGCCTGAGCCAGAACGTCACCCCGAACGCCACGAAGCTTGCATTGTCTCCGTGGGATTCCGCATCGGCAGCCGCCGAGGCGGCCACCACTGAAGGCGGTCGCGCTGGTCGCGGCGGCCGTGGTGGTGCTGGCGGCGGTGGTGGTGGCGGCGGCGGCTTTGGAGGTTTCGGCGCAGCCGACGGCCCCCGGCCGCGCGTGGTCATGCAATTCCCCACCAACCCGAACGAGATGCTCCTCTCGGGCACGCTCGCGGGCGGACAATCCATCGCCGGCCGCGCGCAGCTCATCGACGCCCCTGTCGGCAAGGGCCACGTGGTGATGTTCGGCATCCGTCCCTTCTGGCGCTGGCAAACGCAGGGCACCTACATGCTCGGCTTCAACGCGATCATGAACTGGAATGATCTCGATGCAGGCAAGGCTGCCACTGTGGCGCCGGCACGGCCGGTGAGCGGGCAGTAGACGAAACCCTTGAGCTCGAGCATGGAGATGGAGCCATCAGCGGGAGCATGAGCGTGAGCGTGAGCCTCCAGCACTGAGCATATCAGGGCTCGAGCTCGAGCTCAGAGCTATGGCTCGAGCTCACGCCCATGCTCCCGCTGGAGGCTCCCTCTCATGCTCATGCTCTTGTTGTCGCGCACGCATCGGGCAGCCCGTTACGGAGAAACCTGAAACCCGTTGAGCTCGAGCATGGAGAGTAAGCCATCAGCGGGAGCATGAGCGTGAGCCACCAGCACTGAGCTTGATAGAGCTCGAGCTCCAGCTCAGAGCTCAAGCTCGAGCCCTGATATGCTCAGTGCTGGAGGCTCACGCTCACGCTCTTGCTCCCGCTGGTGGCTCTCTCTCACGCTCATGCTCTGGTTGTACTCAACGCCCGTCAGAGAGTCCACCATAAGCCCGACGTCTTACGGAAAGCCGGCCGCTCCTTGCCCACTCTCATCCGGCTTCGGCTGACGGACTCGTGGCGCCTGTCCGTACGTATACGAGTACGTCAGGAACACGCTCCGCACCCCCGCAGTCCGCTCAGTAAGCTGGGTGATGTTGCTGTCTCCCACCTTGATGCGAAACTTGTTCGTGTTGAACGGATCCAGGACGCGAAGCGTAATGGCCGAGTTGTCGCCGTCGATCTTCTTGCGTAGCGAAAAGTTGAAGTTTTGCATCGCGGCAAACTCGCCCCGCTCGATCTTCATCGGCGCGCGGTACTGATAGTTCGCCTGCAATGAGAGCGTTGGGGTGATCTGCGTGGTGCCGTTCAGCCGCGCGGACCACGCAACCGCATCGGAGCTGACGGCGCTCAGCGAACCGCCGTCCGTCACCATCTTGAAAATGTTGAAGCCCGCAAATCCGTTCAGTTTGCTGCCGAGCCGCAGCGAACCGTTCACGTCGGTCCCCCATGAGTTGCTCGTCGCCAGATTCTTGAAGCTGATCGACGTCACTTCCCGTCCATCAATCTGGTCGGCGGTGTTGACGATGACGCGGATGACGTTGGACGTGCGGCGATAGAAGGGCGACAGTTGCAATGAGCCGAGCGAACCGCTGCGCGTCAGGCCCAGTTCGTACGCGTCGGTGTATTCGGGATTGAGTTGCGGATTGCCGATGAAGACGTTCTGCAAGTCGAAGAACGACGGGAACGGATTCAATTCCTGCGTACCGGGCCGCCGGATGCGGCGCGAGTAGCTCACCTTGGCCTGCGTGGCGTCGTTCACATTGTAAAGGGCCACGCCACTGGGAAAGATGCTGCCGTACTTGTACGGATAGCTCTGGCCCGACGACGCCAGGCGGAAGTCGCGCGACGCGAGTTCGCCGCGCAGGCCGGCCTGGAGATCGAACTTCCCGGCGCCCTGACTCAGGACGGCATAGCCGGCATTGACCGTTTCGTTGAACGTGAGGGCATTGCTCGAATTGCTTCGCAACCATGCACCGGTGCCCAGCGAGTCCTTGAGCACGGAGAAGTCCCGATCCATCCAGCGGGTGTTGCTCTTGACGCCCGTCTCCAGCTTCGTGCGCTGGCCGAACGAGCGCACGTAGTCCGTCTGCGCGGTGAACTGCTTCGTCACGGCGTCGGTGTTGTCGCGCTCGTTTTCGAGCCGCGAGCCCGCCGCCACGCCGCTGGCGAGCGGCAATTCTTTCCAGAGAGCCGTGCCGTCCGTGTCGTGCGAACGGTTGAATCGCACCTCACCCGACAGCTCGTGCTTGCGCGGCTCCAGTGTGCGCTTGAGCGCCAAGTCATAGTCGAAGGTGGTGCCGGCGGCACCGGTGCCCCGCACGCGATCATAGCGATCCGAGAGTGCCTGCGCCGCGTTGAGCTCCGAATACGCGCTGGTGGTCGATTCGTTCGACGTACGGTGATTGAAGGAGAAAGCATTGGACAGCACGTCGCGCGGCGTGAGCTTGTAGTCCACGTTCGTCGTGAAATTCTGGCCGCCGTTTCCGGTGAGTGTCGTGATGTCCTGATTGGTGTACGACAGCGGCGTGAAGAGCGCGTCAATGCGCTCGCGGTCGTTGATGCCGAGCACGTTGCGATTGTCCGCATTGATGCCGAGCGACGAGAACGTGGTGAGCGGCCCGCTCTGGTAGCCGATGTTCGCGGACGCACCATACCGGTCACTCTTTGCCGCGCTGGCATTCGCGCCGCCACTGACGCCGAGATCGACGTTCTGCTTGAGGACGATGTTGATGATGCCGGCCATGCCTTCCGGATCGTACTTGGCGGATGGATTGGGCACCACTTCCACGCGATCGAGAATGTTCGCGGGCAGGCTCTTGAGATATGCAGCG
>JBDUCM010000003.1:0-92580 GCA_040003455.1 bacterium
GGGCTTTCGGCGTTGCAGGTCAAACCTCACACGCCCCGGAGTCCACTCGCACCGTTGTCGAACAGAGAGCGTCAGCCAGTCATCAGGCCGTGCTCCCTGCAAGGCGCACTTCGCGCGC
This sequence comes from bacterium, assembly GCA_040003455.1. Classification (GTDB taxonomy): domain Bacteria; phylum Gemmatimonadota; class Gemmatimonadetes; order Gemmatimonadales; family Gemmatimonadaceae; genus AG11. Next base: position 119 of record JBDUCM010000003.1, read on the forward strand.
TGGTGGATCGAGGTTCGCCGCTGGAACGCGGGCCTTCATTCAGCACCGCGCCGGAGAAGGCGCGTGCCGGCAAGCCGGTCAGCCCGCCAAGGCAGCTAACGTCGTGACGATATCCCCCGCATTCGTGTAGCAATGCGGCGCGAGCCGAATGGTGCCCTCGCGAACGGAATGAATCACCTTCGCGTCATTCAAACGCCGGCTGGCGGCTACTGCGTCCTTCGGGCGCACCGACGCGATGCCCGCATGACACGAAACCGGCGTAACGGTCGCCATACCGATGTCCTGCGCCCCAACCAGCAGCTGTTCGGCGCACCGGTGGATATGCCCCGCCACGGCGTCCGGCCCCAACTCATGGAGCAGTGTGAGGCTGGACACGAGACCGATGAAATCCTGGTATGGCAGCGTCACCTGTTCGAATCGCCGCGCATCGTTGCGCCAGGTAAGGTCATAGTTCACGAGCCGTGAGAAATCGTCCGAGTCCCGCACGGCCATCCAGCTCACGGGCTGCGGCGTGATCAGCGGCAGCACGTCCGGGCGGACGTATGTGAATCCAGTCCCCCACGGCGCCAGCAACCACTTCTGACCGCCACACGCGAGCATGTCCACGGGAAGAGTGGTGACGTCGATGGGCAGCGTCCCAACCGCCTGAATGCCATCCACCACAAGTAGAATGCCCCGCGACCGGCACGCCGCGCCAAGCCGTTGGACGTCGGCCATGGCGCCGCTGGAAAAACCGACCCACGACACCGACAAGACGCGCACGCGCGGTCTGCTCGTGGCCTCGAGCAGCGCATCGTTGTCGATCACACCGTCCCTCATGGGCACGACGTGCAACGCGAACCCGCGCGCGCGGGACGCGGCCATCCACGGATACATGTTCGCTGGAAATTCGCCATCAGACACCACGACCTCGTCGCCGGCGCCGAGGGGGAGGCCCCATGCGGCGAGGTTGATCCCCGCGCCGGTGTTAGTGGTGAGTGCGATGTCCGACGTGCTCGCGTTGATGAGACGACCGATCAACGTGCGCGATTCATCGAGCGCACCGAATTGACGCTCGAAGGTGAGATATTGGGGTTGCGCTCGTTCGCGCGTGAACGCGTTCACCGCCCTGATGGACCGTTCCGGCATGGGTCCCGTGCTCGCGGCATTCATGTACACGCATTCATGGGCGTGGGCCCATGGAAACTCATCTCGACGCAACTGCTCGACATCGTAAGACACGCTCAGCTCCTGGCCGACGGCGGCGCGTCGATGGCGCCGCTCCTGGCAGAATGGCGCGGATCAAGCGCATCGCGCAGCGCATCACCGAGCAGGTTGAATCCGAGAACCGCCGCGCCGATCGCCAGGCCGGGAGCGAGCGATGTCCATGGTGCGTTGCGCAACTGATTCAGGTCGCGGCCGTCCGCGATCATCGAGCCCCAACTCGGCGTGGGAGGCTGGACGCCGAGACCGAGAAACGAGAGCGCCGATTCCGCCATGATGGCCGCGGCAACACCAAGCGTCACCGCGATCAGCACCGGTGCGATCACACTCGGTAGTACGTGGAGTGCGATCACCCGCGCGTCGCGTGAACCCAGCGCCCTGGACGCCTGCACGAACTCGAGCTGGCGAACGACGAGAACCTGCCCGCGGACGAGGCGCGCCATCCCCGCCCAGCCAACGATGCCGATGGTGAGAAATACCACTCCGATTGACGGCTGGAGCGCGGCGGCCATTGCGATCAGCAGCAGAAGCGTGGGGAAGGCAAGTGTGACATCGGCGAGCCGCATCACGAGTTCATCCAACCATCCGCCGTAATATCCGGCGATCAGCCCCATGGTGAGCCCAATGGAGAGCGCGATGGCCTGCGAAACGACGCCGGCCGAGAGCGAGATGCGAGCACCATAGACCAATCGCGCCCAGACGTCCCGCCCCTGGATGTCCGTACCAAGCCAGTGTGCGGTGGAAGGACCTTGAAGCTGGTTCACGAGGTCGATGCGCAATGGATCGTGGTGCGACACGAGGGGAGCGAGCACCGCGAGCAGCACCATGATCACGATGACACTCACGCCGAACCAGGCTCGCGCGTCGCCGCGAAGCGCGCGCGTCACTCGTTCGTTCACGATGGGTCTCCCAATTCGGGTGGCGTACCGGGACGCTGATGCTTCCAGCGTCGATGCTGCCAGAAGTACTGCTCGGGATACCGTCGCACGCAGCGCTCCAGTGCCCTGGTGTAGCCGTCGACAATCCGGTCCACCGCCGCTTCGCGCTCACCCGACCGATCGACGACGACCTCCTCGAACGTGAGGTAGTAGCGATCATTGGGCAACCTGATGGCCGCCGCGAATATCACCGGCGCCCCGAGACGAAGCGCGAAGACGGCTGGCCCCCGCGGTGTCTTGGCGTAGCGCCCAAAGAATGGAACCCATGTGGACGCCAGTCCCGCGGCGCCTTGATCGAACAGGAACGCGACGACGCTCCCTTCCCGCACGGCACGAGGAACGCGACGCACGGCGTCGGAGTCGTGGATGACATTCACGCCGATCTTCCGGCGGGTTTCGGTGAGGTACTCGTCGAACACCGGGTTCTCCATGCCGCGCGCGACGGCCTCCAACTTCAAGCCACGCGCGGCGACATACGCGCCCCCAATTTCCCAGTTTCCCAGGTGACCGCTCACGACGATGCACTTGCCCGATGCCTGCGCGCGCTCCACGATGTCCCATCCGTCCACACGCTCGAAGAGGTCCACCAGTTCCTGCGGCGTTCTCGTCGCCGAGATCGCCGCCTCAATGGACGTACGGCCGAGATTCGCGTACGACTCGCGAGCGATCCGTTGAATCTCGCCGTCTTCAAGCCCGGGAAACGCCGCGCGCAATTGTCGTTCGACCACGGCGCGCCGGATTCCCAGAGGGCGGAATGCAAGCAATCCGAGCCACGCGCCGATATCGCCCGCACGCCGGAAGCTGAAGCGCTCGAGGATGCCGACGGCGCCACGCAACGCGAAATACTGGAGGTAGTGCGCGATCGTGGGTCGCTTGCCGCTCACCGAATGGCCCACTGCGCCCGATCACCCGCGATCTCCGCAGCCGCCACGAACCCGTCGACCATTGCCTTCTCACTGAAATCGCGCTGCGCGCGCGTGCGCCCTGCATTGCCCATCGAGACGCGCTCACCCTCGTTGGCCAGGAAGCGCGCGACCGCCGATGCCGTTTCGCTTGGCTCGGCCTGCGGAAGGAGCACGCCAGCGATACCGTCGGGCACGTAGCTCGACAGCAGTGGCGAGCGCTCGGCAATGATGGGAACGCCCGCGGCCATGAAGTCCAGACAGGCAAACGCACCGTCGTCGCCTTCTGCGGCCACCCAACCGACATCGGCGGCCGCGAGAACCGCGGACATGTCGCGACGCTCGCCAAGAAAGCGCACCAGGGTGGTGACGCCGAGCGCGGCGGCATGCATTCGCGTGTCATCAACGTTCACGCAATGCCCCACGAGCACGAGGCGGAGTTCGGGATGCCGCGCCGCAAGCAGTGCGAGGGTGCGCAGCGCGGTGTTCACGCGACTCCGGGCCAACCGGTCCAGCGCGCACACGATCAGTTGTGTTTCGTCGGCGATTCCGAGATCCGCGCGCGCGGCCGCCCGTGTTTCCGGCATGGCAACGACAGTGACGCCGAGGGGCGCCAGGAGCGCGCGATCACCCGCTGCCGAGCGCGCCCGATCCGCCTCGGTAGCGAAAAGCAGGCGCGATGCCGAGCCGCGCCCGCCCGCCTTGCGATTGCCCATGACACTTCCGCCCGCGGGAATTCGACGAATGATCGCGCCGCGTTCCGCCAGGCGCATCGCAGAGCTCACAGCGAGCTGCTCCCGCTCGGTGTGGAGAAATACGACCTCGACGAACTTCTCCTTGAGCACGGCGCGCAACCGCCATGCGTCTCGCCCGAAGAGGCTGTCGGCGGGCATGGCGACCACGTCGAGGGAGTCTCCGGACAGCGTCTGCTGGAGGGCTGAACCGGATTGGCAGACGACGGTGACCGGTTCACCGCGCGCGGCAAGCCCGCGGGCGGCAACAACGGTTGCGCGCGTGGCGCCCGTCCAATGTTGCTCCGTGTGATAGAACATTGTCCGCACGTCAGCGTGCTCCCGTGTTATGCGGCATCGTCCGACTCGCGCCGGAGCTGCGCGGCATGCAACCGGTGATATGCGCCCCGAAGGGTGAGCAGAGACGCGTGCGATCCTCGCTCGATGATCTCACCACGATCGAGCACGAGGATCTGATCGGCGTGGACGACGGTGGACAGCCGGTGCGCGATGACGAAGACGGTGCGTCCGGCGAGCAGCCGGTCGATGGCTTCCTGGACGAGCCGTTCGGACTCCGTATCGAGCGCGGATGTCGCTTCGTCGAGGATGAGGATGGGAGGATCGGTGAGGAGTGCGCGCGCGATGGCGAGCCGCTGCCGCTGACCGCCCGACAGGCGTGTGCCGCGTTCGCCGAGCACGGTGGCATAGCCGTCGGGGAGTTCCGTGATGAAGGTGTGCGCGTTCGCGGCGCGCGCGGCCGCCTCGATTTGCGCATCCGTGAATCGGCCGGCGGCGCCGTAGGCAATGTTGCTGCGCACCGTGTCGTTGAACAAGACGGTGTCCTGACTGACGATGCCGGTGAGGCCCCGCAGCGATCCCAATGCAATCTCCCTGGTATCCACGCCGTCGAGCAGAATGCGCCCGCCGGTAGGCTCATAGAATCGCGGAATGAGATCGACGAGTGTGCTCTTCCCTGCCCCGCTCGCGCCGACGAGCGCGATGACCTCGCCCCGCTTCGCCACAAAGCTCACATCGCGCAGGACCGTGTCGTCGCCGTAGGAAAAAGATACGGCGTCGAAGGCAAGCGACTCCTGGAGCTGCGATACCACGGCCGTTCCGTTGTCCGTTTGTGCTTCCGTTGGAAGGTCCAGCACCTCGAACAACCGCTCGGCCGACGCGAACGATTGTTGTGCCGTCGTGGGGACCTGGGACAGCTGCTTGAGCGGCGGGAGCAGTCGCATCACCATGAGCATGAACACCATGAGTGTTGCGGGGTCCATTGCCCCGGACCCTGAAATCACTTCACGGGCGCCAATCCAGAGGATCAACATCGCGACCGATGTGCCGATCAGTTCCGTCATTGGTTGCGAGAGGGCGGCAATACGCGTGATGCGGACCATGCCGGATGAATACCGGTGGCTCGCTTCCATGAATCGGCCGTCTTCGTATGGTTCGCCGCGGAAGGACTTCACGAGGCGCACGCCGCTCACTACCTCCTGCAACACGCTCGTGATCTCGCCGTAGTCGCCGCGGAGGCGCCGGTGACCCTTGCGCAATTTCCGTAGTACGGGCTGGAGCGAGAGGGTGAGGAGAGGTGCGATGACAAGCGACACGAATGTCAGCTGCACCGAGTAGCTCATCAGGATGGCGATGGTACCGACGATGGTCGCCGCACTCAGCAGCGATCGAGTCACGAGTTCGGTGATCAGCGCCTTCGTCTGCTCCGTGTCGGACAATACCCGCGAGATGATCTGCCCGGTCTTGGTGTTCTGGAAGTAGCCGAGGGGTTGCCGTTGCAGGTGCTGGAACACGCTGTCACGCAGATCGCGCGTGACGTTCTCCTGGAGCGAGGCGCCGAGCTGTCCGCTGAGCCACACAAAGACATTCTTGATGAAGACGATGACAATGATCGCCACCATCATCGCTTCCACCGAACCAAGGCGGTTGGCCGGATCGAGGAAGGCTCCGACCAATTGTTCCTGGAGCCTGCTGATCCAGCTCTCGTGCGCCGACAGGTCGGCGCCGCCGGCGGCGGCCTTTGGTATCAGGTGCTGCTCACCAAACAGTGCGTTGAGGAACGGCACCAACAACGTCAGGGAGAAGACGTCGAGGATGGCGGCGATGACGTTGCACGCGATGGTGCCCACCATCCGGGCCGTATGCGGCCGAAGATACCGCAGCAAGCGACGGTACATGGCCTACCGCTTGGGAGTCAGAAGCGAAACCGGAAGAATGCATTCCTCGGGGGTGACACCGCCGTGCAGGAACGAACCCCGGTAGCGACTCTGGTATTCGCGCAGCTTGGTGGGATATACGAAGAAGCTGTCCCCGGTGGCCAGCAAGGTATTTGCACCGAGGCCGCGACGCGGCAGCTTGAGCGAGTCCTCGTTCTTGAACAGCAGGGCCAGCTCCGGATTCTCGGCGCGGAGGTCTTCGCCGAACTTGTAGCGAAGGTTCTGTGTAGCGTCTCGCTTGGCGAAGACGGTAGCGGGCGTGTGACAGTGGATGGACCCGTGATCGCTCGTGACCAGCACTTTTACCTTGCGGCGGGCGGCCTCCTGCAACACGCTGAAGAGCGCGGAGCGCTTGAACCACTGGAGCGTGAGCTGGCGCAGGGCAATTTCGTCGCGCGCAACTTCGTAGAGGATGGCTGACTCCGACCGGCCATGCGTGAGCAGGTCCACGAAGTTGAACACGAACGCGCTGATGCCTTCTGGAGCGATGGCGTTTGCGAGCCGCCGCTCCAGTTCATCCGCCTCGTGCGACGACGAAATCTTGTCGTACTTCACGTGCACCTTGCGGCCCATTTCCACGAGTTGCGCTTCCAGTAGATCCTTCTCGTGCGCGTTCAGCGTCTCGTCTTCACGTTCGCCCCACCAATCGGGGAACCGCGCGGCGATTTCGTTGGGAAACAGGCCGCTGAACAATGCGTTGCGCGCGTACGGGGTTGCCGTGGGAAGGACGCCGAAATAGTGGGTGGTCTCGATGTCGAACAGCGGTGCGATGACGGGTTCGAGCGCCTTCCATTGATCGAGTCGCAGGCAGTCGATGACGATGAACGCCGCCGCACGATCCTGCTGGACCACCGGCATGAGAAATTCACTGACGATGTCGATGGACAGTGGGGGCCGGTCGCCCTCCAGATTCGCGAGCCATTCAGGGTAGGCGCGCGACACAAAGGTCGCGAACTCCCGACGCAGCTCGGGGAACAGACCGCGCAACGATTCGTGCAGCCCCATTTCGTTCGCGGTTGTCAGATCGAGGTCCCACTGTACCAGCTCCAGGTACCGGTCGATCCATCCTCGCCAGTCGAGGTCGCGCAGCGAATCCAGTTGCATCTCGCGAAATCGATCCACGAACGCGCGCGCGACCGCTTGCTGGCGTATCCGCGGGCCCTCGAGCAGGCCTGACACCATGGCATGCACCTGACGCGGCGTAACCGGCTTGACCAGATAGCCGCTGACGCTCTTGCCGAGTGCTTCGTTGAGGGTGGTGTCTTCTTCGCTCTTGGTCACCATGACGACCTGGAGGGCGGGGGCGATTTCCCTCAGCGCCTTCAGCGCCTCGAGCCCGCGCGTTCCCGGCATCTGTTCGTCGAGCAGCACGAGATCGAACACGCGGCGCCGAACGAGCTCCGCAGCGTCGTCGGCATTCGTCGCCATTTCGACATCGAACCCCTTGTCACGCAAGAAGATGCGGTGCGATTCGAGCAGCTCCGCCTCGTCATCCACCCAGAGGACGGCCTTGACCTGTTGCGCCATGTTTCAAACGTAGTCCACCACTATAGAGGGAGCAACGCGAGAATGCGTCCTCGCCGCCTTCGTTCACGGGGACCCCTCCCCTGCCGGCGGACGCCGAGCCACATTTGGCCGGTGCCACACTCCCTGCCTCCGTTCGCGCTCGCGGTCCCCGTCTTTCGCTTTCGGAGTCTCGCCAATCTTGCCGGCCGCGCTCCCATTGGAGGCGCTCGCGAGGTGGCGTTGGCCTGCTTCGTCGCGGCGCGCCTGGTGGCGGAGTGTTCGGGGGCACAGTCGGAGGATGCCGCCGCGCGCGTGGCCCGGAGTGCGGGTGCGAAAGCCTGGCTTGGAACACTCGCGCTGCCCACGTCGATCCGGGCCCCTGTCACACGATGCGCCGAGCTGAGTGTTGGAGCGAATCACGTGGCGGCGGGCAAGGAGATCGCAGGGTTGGCGGCGGCCGCTGCGCCCTTTCTCGATGCGCCGTCAAAGGCGGAATTGGACGCTCTGGCGGCCCTCCTGGGCGGATGAATCGGGAGACTTTGTCCGGGGTGGTTTGTTTTTCCTTGCTCCGCTCGCCAGGTGAACCCTATCTTGTCCCATGCCGCGCGGTGTTGATATCTCACCTCTGTCACTCCTTCTTGGCCGCGTCGACGCAGTTGCCGATGGGGCGGCACCGATCGACACCATCCCTTCGGGATTCCCGAGTCTGGACAAGATGCTCGGTGGGGGGCTGAGGCGCGGCGACCTGATCGTGCTTGGCGGCGACGTGGCGAGTGGAAAGAGCGCGCTCGCCCTCGCGATCGCGCTCCGCGTGGCACAGGACAAGCGCGCGACCCTGTTCTACTCCGGCGAAATGCTTCCCGATCGGGTACTCGAGCGCGCGCTTTCCATTGAGGGGCGCACGCCAATCGATGATCTGCGGCGCGGCGCCCTTGACGAATTTTCTCGTGCCGGCGTTGGCGCGGCGGCAATCCGGTTGCGCGATGAGTTACCCATCATCGAAGTGGCGCCGATGGGCGGAGCCGCCGCGATCGCGGACGATCTCTCGGCGCTCCGCACGATGGAACTCGTGGTGGTGGACGGGCTCCATGCGTTGCTGCCCGGCGTGCGCGATACCGAGGAGGAGGCGGCAACGGCCATTCGCACGTTGAAGCAGTTCGCGATGCATTCGCGTGTTGCCGTGCTGGTGACCACGCCACTTCCCGGATTGGTCGCGCGACCTGACCGTCGCCCGGTGTTGGACGACTTCGGCGCGCATGGCGCCGTGAAGGAGCGCGCGGACGTGGTACTCGCGCTGTTCCGCGAAGGGATGTACGATAGCGCCCAGGGAATCGAAGGTGCGACCGAGCTGCTGGTGCGAAAAAATCGCAACGGCAGCACCGGCTATGTGGATCTGTACTTCTATGCGCAGTGGATGCGCTTTGAAGACATGCTCGACCCGGACCGCTAGGAGGCGGTTGCATGCGTATTCTGAAGCCAGTACTCACGACCCTGCTCGTCGGCTCCGTCACCGCGTGCGCGACCGGTGGCATTACGGCTGGAGAGTCGGTTTCGCGGCTCGAGCAGCAGAAGCAGTCGAATCCGAGTTCCGCGGCGGTGAACCGCTCACTCGGCATCGCCTACTACAAGGCGAACAGGTATGCCGAAGCGCGGACGACGCTGGAGAGCGCGGCGAAGCTCGATCCGAAGGACGGAACGACATCGCTCTATCTCGGGCTCAGCGACGAGGCGTTGGGCGACCTCAAGGCCGCCAAGGCCGCGTATTCGTCGTATATCGAGTTCGGTCGTACGAGTCGCGTGCGAAGCCAGCTTCAGGACCGCCTTGCCGTGATCGCACGGAAGGAACTCGCGGTGGACGCGAAGGCCGCGGTGGCACAGGAAGCGGCGCTCTCAGCGCAGCCCGGGTTGCCGCGGACCATCGCCGTGATGCCGCTGCGCTTTTCGGGTTCGGACAGCACGCTCAAGCCATTGGAGCGCGGCATGGCGGACTTGCTCACCACCGACCTTGCTCGCTCATCGCAGCTCACGCTCGTGGAGCGGTCGCGCATGCAGGCGCTGCTGGACGAGTTGAAGCTCCAGCAGTCGGGCGCTACGGACGCGAGCAGCAATGCGCGCGCCGGCAAGTTGTTGCGGGCGGGACGCGTGGTTCAGGGAAGCATCGCACAGTTGCCTGGCTCGAACATCCGGGTGGATGCGGCGGTGGTCAACGTGTCCACCAGCCAAATTTCTGGCGGCACGAATTCCACCGATCAGCTCGAACAGATATTCGCGATCGAGAAAAAGCTGGCGCTCGACCTGTTCACCCAACTGGGGGTGACACTCACCGTCGCCGAGCGGAATCTCATCGAACAGCGGCCAACGCGGTCATTGGCTGCGTTCTTGTCGTACAGCAACGGGCTCGTTGCGGAAGATCAGGGGCGGTACGATGATGCCAGCCGCTATTTCCGGGATGCCGTCCGACTGGACCCGGGCTTTGGCGCGGCGCAGCAGAAGAGCGCTGAGGCGCAATCGGCATCCGAGGGCGCGACGGTCACGGCAGCCACAGTAGAAACGAGCCTCAAGGGCACGAGTGAAGGGGCCGTGGTGAATGCCGCAACGCAGGGGACGCTGACGTCGTCCTCGAATGGCAACCTCGGTTCGACGGCCGCGAATGCCGCCGGTGACTTGAATCCGTCGGCGAGTGGTGCAGCAACCGGCGGGGCTGCTGGTGGCGGGGGCTCCGTGCCCGGCGCAAAGGATCCCGTGTCCGCTGGCACCGGTAGCGACAATCCCACCGGTACTGCGAAAGTCACGATCGTCATCACGCGTCCCAAGCCATGAGCACGCATATGCGTAGAGTCATTGCCGTCGCGTTTGCCGCGCTCCTGACGCAAACGGCCGGAGCCCAGTCGGTGTTCGACAGCGAGCTGCGCTTCGCGCCGCAGTTTCTCCAGTATCAATTGAAGGCGCCAACCAACGAAAAGATCACCGAGTTGGCGGTGCCAGTGTTTGTGAGTATCCCGTTTGGTTCGCGCTTCACTTTCGACGTTGGTACGTCGTACGCGTCGGCGAAGGTGACGACCGGAAGTGCGGTGAGTCAGATCAGCGGGCTGACGGACACGCAGCTTCGCGGGAATCTCGCGCTCGGCACGGACTTCGTGGTGATTACCGGTGGTGTGAACCTGCCGACTGGTCGTTCGTCGGTGACACTCGACCAACTTACGGCGGCCGGCCGCATCGGCAACGACTTTCTCGCCTTCCCGATCTCCAATATGGGAACGGGGCTGGCAGCCACCGGGGGCATCGCGATTGCCCGACCGATGGGCGACTGGAGCATTGGGATCGGTGGCGCTGTGCGGCATTCGTCCACGTACGATCCGTTCAACGTGCCGGGGCAATCCATCCGGTTCACACCGGGAGACGAGTATCGCGCCCGGATCGGTGCCGATCGCGCTTTGGGCGCTGGCCGATTCTCGCTTGGCCTCACGTATTCGGCATTCGGGGACGATGACGCCGGCGGCTCGGTGTATAACACGGGCAACCGACTCATTGCGCAGACGGTCGTGACCAATAGCTACAACGGCGCGGACATCACGGTGGCGGGATACAACGTGTTTCGCGCGGCGGGAAATTACGCCTCGGGTTTGAAGGCAGGGCGCGAGAACATTCTGAACGGCTACCTGGGTGTCGGACTCCATACCATGGGGACGATCATCGAGCCCAGTTTCGAGTTCCGGCAGTGGCTCCAGTTCGTGCCGGGAAGCGCGTCCGGCAGCGCGGTTGCGGACCGGTCTCAGACCAGCGTGCTCGGAACGCTCGGACTCCGTACGCGACTGGAGGTCATGGGCTTGTCCGTGTTTCCGAGCGGGGGCTACACCATGGGCTCCGTGGCCACGACGGACGACAAGAACGAATTGAAGCATGCAGACCTCACCGGATTCAAGGCGCAGCTCGCGGTCCGCTTCGCACCCTGAGCCTGGCTGACCTGAAAAAAGAGCCGGCTTCTCGCAGGGGAAGCCGGCTCTTTTTTGTGGGACGGCGGCGTACGTGCTGGATGCATCCCGGTGACGGGCTATATTTCCTTGTTCGCCCGCAACCGCTCATTCGACCGATCGAGATCTGCATGGCCGGCCACAGTAAATGGAAGAACATCAAGCACTACAAGGCGGCGACGGACGCCAAGCGCGGCGCCTTGTTCACGAAGCTCATTCGTGAAATCACCATGGCCGCCAAGCTCGGCGGTGGTGACCCTGGGTCGAATGCGCGCCTGCGGTTGGCGATCGATGCGGCGCGATCCAAGTCGATGCCGAAGGACAACATCGATCGCGCGATCAAGAAGGGTACGGGCGGCATGGATGGGGTGGATTACGTGGAGGTGACGTACGAGGGGTACGGCCCAGGTGGCGTCGCACTGATCATCGATGCACTCACGGACAATCCAACGCGCACGGTTGCCGACGTTCGACACAAGATGTCGCGATGTGGTGGGAATCTTGGGACTCCCGGTTCCGTGGCCTTCATGTTCGAAAAGAAGGGACAGATCCAGATTGATGCCGCGCAGTATCCGGATGAAGACGGGACGCTGGAGATTGCCCTCGAGGCAGGGGCCGAGGACTTTCGTCGCGAGGATGATTTCTACGTGGTGACGACCGATCCGGGGTCATTTCATGCCGTGAAATCAGCGCTCGAGGCCAGGAAGATCGTGCCGAGCGAGGCGGAACTCGCGATGGTGCCGATGAACACCGTGGCGGTCGAAGGCAAGGAGGCGGCCGAGACGTTGATCAAACTCATCGACTCGCTCGAAGAACTGGACGACGTGCAGAAGGTGTGGGCCAATTTCGAGATCGACGACGCCGATCTGGCGGACCTCTAAACCCTCTCACACGGGCGGCGCTCGTGCTCGTTCTCGGCATCGATCCGGGTACGGCGAATACCGGATATGGCGTCGTGCGCGGCGGCGGTGCGGCGGTACCTGCCCTGGTAGAGTGCGGCGTGATTCGCACACGCTCGCGCGACCCGTTGCCCGCGCGCCTTCGCGAGATCTATGAAGGTGTGCGCGAGCTGATCGAACGGCACCACCCCGACGCGCTCGCGGTGGAGGATGTGTTCTACTCGCGGAACGTCCGAACGACCGTGGTGCTGGGCCATGCGCGCGGCGTGATCCTTCTGGCGGCGGAGCAGGCCGGGATTCTCGTGAACGAGTTTGCGCCGGCTGAAATCAAGAAAGCCGTCGTTGGCACCGGCGGTGCGACAAAGGAGCAAGTGCAGTTCATGATCACGCGGTTGCTGCGCCTGAAGTCGGTGCCGCAGCCCACGGACGCTGCCGATGGCGTCGCCGCCGCCCTCGCCTGCCTCATGGGCGCCAGCATTCCCCGCTTCGATGGCGGTGGCCGCATCCGCGAACCATCGCGACCGACGACTTCTCCTTCGACCATCCGTCGCACATGATCGTTCGAGTCGCTGGGCAGCTCATCACCAAGGAGCTCGATCACGTGGAGCTCATGACGGACGGCGGGGTCGCATACGAGCTCTCCGTTCCGCTCAGTGCTTATGAATCACTGCCGAAGGTTGGTGAGCGGTGCTCGCTCCACACCTTTCTCGTAGTGAAGGAGGACGGCTGGCAGCTCTTCGGGTTCACGTCCTCCTACGAGCGGAAGGTGTTCCAAAAGGTGTTGTTGGCCAAGGGGGTAGGCCCCGCCCTGGCGCTCGGGCTGCTGTCATCGCTCACGGCGGATCGGCTCGTTCGGGCCATCCGCGAAAAAGATGTGGTGACGTTGCAGTCGGTTCCACGCGTGGGGCGCAAGAAGGCCGAGCAGTTGATTCTCGATCTCGCTGACAAGCTCGATCAGTTGCAGGGGTCGGGGGCAGAGTCCGGTGTGGGGCGTGGCGCGGCGCCCGGCACGGACGACGCGATCCGCGCGCTGGTCTCCCTCGGATATACGAGCGCGGATGCGGAGAAGGCCGTGCGCGGGGTCATCGAGGCCGGAGCGAAGGGGCTGTCTGCACCTGAGCTGATTCGCGCGGCCCTGACGCGCATTGGTGGCCGGTAGCGGGCGATTGACGGGCGGGCCCTACCGGCAGGCTCATGGAAACACCGCCCACCTAGCCGATTTTCGCCCCGTGCTACACGTTCAGCCCTCCTCTTCCATCGCACATGCACCCTGCCCGCCGCACGGCCTCATTCACGGAATCCGTCATCCGCGAGATGACCCGCATCTCGAACCAGCACGAGGCAGTAAATCTCGCGCAGGGGTTCCCGGACTTTCCCATGCCGGAGCCAATGAAGGACGCGGCGTGCGCGGCGATTCACGGCAACATCAATCAGTACGCCGTGACGTGGGGCAGCTCCGCGCTTCGCATCGCCATCGCGGAAAAATACAGGCGATGGTATGGTATGGAGGTAGATCATGATCGCGAGGTCACGGTCACCTGCGGGGCCACGGAGGCGATGGCGGCGGTGTTCCTCGCGCTGATCGATCCTGGGGACGAAGTGATCGTCATGGAGCCCTTTTACGAGAACTACGGTCCGGACGCCATCCTCGCCGGCGCGATCCCGACCTTCGTCCCACTCGAGCGGCCACATTGGACCCTCGACCCCGATCGCCTCGCGAAGGCGTTCACCAAGCGGACGAAAGCCATCATCCTCAACACACCGCACAATCCCACTGGCCGCGTCTTCACGCGCGCCGAGATGACGATGATCGCCGAGTTGTGCATCAAGCATGACGTGTGGGTGATCACCGACGAGATTTACGAGCACATCCGATATGCCGGCGAGCATCACGTCATGGCCATGTGGCCCGAGATGCGGAAGCGGACGATCACCATTTCCGGATTGTCGAAGACATTCAGCTGCACTGGATGGCGATTGGGATACACCATCGGGCCGGAAGAGCAGACCAACGCGATCCGGAAGGTGCATGATTTCCTGACCGTTGGCGCTCCTGCGCCTCTTCAGGCGGCCGGTGCCGTGGGCATGCACTTCGATGCGGATTACTACAACCACATGGCGATGGACTACAGGGCACGCCGAAGCCTGTTGTGTGATTCGCTCACCGACGCCGGGTTCACGTTCACGCAGCCGGAAGGCGCCTACTACGTGCTCGCCGATTTTTCCGGCCTGAGCGACATGGACGATACCACGTTCGCGAAGTGGATGATCCAGGAAATTGGCGTCGCAACGGTGCCTGGCTCGAGCTTCTATTCCAACAAGGAGATGGGACGCAGTCTCGTGCGGTTTGCGTTCTGCAAGAAATACGATACGCTGAAGCGCGCCGCAGAACGGCTTGCGACGATTCGCGCCTCGGTGTGACATGACACGCATTCGCCGCGGGGTGCTGCTTGGCGCCGCGGCCATGTTGGCCCTCGCTGGCGCATGCACGAGGGCAACGCGACAGGCGGGCGTGAGTCGCGCCGCGTCCCGGCCGTATGTGGTACTGGTGTCGTTCGACGCGTTCCGGCATGACTACATCGACACTTACGGTCCGCCCGCGCTTATTGAGCTCGCGTCGCGCGGCGTGAGCGCCCGTGCGCTCATTCCGTCATTTCCGTCGAAGACCTTTCCGAACCACTACACGCTGGTGACCGGCCTGTATCCCGGCCACCACGGTATCGTGGGCAACACATTCTACGACCCGGCGCGCCACGAGTGGTACAAGAGCACTGATCCGCGATCGGTCACCGACAGCTCCTGGTACAGTGGTGAGCCTCTCTGGGCCACGGCGGAGCGGAATGGGGTAAGAGCCGGCGTTTTCTTCTGGCCAGGCTCCGAGGCGGCAATTGGAGGGATTCGGCCAACGTACTGGACGACGTACGACCAGAAGGTGCCGAACTCGATTCGCGTGGACTCCGTGGTTGCATGGCTGCGCAAACCGGAGCGGGAACGCCCTCATCTCGTGATGCTCTACATTTCGGAGGTCGACGACTCCACACACAAGCATGGCCCCAACAGCGCGCAAACGGGGCTCGCGATCGCATCCGTGGATCGAGCGCTGCGGCGTCTGCTCGACAGCCTGCATGCGTTACCGTTCGGTGACAGCGCGAATGTGGTGGTGGTGTCGGATCACGGCATGCTGCAAGTCATTCCGCAGCGTGTCATTGCGGTTGGCGACCTGCTGGCCCGCGCCGGCGTGGATACCGCGGGAATGCGAACGAGCGACAACGGCCCCACGATGTCCATCTGGTTCGATGGCGACTCCATTCGCATTCGAGCAGGGCGTGGCGTACTCACGCGAGATGCGGCGCATGCGCGCACGTATCTCCGAAGCGAGACCCCCGAGCGCTGGCACGTTCGCGAAAGTGCACGGGCTGGCGACCTGCTCGTGGTGGCCGACGAAGGGTATTTCCTTCAACGGCGCAAGAGTGACAAGCCGCCCAATCCCGGACAGCACGGCTATGATCCAACGGTCGGTGACATGCAGGGGATTTTCCTTGCCGCCGGCCCTGGCGTGCGCCGACTGGGAGTCATCCCTGCGTTCGAGAACGTGAACGTCTACCCGTTCGTAGCCGCGTTGTTGAAGCTCGACCACGTCCCGCGAACCGATGGGTCGTTGAGCGTCCTGTTACGTGCACTGCAGTAGCCCGACGGAGTTCCCGTCGGGCCGTGCAGTTGAAGGCGGGTGAAGGCTAGCGGATGGAGATGAGGCTGACCATCGCTCCCATTTCCTGACCGCTGTTCCTCGAACGCGTGTTTACACCGACGCCGAGTTCAACGGGTCCCAGGTGAAGGCCGATCCCGCCGGCTGCCTGGTAACCATCGGTGATCACCGCTGCGCCGGCGCGCAGCGAGAGCAGCGGAATGCCGGTAAATTCTGCACCGGCACCTACATGCATCTTCGGACCAATATCGATGCCGTCACCAATGCGCTGGCTCGCGTCGGCCGTGACGAGGAATGAACCAGCGTGGTGCGCGAGTCCAATCGCGATTTCCGGCTTGAACTTTTCGGCTTCCAGCGCCGTGCGCATGGATTGTGGAGCGCTGCTGTACGGAGCTTCGTCGAAGGTTCCCTTGCTGGTGGTACCATCAAAGCTGAACGTGCCCACGCGCGATCGCAGCGCTGAGGTCGACCAGGCGAAGGTATTCACGACGTTGCGGGCCGCAGCACTGAAGGTGGTGCTCGTATTGCTCCACGCGAGTCCGAGATCCACGCCCAGTCCGCTCCCGGCGTCTCCGAGGTGTGCGCTGTCGGTGTAGATCACCGGGAACTGGACGTTGATGTTGTTCGCGGTCACGGTTGAGCCATTGTCCTGCGCGCGACCCATCGCGATACCGAAGACATACTTGCCGGTCACGCCCATCGAGAACGTCTCACCATGGTCCCCGTGGGCAACGGGAATGCCGATACTGACGGCGCCCGTGCCGAAGCTCGATCCAGTGGCGCTTGATCCGTTGAAGGCGAGGCTCTTTGATGTTCCGGTGCGACCTGCGTTCCCGAACAGCAGCGCTTCGGCGGCATCCTGATTGAGATTCGCCTGGCCTGTGCCGCTTACGCCTGCCTGAAATGCAAGGTGGCCGATGCTCAGCGCCACAATGGATATCCCCGCGTCTGCGCGGCCACGCTCTGTGCCGCTGCCGATTGACTGCAGCCAGCTCTCCTTCGCTGATGCAGGGATGAGCTTGCCCGCGTACCCGTTGATGTCGGACAGCCGTACAGGGTCCAGCCCTGTCACGCCGCCGAGTGAGAGCAGGTTGAGTGTAAATGCCGGCGCCGATTGCCCAAGCGCTGCAGGATTCCAGGCGACCGCGTCATAGCCCGACGCCGCGGCACTGTAGTTACCTGCCATGCCAAACGCCGCAGCGCTGGCGTTCGGCTGCTGTGCTGCGGCCGCGTGCGACAGGGTGAGGCAGGCGACAAGCGCGCCGATGGTCCGTGTGATGTTCATGGTCAACCTCCCACTTCGATTGCAAGGTCAAGCTTGGTGGTCACGGACACGACCTGATTTGGCGAGACGCTCACCGAACCACCCGTGGCATTGACTGGGCCGCTGATCGTGAGCGTGACATTTTGCCCAAGCAGCGAGGCGATTTCGCTCTTCGTGAACGTCAACGAAGGCGCGCTCGATCCACCAACCAGCGGCACTGACTTCACGATCGCTGTGCCACTCGCGGGTGCGAGACGAACACTGAGGGTGCCCGTTACTGCGAACGGGTTCGCGATGTTGAGCACGAGGGAGCCCGACTGGACATGATCAGTGATGGATTTGTCGATACCACTGAGATTGATAGTCGTGGACGTCGAGACCTGGCGGTTCACGACCGCGACATTGGCGCTCGCAACCTTGAGGGAGTTCGGCGTCGCACTCACGACGATGGTACGGGAGGCATCGATGAGCACCGCGTCGCCTGCGGGAGAATTGAGAACGACGGTCATCGTGAGTGGTGACGCACCCGAGATGGCCCCACTCAATGGAACCGACCGCGCCAGCGTGCCGCCGTTCGCGGGAAGCGCGAACACGGCGCCGTCAATGGAGTCCTTGCCGACGATCGTGGTGCCGCTCGTGATGGTGATGACGGCGTAGCCGCGCGCGGAAGCGGCGGCCGCACTGGGACGAATGGGATCGAACGTGTAGTTGTTGGTCACGTTCACCTGAAGCGTGCCGCCAGTGAGCGTTGCCGATGCCACGTCGCTTGGCAGCGACGTACTCGCGCTCGCATTGCCTGTGAAGGCCGGCTTGGGAGCGACGAATCCGTTCGCCGCGGCGCACGCCGGGCAATCCTGCGAGAGGGCCCGGGTCACGGAAGCGCTTGCCGCCGAGACGACGAAACCGCTCCCGTCGCCCGTGACTGTAACGCCGGTGGGAAGGAAATTGCTCACGGCGATCGTCGTGGACTGGGACGGAACGATCCATCGTGAGTCATTGATGGGCGCAGAGGTTGGGATGTCGCACGCGGCGAGCAGGAGAAACGACGCGGCGCTCGCGAGCACACTCGCTCGGCGAAGGACGGTGGTGCTTGGCGATAGCATGGCTTGTGATGGAAGGGTGCAGCGGGTGGGAGCGGGCAACTCCGATGCAATTCTCGACACCGGCGCCCGGCGGGTTGAGCAGGCACGACGATTGGGTTGCCGCTGGCTTCGGGATATGATCGGTATATCTTCCCTGTCGGCTTGTTGGTCCTTCCCCGCTTCGCAGGTAGAGTAGAGTCATGTCCCGCGCCGAAATCACTACGCCGGAAGTCCTGTCCGATGAGTCCGTCGTCGAACTCTCGCTGCGTCCGCAGCGTCTCGAGGAATTCATCGGGCAGCAGAAGGTGAAGGACAATCTGCGGCTGGCAATTGACGCGGCGCTCGCTCGGAACGAGCCGTTGGATCACGCCATCTTCTATGGTCCACCCGGGCTGGGGAAAACCACGCTCGCGGAATTGATCGCGCGCGAGTTGCGGGTGAACATCCGCACCACCTCGGGGCCCGCGCTGGAGAAGCCGGGCGACCTCGTCGGGACGCTCACCAACCTCCGTGCCGGAGACATTCTCTTCATCGACGAAATCCATCGGCTGCGACCGGTTATCGAGGAGTTTCTCTATCCGGCCATGGAGGACTACCGGATTGACATTCGGCTCAGCGAGGGGCCGAAGGCGCAGACCATTACCATGCCGATCGAGCGGTTCACCCTGATCGGGGCGACCACGCGCTTCGGCATGCTGACGCCTCCCATGCGCGCCCGATTCGGCATTGAGCAGCGGCTCAACTACTACGCTCCTGAGGACCTCGAGTTAATCGTGCACCGCACTGCGGACGTGATCAAAGTCGAGATCGAGACTGCCGGTGCCCGTGAGATTGCGCGTCGATCGCGTGGCACGCCGCGCGTGGCGAACCGCCTCCTGCGGCGCGTCCGCGACTATGCCCAGGTGCGGGCGGATGGCGTGATTACGGAAGACGTCGCGCGGGCCGCCCTGGCCATGCTGGACGTAGACCAGTTCGGCCTGGACGACATGGACGCCCGCATCCTCAAGGCGATCATCGAGAAGTTCGATGGCGGCCCTGTTGGCGTTGCCACGATCAGTGCGGCCGTCGGTGAGGATGCCTCCACATTGGAGGAAGTCTACGAACCGTTCCTGGTGCAGCAGGGATTTCTCCAGCGCACGCCGAGGGGGCGAGTCGCGACCCCCCAGGCGTATCGGCACTTTGGCTTCACACCGCCCGCGATTCCATCGGAACAAGTGGCGCTCTTCTAGTATCTTGAGGGATGAATGGGTATGCCACCGCCGATTACGATTTTGACCTCCCGCCGGAGCTGATCGCGCAGTCGCCGCTGGCGCGACGGGACGCGAGCCGGTTGATGGTCGTGCATCGAACGTCCCGCGCCATCGAGCATCGCCAATTCACGGACCTTGCAGCGTTGCTGACTCGCGACGACCTGCTCGTGGTCAATCGCTCCCGGGTGGTCCGGGCGCGGCTCCTTGGCACGCGCGTGGGCTCAGGTGCGCCGGCGGAGGTGTTCCTGTTGAATCCACTCGGGGATGGACGATACGAGGCGCTCGTGTCGCCGGGTGGCAAGTTGAAGCCGGGACGCGTCGTGCAGTTCGCGCCAGGTTTTTCCGCCGAGATCGTCGAAGTGACCCCGCGTCAAACGCGCATCGTGCAGCTGACGGCCGCTGGATCGCTTGACGACGCCATCGAACAGTTCGGACATATCCCGCTACCCCCGTACATCGACCGTGGCGATGAGGCCTCCGACGTGGATCGCTATCAGACGGTGTATGCCCGTGAGGCGGGTTCCGTTGCGGCGCCCACCGCGGGACTCCACTTCACCCCTGAATTGCTGGCTGATATTGAAGCTCGTGGCGCGCGGCGCGCCGACGTGGTGTTGCACGTGGGCGCAGGCACGTTCAAGCCGGTGGACGCCGAGGATCCGGAGCACCACGTCATGCACGAGGAACGATACTCCGTCCCCAACGACACTGCCGACGCATGGGCGCGGACGCGGGCAGCCGGCGGACGTGTGTGGGCAGTGGGTACAACCACGGTGAGGACGCTGGAGAGTGCCGCCGCACCCGATGGTATCGTGGCCGCGGGCAGCGGCGAAACGCGTATCTTCATTCGCCCCCCGAGAGCGCTCCGCGCGGTGGACGCGCTTGTGACCAATTTCCATCTGCCGCGATCCACGCTCATCATGCTGGTTGCGGCGTTTGCGGGTTACGACCTGACCATGCAAGCGTATCGCGAGGCTATGGCTGAAGGCTATCGCTTCTACTCCTATGGCGACGCGATGGCGATCGTGTGACGAAGGTGACCGCGTTCGATTTCACGCTCGAGGCGACGAGTGGTGCTGCGCGCGCCGCCCGCTTCGCGACCCCCCACGGCGTCGTACACTCGCCGGCGTTCATGGCGGTGGGCACCCTTGCATCGGTGAAAGCGCTGGACCCGGATGATCTTCACGCGATGGACGCGCAGATGATCCTTGCCAACGCTTACCACCTGCACTTGCGTCCCGGTGATGAACTCGTTCGAGAATTGGGCGGATTGCACGACTTCATGCACTGGCCGGGCCCAATCCTCACGGACTCGGGTGGCTTCCAGGTATTCTCGCTCGCGACATTGCGAACCATCGACGAAGACGGCGTGGAGTTCCGCAGTCACATTGACGGCTCGAAGCGCCGCTTCACGCCGGAGAGCGTGATGCGCATCGAGCGGAACCTGGGAGCCGACGTCATCATGCAGTTTGATCACGTGATTCCAGGACAGAGCGAGGCGCACATCGCCCGCGATGCGAGCGAACGCAGTCTCCGCTGGCTCGCCCGGTGCCGTAGCGCGTTCGATGAATTGAACGTCAGCGACCCCATCGCCGGACAAACCGAACAAGCACTCTTCCCCATTGTGCAGGGTGGAATTCACGCCGGCCTTCGCCGAGAAGCGGCCGCCGCCATTCGCGACATGGGTGATTGGAAGGGGTTTGGTATTGGCGGGTTGTCGGTGGGTGAGGCCAAGCCGGACATGTACCGCATCCTTGAGGATGTGCACGAGGTTCTTCCCGAAGATCGCCCCCGCTACCTCATGGGGGTCGGATTCCCCGAGGACCTCGTGGAGGGAGTGCGTCGTGGCGTGGACATCTTCGATTGTGTGGCGCCAACGCGGATGGGCCGTAACGGTACCGTCTTCACCCGCGACGGGCGGCTCAACATCAAGCGGGCGGAGTTCCGTGCGGATCGGCGTCCCCTTGACGCCGAGTGCGATTGTGGCGCGTGCAGCCGCTTCACGCGGGCATATATCCGCCATCTGTTTCTGGCCGACGAGATCCTCGGGCTGCGTCTTCTGTCGCTTCACAATGTACATTTCCTCGTGATGCTGATGCGGGCGGCGCGCAACGCGCTGCTTGCCGGCACCTTCGATGGCTGGAGTGCCAACTGGCTCCAGCGCTATCACTCTCGCACCGCGACACCTTCCGTATGACGCAAATCGGCCTGTTCCCTGCTCTCCTTGCCCTCCAGTTCGGCGGTGGTGCGGGAAGCCTCACGCCGTTCCTCGTTCAACTCGCCGCCATCTTCGGCATCTTCTACTTTCTGCTCATTCGTCCGCAGCAACAGCAGAAGAAGAAGCACGAAGAGGCACTTCGGAACATCAAACGCGGCGATCGCATCGTGACGGCTGGCGGCATCGTCGGCGAAGTTGTGCACGTGAAGGAAACGGCATCGGGCGAAGGGGCGACCGCGCGACCGTTGGAGGACGAGGTCACCATCAAGTCGGCGGAATCTCGCCTCATCGTCGAGCGCGGCCGCATCGCCCGCATCGTCGGCGTGAGCACAGCGGCTCCCACCAAGGACTAGTTCGAGACCGTGAGTATTCTCGACATCCGCGTCCTGGGCGATCCGATTCTCCGCCAGGCCACGCAACCCGTCACGGCGATCACCGACGAGATCCAGCGGCTGATCGACGACATGTTCGAGACCATGCGCCATGCGCGTGGCATCGGCCTGGCCGCGCCGCAGGTTGGACGTCCCGAGCGTCTTGCGGTGGTGGATCTGGGTGACGATCCGTTCGTGATCATCAATCCCGAAATCATTGCTTCGTCGTCGGGCAAGTCGAAGGGTGAAGAGGGCTGCCTTTCCATTCCGGATATTTACGGCGATGTCGAACGGCCAAAGACGGTCACTGTGCGCGCGATGAGCCGGCACGGAGCGATCTTCGAGCGTGACGCCGCCGACCTCTTGGCGCGATGCCTCCAGCACGAGATCGATCATCTCGACGGCAAGTTGTTCCTGGACTACCTGAGCGTCCTGAAGCGGACGGCCGCGTTGGCGAAATGGAAGCTCCAGTCGAACGACTATCCGGGATACATCAGACGCGTTTCGCTCGAGACCCCAGACGACCTCGACGAACACGGGCACCCCGAGGAAGAGCTCTAGGTGCGCGTGCTATTCTGGGGCACCCCGGATTTTGCGACCGCCCCACTGCGTGCGCTCATCGGCGAGGGATTCGACGTGGTGGGGGTGGTGACCCAGCCGGACAAACCGGTGGGGCGTTCGCGTTCAACGCTGCAACCGTCGCCGGTAAAGCTCGTCGCCCTGGCCGAGGGTATTCCGGTGCTCCAGCCGGAAAAGCCACGAGGCGATGCATTTCTCACCGAGCTCGCCGCGCTGGCTCCGGACGTGAGCGTGGTGGTGGCGTACGGTCACATCCTGCCAAAGTCCGTCATCGACCTGCCTGCCCGCGGGACGTTGAACATTCATGCGTCCCTGCTTCCGGCATTACGTGGCGCCGCGCCAATTCAAGCCGCCATTCGGGATGGATTTGGCGAGACGGGCGTGACCATCATGCAGATGGTGCCGGCCCTGGACGCTGGCCCCATCGTGCATACCGCACGGACGCCAATTCTCGACGATGAAACATCGCTCGAGCTGTCGCTCCGGCTGAGCGAAATTGGCGCGAACGCGCTCATCGAGGCGTTGGCACTCATCGAGATGGGCGCCGCGCAACCCGAGGGGCAGGACGAGACCCTTGCGACCTACGCCGGCAAGCTGACGCGGGAATCAGCTCAGGTGGACTGGAATCGCTCCGCGCACGATGTCGGCCGGCACATTCGAGCGTACGACCCGAAGCCGGGCGCGTGGTCTCGCCTTCATGGCGGCGTGGTGAAGCTGTTCGGCGCCCGCGTGGCCCCGCGCGGCACCTCGCATGCCGTTGGCGAGGTCCTCTCGATTGACGCCGACGGGATGCTGGTGGCCTGCGGGGCAGCCGCGGTGCGTATTTTCATGGTCCAGCCCGCAGGAAAGGCCAAACTGACGCCGAAATCCTGGGCGCATGGCCGGGGTGTGGCCGTCGGCGAGCGATTCGACACCGAACTCGACCTGCGCACGTAGGGAGTGCATGACTTCTGGCGACGAGGTCGGCATGCGCACGATCGGGGTGCCCACAGTCCATGCGGTGACCAACGACGAAGTCGTGGCCCGGGCGGACTTCATTGACGTTGCCTGTGCGGTAATGCGCGTCCTCGGCCCGCGTGGCGCGCTGCACCTGCGCGCGGGACGGGTCACGGGTGCGCGGTTCCAAGCACTGGCCGAGGGACTGGTGGCGGCGCAGGCGTTCACCGGAGGCTGGCTCGTGATAAATGACCGGGTGGATGTGGCGCTCGTGGCCGGGGCGCGTGGTGCACAGCTCACCAGCCGATCACTCAGTGCCAGCGACGCCCGACGAATTGCGCCTGGCCTGGCCCTGGGGGCGAGCGTACACGACCTGGCCGAAGGGTACGCGGCCGTCGCGGCGGGGGCCGACTGGCTCGTTGCTGGCCACGTGTTCGCCACGGCAACGCATCCAGGTGAGGCACCGCGTGGCATTTCATGGGTGGAATCGTTGGTGCGGGCCTCGACGGTGCCAGTGATTGCCATTGGCGGTGTGCGGGCCGAGCATGCTCGCGAACTGCGACGCGCGGGCGTTCATGGCATTGCCGTGATCCGCGGCATCTGGGACGCGCCGAATGCCGAACAGGCAGCCAGCGACTATCTTTCGGCGTATGACGACGCCGGTGTTGCATGAGCCGTCCGCCCTCGCGCTGACGGTTAACGGAGAGCGACGGGCAATAGCGCCCGGTACCACCTTGGCAGGGTTCCTCGCCGAGCTGGGCCTTGATCCGCGAATGGTGGTTGTGGAGCTCAATCGCGTGATCCTGCGCGACCGGGACGCCTATGCGTCCATGGTACTTGCCGAGGGCGACGGACTCGAAATCGTACACTTCGTGGGCGGCGGTTGATGGCCACCACGGTACAGGAAGGCATGGATACGACCTTTGCCATTGGTGGTCGCGAGTTTCGGTCGCGCCTCATGGTAGGCACAGGGAAATACGCGTCGAACGCGCAGATGATCGCCGCAATCGACGCGTCTGGGGCCGAGGTCGTGACGGTGGCTGTGCGACGCGTGGACCTGGATCGCTCGAAGGATGAAGGGGTGCTGTATCATCTCGATCCCGAACGCTTTTTCCTGCTTGCCAACACGGCCGGCTGTTTCACGACCGACGACACGATCCGTTATGCGCGGCTTGCGCGGGCGGCCGGATTCAACGAGTGGGTGAAGCTGGAAGTCATCGGTGATCAGCAGACCCTGCTTCCCGATGCGGCGGCGACCATCGAGGCCACGCGCGTCCTTGCGGCTGAGGGCTTCAAGGTGATGGCGTACACCAACGATGACCTCATCAGCGCGCTGCGCCTGGAGGATGCCGGTGCGGTGTGCGTGATGCCACTTGCTTCGCCGATCGGGTCGGGACTCGGACTGCTCAATCCATTTGCCATTCGGACGATCAAGCACCGTTTATCGGTGCCCGTAATCGTGGATGCCGGTGTGGGAACGGCCAGCGATGCTGCGCTGACGATGGAACAGGGTGTTGATGGAGTTCTCATGAACACCGGCATCGCGGCAGCCACGGATCCTGTGCGGATGGCGAATGCGATGCGCCTTGCCGTGGAAGCGGGGCGACTTGCGTACCTTGCCGGGCGCATGCCTCGCCGCGAGGTGGCAGTTCCGTCTTCGCCCGCCGTCGGGATGCTGGACGCGTGAACGGGCCAGTGCATCCCGTCACGATGGCGGCGCGGGCGGCCGTGACAGACTCGCGTGCGGCGGTGGCGGAGATTTGCGCGGATCTGCGCGGCGGCGACCTTCTTGACGCATCGTTCGACCGGCGGACGCTTCGGCTGGATCCACGGGACAGACGGTGGACGCGCGAGCTTGTGTATGGGATGTTGCGGCGCCGGAGCTGGCTGGATGCGGTGCTTGCCGATCGGGTGAGTGGTGGGTTGTCGCGGTTGGATGGCGATGTCGCTGACTTGCTGCGCGTGGGCGCGTATCAACTCCTCGCCATGGGCAGCGTTCCCGCATATGCGGCGATTGCGCAGACGGTCGAGCTTGTAAAGCGTCGTCACGGGATTGGCGCGAGCAAGCTGACCAACGCCGTGCTTCGGCGTATCGACCGGGAGCGCGAGACGCTCGCGGTGGACGTGCCCGTGGATCTCACGGACGCCCTGGCATTGGAGTATTCGCATCCGCGGTGGATTGTCGCGCGGTGGCTGGCGCGGTGGGGAGAGATCGACACGCGAGCGTTGCTCGACGCCAACAATCGCGAAGCGCCGTTGATCGCGCGTCCGTACAACGTGGTGCGCGAACAACTCGAGAGCATGCTCGAGAGCGCCGGTGTCGAAACAGCGGACGCTCCACTGGTCGACGACAGCATCGTGATGGCCGGTGGGGTTACGTCGCTCACGGAGCTTGGCGCGTTCAAGCAGGGATTGTTTCATCTCCAGGATGCGGCGTCCACGCTCGTCACGCGTTACGCGTGTATTGCTGCCGGCAGTTCGGTCGCCGACCTCTGCGCGGCACCAGGCGGCAAGTCCGTGGAGCTCGCGCGCGTGGCGGGTACGGTGTTCGCGTCGGACCTTTCGTCGTCGCGGCTTCAACGTGTACGGCAGAACATTCAACGGCTCGACGCCTCCAACGTCATCGCGTTCGTCGCGGATGCGACCGCACCGGCCGTGCGCGAAATGGACGCTGTGCTCATCGATGTGCCGTGCACGGGGACGGGGACTTTTCGTCGTCATCCGGATGCGCGGTGGCGACTGAAGGCGAGTGACCTGGCGGTACTGCCATCGCTTCAGCGGGCGATCCTCAAGGCGGCGTCCACCGTCGTACGGCCCGGCGGCTTGCTCATCTACAGTACGTGTTCGCTGGAACTCGAGGAGAACGACGAGCAGGTCGTGCGTTTTCTCGCGGAGCATCCTGGGTGGACGATCGAGGCGCCGCCTGCCGGCGTGGTCCCCGAGTCGGTGATCGACGGCGGACTGCTTCGCGTGCTTCCCCAGCGACATTCGACGGATGGCGCATTCGCCGCGCGATTTCGCCGTCCGTTGGATGAGGTGGCGGCGTGACCGTGAAGTGGCGCACGGGCGTTCGGACGTCCCTTCTTTACCTCGTCAGCATCGTGGCGGGTTTTGTCCTCGCCTACCTCATCGTTGCATTCTTCATTTTCCCGTCAGGGGTGGTGCCGCGCGACGTGAAGGTTCCGAACGTTACGGGGCTCATGTTCGACGACGCCGTGCAACGGCTGGTGCAGGCCGGATTCCGTGGCGAGCAGGGCGAGCAGCGTTACAACAACTCAGCGCCGAAATCGACCGTTTTGGAACAGACGCCTCCGCCCGGGTCGAAGGAACCGGTCGGTGCAACGGTGACGTTGGCGGTGAGTGGGGGACAACGGCTGGCGACGGTTCCAGCACTGGCCGGCATGTCGAAGATCGAAGCGCAGCTGCTGTTGGAGAAGGAGGGCTTTG
This sequence comes from bacterium, assembly GCA_040003455.1. Classification (GTDB taxonomy): domain Bacteria; phylum Gemmatimonadota; class Gemmatimonadetes; order Gemmatimonadales; family Gemmatimonadaceae; genus AG11. The sequence continues at coordinate 27,353 of JBDUCM010000003.1, forward strand.
ACGTAGGCGAGACCACGGAATCGCCCAGTGACGCGCCGCGCGGGTCGGTGATCGGATCACGGCCGGTGGCCGGGGCGCGCGTGAACGTGCCCGGCACGGTGTCACTCGTGCTCAGCGATGGTGGCACCGCGCTGGTGATGCCCGACCTCGTGGGACGCGATGTGGATGCGGCGAAACAAACGCTCACGCAGCTTGGCGTGAAAGACATCAAGATTGTGTATGACGCTGCGGCGGTGGGGCCGAAGGGAGCGATCGTGGGACAGTCGCCAGTGCCGAACGCCACGATGTTTCCCGGCAGTTCCGTTCAGCTTCGCGTGGTAGGAGACGGATCGACACCATGAGCCATCCCGTTCGCATTGCCCCTTCGGTGCTCAGTGCAGACTTCGCCCGGCTCGGCGAGGAAGTTGCCATGCTCGACGCCGGGGGCGCCGACTGGATTCACGTGGACGTGATGGACGGCCGATTCGTGCCGAACCTGACGTTCGGCGCAAAGGTGATCGAGACGCTTCACCGGCTGACGAAGCTGCCGCTCGACTGCCATCTCATGGTTGTGGAGCCGGAGCGGTACTTTGATGATTTTGTCAAGGCGGGGGCCAGCGTCATCTCGATTCATGTGGAAGTCGCGCCGCACTTGCACCGTCAGCTCACGCGCATTCGGGAGCTCGGTTGCATGGCGGGGGTGGTACTGAACCCGTCGACGCCGCTTGCTGCCATCGAGGACGTGATCGACGAGTTTGATCTCATGCTGATCATGTCGGTGAATCCGGGCTTCGGTGGCCAGAAATTCATCGAGCGCACGGTGGAACGCGTGTCGGAGGCGCGGCGGATGCTGGACGCCGCGGGCAGCCGCGCGATGCTCGAAGTGGATGGCGGCATCAACCGCGAGACCATCGCGCGATGCTGGCGCGCCGGTGCGGACACATTCGTTGCCGGCAACGCCGTGTTTTCCGCCCCGGATCCCAAGGCGGAGATCGCTGCGTTACGCAGTCAATGCATGCACACCGTTTAGCGCATCCGACATGACGGCCCGTCAGCAGTGGAGTGTGGTCCTTGGCGTCGTACTGTTCCTGGGTGCGGGCCTCTTCGCTGCCGTACACTTTCTCGGGAACGAACTGTTTCCCGTGGCGGTGGGAATGGACGCACCGCCAATCACCGCGCGGTCGATCGATGCCGCGCCGCACGACAAGTCTCTTGCCGACTACAAGGGCAAGGTGGTGATCCTGAACATCTGGGCTACCTGGTGCCAGCCATGTCGCACCGAGATGCCGAGCATGGAAAAGCTCTACAAGGAGTTCGCGGCGGATGGCCTGGCAATCGTGGCGGTAAGTGTGGACGACGCTGGTACGGAGGCGACCATCCGCGATTTCGCGAAAGAGTTCGGCTTGACCTTCGAGATCCTGCACGACCCCAAGGGAGAGACGGCTCGACGGTATCAGGTTACCGGATATCCCGAGTCGTTCATCATCGGGCGCGAGGGCACGATTCGTCGCAAGGTGTTCGCCGCGGCCGACTGGAGTTCCGACGCCAATCGTGCGCTGATTCGCGAACTCCTGGGGCGCTCAACGGCATCACGCTGAGCGTGGCGGCAACGTGAGCGGACCTGCGCAGAGTCCCCGAGAACGTGCGAGTTGGCAACGGACCGTGCGGGTGATGTTGACTGATCGCTTGGGCATCAAGATCACGGCGCTGCTCATCTCGGTGCTGTTGTGGGTCATCGTGAGCGCACGCCAACCCACGCAGAACCTCGTTCGCGTCAGTGTGCTTCCTGTGCTCGACAGCTCGCTCGTGTTGCTGGACAAACCGCCGATTGTCCAGGCGCTGGTGGCCGGTCGTGGCGCGGACCTGCTCAAGCTGTATGCGACACCTCCGGTCATCCGGCGGGTCGTGAATGGCGATGCACCTGATACCCTGGTTCTTGATGTCACACCATCCGACGTGCGCGTTCCGCCGGAACTTGCCAATGACATTCGCATCCTTGACGTGCAGCCGCGGAGTGTGGTGCTTCGATTCGAGCCAAATGCATCGCGCAGGATTGCCGTCGTGAGTGATGGGCGTATTCTCGTGCGCGACGATTCCGTGATTCACGCGGCCGTCGATCCGCAATTCGATCCATCGTCCGTGCGCATTACCGGGCCCCGCCGCTTTGTACGTCGGCTGAGTGCGGTGCATCCATTTTCGCTGACGATCACGCGCGGCGACACGCTGCCGCATCTCGCAGATCTCGACACCAGTGGCCTGGGCATTCGGATGCAGCCGTCGCAGGTGCGGGTCGTGCTGCGACAAACGCCATGACGCGCATCCTTGGCATTGAAACGTCGTGCGACGAGACGTCGGCGTCGGTGATCTCCGGCGCTGGCGACAGCGTGACGCTCGACTCGCTCGTGATCCTGTCGCAGGATGTCCACCGCATCTTCGGCGGCGTGGTGCCGGAGCTGGCCTCGCGACAGCATCTCACCGCGATCGTCCCTGTGGTGCAGCGGGCGCTGATTGAAGCGAACGTCACCCTGTCCGACCTCGACGCGGTGGCGGTGACGCACGCGCCAGGTCTGGTCGGCGCGCTCCTGGTGGGGGTGAGCTTTGCCAAGGCCACGGCGTTCGGCGGCGGCATCCCGTGCGTTGGGGTTCATCATATGGAAGGCCATCTCTTCGCCACCGCGCTCGAGCATCCTGATGCCGTCCCGCCGTTCACGGCCCTCCTGGTATCCGGCGGGCACACGCTCCTGCTCGACGTGGAAGCGTGGGGTCGCTATCGGCTACTAGGCCGCACACGGGACGACGCTGCCGGTGAGGCATTCGACAAGGTCGCGAAGCTGATGGGACTTCCGTACCCTGGCGGCCCGCATGTCGAACGACTGGCGGCGTCGGGAGATCCGGCGCGTCTTCGTTTTTCGCGTCCGATGCTGCGTCGCAACCAGCAGCCTGGCGATGCCGACTATTACGACGTGTCGTTCAGTGGGCTCAAAACAGCAGTGTTGCAGGCCGTTCGCGCGGGAAGTCCGGCCGATCATCCGCACATTGCGCGTGCCTTTCACGACGCCCTCGTGGACACCCTCGTGGAGAAGACAGCGCGCGCCGTGGAGCAGCATGGGCGGAAGCGCGTGGTTCTCGGCGGCGGTGTGGCCGGCAACAAGACACTCGCTGCCGCCTTGCAGGCGCGTGTGGAACGGCTGCGCGCGACGGTGTATGCTCCAAGCACACGGCTGGCCACCGACAACGCCGCGATGATCGCCAGAGCCGGCCTGTTCCATTTCGAGAGGGGCGAACGCGCTCCGTTCGACCTGAATGCGTTCGCTTCTCTCCCCATTCCCGGACTCGTGAGCGCATGACGCTGCTGCCACACCCAATCATTCACCACCCGTTCAAGTACCAGTTCGGCTTCTTCGGCTTCACGGGGTTCGGTATCGCCATCCTGCTCTGCTTTCTCGTGGGGCAGGCCGTGGCGCAACGCGAACTTGCGCGACGTGGTATCGACCCGGAGCCGGTTGGCGACATGATCTTCGCCGCAGTGGTTGGCGGCCTGCTCGGCGCAAAGCTCTACTATGTCGTCATCCTTGGCCACTGGGATTCCATCTTCGATCGTGGCGGCTTCGTGTTCTGGGGCGGACTGCTTGGCGGCACGCTCGGCGTGATGGCGGTCGTGGTGAAGAAGCGCTTTGGATTGCTGCGCATGTTCGATGTGAGTGCACCGGCGATCGCGGCTGCCTATGCGGTTGGCCGCACCGGATGCTGGGCCGTCGGCGACGACTATGGCCGCCCGTGGACCGGATTCCTGGCTGTGGCGTTTCCCGACGGGGCACCGCCGTCCACGGCGGGCATGATGGCGCACGAATTTGGAGTGATCCCACCGGCGGGCGCCACGTTGAGCACGGTCCTCTCCGTCTTCCCCACGCAGCTGTACGAGGTGGTACTGGGCCTCGTCATGTTTGCCATCCTCTGGCGCCTGCGCGATCACAAGCACGCAGAAGGCTGGCTGTTCGGAGTCTATTGCGTGCTCGCTGGCGCGGAGCGGTTCGTCATCGAATTCTTCCGCGCGAAGGATGATCGATTCGTCGTGGGGCTGACGTACGCGCAGTTGATTGCGCTGGCCTTCGTGGCCGTGGGCGTCGTGTGGATGGTGTGGCGGTCGCGAGTCGGTCCCGGAAAGCCGGGTATCTACGCCGTTGCGTCGGATGACGCGAGCATGGTGCTGCCGTAGACCGCTAGCCTTCCGCCGGCTCGCGGCCAACGGCTTCTTCGAGTGCTGCGAGCCGCCGTCGCAGCTCCCCATTCTCTTCGAGCACGCGTTCCACTTCCGCCGACGTCCGCAGTGGCCGTTCCACCACCACCTCGGCCACAACCGTAGGGAGTGTGACGGATCGCTTTGGCCAGAACGTCTTCAGCACGGCGAAGGCGAACAACAGGAGCAGGACGAGCTGCGCAAGCACTCCCTGCCATGTTGGGTAGAGCCCCAGCCATTCGATATGCGGGAAACCGCTGATCGCGGTGAGCGGAATGGCATTCCCTTCCTGCAACTCCTTGACGCCCTTGCCCATGAAGACGAACGCCATGTAGTACAGCAGCACGCTCGTCACCGAAAAGAACGGACGGAGCGGGATCTTCACGCCAAAGCGATAGAACAGCGTGAAGATGATGGCCAGGGCCACAAAGCCTGCCCCGATACCCAGCGAGAGCGGAAGCATCACGTTGGGCCCTTCGTTGAACAACGCCTGGTAAAACAAGGCGGTTTCGGCGCCTTCGCGGTACACCGCGAGGAAGGCGACAAACATCAGGGCACGGCCGCCGCCGTGCTCCAGCGCCGCACTCACCTTCTCCTTGATGAACTGCTGCCACTTGGCCGCTTCCACCTTCGAGATCAGCCAGTAGCTGACCGAGAAGAGCACCGCGACCGCGACCAGCAGTGTGGCGCCTTCGATGATCTCGCGAGTGGCCGGCACGGCGGACAACAGGGTGCTGAGCACCACGGCGGTGCCGGCGCTGGCAAGGAGGGCGTAGATCACGCCCAGCCAGATACTCTTCAGTCGTTCGCGATGGCCCGTCTTGATGAGAAAGGTGACGATCGCCCCAATGACGAGGATGGCTTCGAAGCCTTCGCGGAGGATGATGAGGAAACTCTGCCAGAATGCGTCGATGCCGCTGCCCGACGGTGCGGTCAGCGACACCACCTCCGGCAAAGACGCCTCGATTGCATCACGAAGTCGTTCACCCGCACGTACGTCGTTTGACCGCACCGCCGCCTTGAAGTCGGCGAACTGACGCTCCATCGTCGCGACGAGCCCGGGACTTTTTGCCCGTGCCGGTGCTTCGAGCGGTTCAAAGGCGATGTATGCGTCGAATGCCTTGTCGCCGGCATCTGCATAGCGCCCACTCTTCGCCGCGCTGAGTGACTGTTCCAGCAACGCGAGAACGGCCCTCGCAGCCACGCTCGCACTCGTGGTATCGCTCCCCACGGCCACGGTCGCAGCGAGACTCCGCTCCTTCGTGGGTAGCGTGCGAACGTACGCCACCACACTCGCGACCTGTGGATCGCTCAGGTCGCGGGAGCCCGGCATGGCTGAACCGCTGATTCCGTCGCGTACTACCCGCGCCAACTGATCGTCGCTGCGCTCGACTTGAAACGCAACCGTGCCGATCTCCGGTGGGAGCTTCGTGAGCGACCGTGCGTACACTCCATCGCTCGCACCGCCAATGCCGTGACAGGACGCGCAACGCTGCGTGAACAGCCCTTCACCTTCGAGGAGTTGCGGTTTCGTGGAACGCATGGCGTTCACATACGCCACGACATTCCAGCGCTGCTCCGAGGTCATGGCGCCGGCGAATCCCGCCATCGGTGTTCCGGCGATGCCCACAGACACGATGCGATACATCAGCGCCGGGCTCTTGTCGCGCATGAGCGCCACGGTTCCGATCGCGGGAGGCTTTGGATTGAGTGCGGCCCCATTCGGACCGTCACCCAGCCCAGTCGCACCATGGCAAGCCGCGCAGGTCTGCTGGTAGATCGCACGCCCTTCCGCCATGTCGAGCGGACGCTTGGGCAGTTCGAGCTTGGCATCGGACCCAAGGAGGTCGGCGAACCGCTTCTCAAGCGAGTCCAGCATTGCGGGCGGCCTCTTCGCCGCAACCGCCGCCACGACAGAGTCCAGAAGGGATCGAGCCGCGGCGGCGTTGTCGCCGGACAGGCGCTCGGCAGCGTGACGGGCGTCCGTCAGGAAGTCCGTTGTTTCGGAGTACTCCTGGGCGCTAATCAGGCGTCCTCGCGAGTCCACAGCCTTGGCGTACTCCTCGACTGCGACGCTGACGATACTGGCCACGCGCTGTGCCGGATGCTCCTGCGCTGCGGCAGGCGAGGCCGCACACAGGACGCCCAGGAGCGCAAATCGGTAGAGAGGGCTCGCGAATCTCATTGCCGATAAAACGTATCGGGATTGCTTCGCAGGCGCCAGTTGTGGCGTGAATTCTCTGGGCCGACTCCCGCACGCGCCCCGCCATGGCCCTTCACTTCCGTCCCTCCTTCACCTTCCTCCCTCAGCATCGGCCCCTGTTCGCTCAGGCTGGGGCTAGCGTGCTGCCCGGCCGAACCATCCGGTCTTTGGCGACTGTTGCGGGCGATTGCGGAGGAGCACCGCGAGGGCCTGGCATGCGACATCAGCAGCAACGAACACCCGCTTCAACTGGCCCACCCACGCCTCCCACCCCGGTGCGTCAGAACGCGCGGCATCAGACGCCGAATCGAGCGTCAGGAGTTCCCGTCGCAGCGGCTCCATCAGCTCGCTGGTCTGCGCAGACAGCGCGCGGACCCGCGCTGGCTGGTCGACGCCAGCGACGGCCGCGTCCACTGCATTTGCCTCGATTCGCGCCGACAGGGCATCGCCCCGCAAGGTGGAGAGTACGATATCAAGCGGGGCACCGGCGGCGCGCGCCCGCGCGTCGAGCAACGGCAGGAAGATGGCGGAGTGGGACGACTCGGACGCCGTATCGCGCTGTGCGCCAAGGGATCGCAGCGATCGCGCCAGTTCAGGCAGCATCGGTGCCTCAGGCATCGGAGAAGTCGTATGTTGCATGTCCAGTGAGGCCTTCCGCCGAGAGTGCGGCCTCCAGTCCTGTGCGCGCCTCGAACCTCGCTGCGAAATCCGACAGCCGATCCGCCGTGAATCCATCGCGCGGAATCCCCAGGGCGACGATGGCGCGTTCGATCTGTTCCGGTGTCCCTTCGACCTCGACGAGATCATCCATGCGCGGATAGCTCTCGAATCGGACTATCGCACCTCCAAGATCATACTGCGCGATTTCCCGCTCGATGGTCATTGTCACGACGTACCCGAGTTTGGCGAGAATGGCGCCGAGCGCATTGGCGTCCGTTACCGCTGCTTCGAGTTCTTCCCTCGACTTGAATCCATCTACTCGGCTGGTGGGCCCCTTCCAGTCCAACTCGGCGCGTGCACCCCGCTCGTCGATGTACACGCGCACGCGCAGAACGTGATCCATGCTGGCCAGCAATCCGTTGGCCGTGTCATAACGATGATCTGTCAAGCGGCCATCGAAGATGAGCGTGCCTCCGGCCGCCTCGATTTCGGCACGCCGACGGCGAACGTCATCCACGACACTCTTGAGTTCCACTTCCAGCATTCGTTACGCTCCGACGATGGCGCGAATGACCGCCGCCGTATCCGACAGATCGGCAAATACCATCCCGGTATCGCACGCCTGGAGAGCCTCGACCGAATATCGCCCCGTCGCGACGCCGATGGCACGTGCGCCGATACCGGCGCCGCAGTGCATGTCGGCCGGTGTATCTCCGACAATGACGACGTTTGCCCCGTCCACTGCGTGGCCAAGTAGTTCCTCCGCGCGGCGACGCGCGATGGCCGGAAGTTCCGGGCGCGACGCGTGATCAGATCCAAAGGCACCGACCCTGAAGCGATCACGCGAAAGACCGACGGCGGCAAGTTTCGCCGCCGCGCCGTCGTGCACGTTGCCGGTGAGGAGTCCTATGAGGACATCGTCGCGCGACTCCAGCGCATCGAGCAGGGCGAGGATGCCTGGATAGGTCTTGCCTGAGTGATCGGCCGCCGCGAGTTCCTGTCGCAACAACGCGACGTAGCGCGACAAGGCGTGGTCGAGGCGCGCGTCGATTACAGCGTCCGAGGCGCCCGCGAGGCGCATCAATTCGCGCACGATCTGTGGATCGGTCTTGCCATCAAACTCATGGTTACCTGCGACGGGCGATCCGAAGACGTCGTTCAGTGCCTGATGCACCGCGCGGCGGCCCGCGCCGTCCGTCCAGAGCAGCGTGCCGTCGATGTCGAACAAGACGACGATCATTCGTGCGCCACCACGGCCTGCGCCACGGGCAGGCGCGTGAGTACAAGGCCGCCAATGATGAATGCCGCGCCGGCAAGCTGCGAGACGCGCGGGACTTCACGGAGAACCGCCCACGCCACTGCCATGGCAAACACCGGCTGGAGATTGGAATACATCGCGGCCCGTGTAGGACCGAGGACCTTTACGCCGCGATACCAGAACAGGTACGCGACCACGAGTGCGAGCAGCCCACTGTATGCGACCGCCGCCCATCCCATGGTGGTGACGGCGCTCCACCGCGTGGCGACAAGCGCTGGCGCGCCCGCGATGAGGAGTGGCACAACGCCTCCAGTCATGGTGACAGCAGACAACGTGAGTCCATCGACGTGTGCCGTGTACGGCTTGAGCAACACCGAATAGAACGCCCAGCACAAGCAACAACACAGGATGAGGGAGTTCCCGAGGACCGTGGAGTCGCCCGGTGATCCGTGCGAGGCGCCCGAGACGACGAGCCCGATGCCGACCAGCGAGAGTGAGATACCAGCGACACCCCGCCAGCCGACGCGCTCGAGACCACGAAGAAAGCCGATGATCTCGATGAATGCAGGAGATGCGGCCAGCAAGAGCGCCGCATCGCTGGCCCTGGTTCGCGCGAGCCCTTCGACGAAGAAGATCTGGTAGAAGCCGTTTCCAAGCACCCCCAGCGCCAGCAATCCGATTACATCTTTCCGTCCCGGAATTGACAGACCGCGGCCCAGCACGATGGCCCAGAGGACGAGGACTGCGAGCAGGACTCGCGTTCCGTTGAAGGCCAGCGGTGCAAACAGGCCGGTGGCGTACTTCACCACGATGAAATTGACCCCCCAGAGGAGGGCCATGCAGAGCAACTGCAGATCGGTCGCGGAAATACGCGATGGTACCGGCTGCGTCCCGACGGGCGTTTCCGCGTACACTGTCGAAGCCATTCGCTAAAACTAGGCGTCCGGACGGCTGTTTCAAACCGGACCGGTCATCTAGTATTCACGATGCACGTAACATTCGCGTTGTTCGCCGACGGGGCGAATCTCTCCCAGGAAGGAAAGCTGAACATCCTCGGCGTGTTCGATGCGCTACAGGTGGGCGCCCTTCCGGCACTTCATCCACGCGCCACCCTCGTAGTTCATCTCAAGGGCACGCCGTCCGACGCGGGAACGCACCGGGTGCTGCTGCAATGGGTCAGCCCGAGTGGGACCGAATTGTGGAACAGCGAGGGCGAACTGGGCGTGCAGGCGCCGCCGGCCGCCGTCACGGAGCTCGATTTTCCGCTGATCGCGCAGCTGGACCTACCGCTTGACGTCAGCGGCCGCTACGTGATGCGCGTGGGACTGGATGGCGTAACGCACGCCGAGGTGCCAGTGCAGGTTCGTTCGGCGGCCACAGCGCCGCCGACGCGCACGCCGGAGTGGATGAGTTGACACACAGCGATCACACTCGCCCCTGACGGGACACCACCGGCGGCGAACGGCGCGCTTTCAGCGTTCCATCACACCGGGGAGGAGGATGCGGCGCGAAGTCACGAACCGTTGCAGCAGCGTGCGCACATATGAGTCTCCATCATCATCCATGCGCTCCACGGCGTAGCCGCCCCGCCCAAGCGCGAGGTGGACGAGTGTCGATGCACCAAGCGCGATGGCCACATGCGTAATGAACCGGTCGTCGCGATCCGAGAAGAACAACAGGTCGCCCGCGCAGGAACGCAGCGGATCTACCTCGCCAGACCCGCCCTGTTCGGCTTGCTGGAACGCGTCCCGTTTCAGTTGAATGCCGTGCAACCAGTACACACTCTGCACGAAGCCTGAACAGTCGGCGCCCCATGGCGTGACTCCGCCCCACAGATAACTCGTGCCTTCGAAGTACGACTGCGCCGTGCGTACGATGGCGCCGGGTACCGCCGGAAATCGTTCGGCACGGCTGGACGCATCGAAGACCTCACCACTCGCTACACACTCCTCGGTACTCAGGAGCGCACCGAGCGGCATGGCGCGACGCGCACCGGACGGGGACGTCGTCACGCAACCGAGGGAGATTCGTTCAACGCGCGTGCTCCGCTGCGGTTCTTCCGCGGGCGGCGGCGCGAGATACCCCTTGTGCATCCAGCCTTCGTATTGGTCAGGGCAGCGAACGCGTCGCCAGTCATTGTGTGTATCCAGGAGTTCCACGATACGACCCGCGAGCACCTGCGAGATCTGCGCGCTGGCGACGCGTGGTTCCGTGAACAGTGGCGCAATGGGAATGCTGACGACGGCACGGCGTGAGTCGAGCGTCATCGTGCGATGGTCTCCCCGGGGGTGCGCGAACGCACGGCACGTTCGATCGCGCGTTCCAGCGCCAGCACAGCGAGGTTCTCCACCTGCGCGGCCGCGGCGCGCACCCCGCGCTCGACAGGCCCGGTGGTGAAGATCACGTCACCGTCGAACTCTGTGCCAACAGGTGTGATCCGGCGATAGAGTGCGGCGCTTGCTGCACGAGCCATAGCACGCAACTGCACCCGATCAAGGTCGGCATTGGTGCTGACAACACAGAGGGTGGTGTTGCGACCCGCGACCTGGTCGAAATCGGCGTTGGTTGCCGAGGCATTGGCAATGAATGCCGCGCTGTCCAGCCACGCCCCATTCTCGTCACGAGCGCCGGCGATGATCGTGCCGCCCGCGTCGCGCACGTCTCCCAGCGCGTTCACCACCGTCATCGCGTGGACAATGACGTCACCGGCCTGCGCCACGCCGACACCGATGCCACCCTTCATCGCCGATGCCGGCCCAGCGATTTTTCCAAGCGTGGCACCGGTACCGGCGCCAACGGAGCCTTCCGCTACAGGCTGCGACGAGGCGGCCTCGCAGGCGTCGTACCCCATTTGCGGAGTGGGTCTGGCATCGAAACTCCCGAGCGGCACGAGGTCGAAGATCACGGCGGCTGGCACAATGGGGACCACGCCGACCCCGACTGGAAAGCCGCGCCCCCGCTCTTCCATCCAGCGCATCACCCCGGCTGTGGCATCGAGGCCGTAAGCCGACCCCCCTGAGAGCAGAATGGCGTCCACACGATCCACGAGATGGCCCGGCTCGAGGAGGGTAAGCTCACGGGTGCCCGTTGCGCGGCCAATCACATGCACGCTGCACCTGAACGGTGCGTCGATGCCCCTGAGGAGCGTACAACCGGTGACGCCGTCCAGGTCTGTTGCGTGGCCAACAGCGAGTCCGCACGCCTCGAGCGCGTTCATGCTGATGTGGGCAGGTTAGACGATCCAGTCCGGCGGCGGCACATCCTTGCCTGCACACGCCTTGCACTTGATAACGCCTCGAAGATTGCAGATCACGCAGATGAAGGTTCCGCAATCCGCACACGGGTAGCCCTCGGACGCGCGCTCTTCATTGCCGCAGGCGCGGCAAATCATGGCGTCACGTTCCGTCAGCTGCGTCATGGCTCGCCAGGTGTGGTGGCGGCGCTGCTTGTGCGTTCGCCCAGGCCGAACTCGCGGATCTTCTTGATGAGCGTCGCCCGGGAGATACCGAGCTCGCGTGCCGCGCGAGTGCGATTGGCCGCATGCGCCCGCAACGTGCGATCGATGTGTCCCTTTTCCACTTCCTCGAGCGACCGGGAAATGTGGGGATGCACGGAGTCTTCACCCGTACCGCGGATCTCGGGCGCCAGATGCGGGACGCCGATGGCAGCCTCCCCACGAGCGAGCATCAGCGCCCGCTCGAGGATATTGCGCAGTTCGCGAACGTTGCCCGGCCATGGATAGCGACAGATCATGTCCATCGCCTCGTCCGTGACGGACGTGGGCGAATCGGGAAGTCCTCGACGCAACTCCGAAATGAGCGCGGCCACTGTCTCTCGCAGGTCCTCCGGCGCACGTGCGCGGAGGGGTGGCAAGTGCAACGGCATCACCCCGAGGCGGTAGTACAGGTCCTCACGGAACCGATGTTCGGTGACTTCCGTGGCCAGGTCGCGAACCGTGGCGGCAATGAGACGCACGTCAACGGGAACCTCGCGCGTCCCTCCTGTCCGGCGGACGCGACGTGCCTCGAGTACGCGAAGCAAGGTGGGCTGCATGGCCGGCGGAAGGTCGGCGATCTCATCCAGAAACAACGTGCCACCGTCTGCGGCTTCGAAGAGGCCAGGAAGAGGGCCGCCGGCGCTTCGCTCCACGCCGAAGAGCTCCATGTCCAATGTCTCGACCGGACGCAGGCCGCAGTTCAATTCGTGAAAGGGACGGGCCGCCCGCGGACTCAGTGCATGGATGGCTCTGGCCACACGGGCCTTGCCTGTCCCGTATTCTCCGACGAGCAGGGCCACCGCGCGCTCGCTGCGCGCGAGCATCTCGATCTGCTCGGCCAACTCCCGCATGGGCGCGGAAGAGCAGAGCAGCATGTCCGCCGAGGCACGGGCAGAGCGGGCATCGGCAGCGCGACTCAATTCCCGGAGCTGTGCCTTCTCGAGCGCCCGATCGACGACGGCGCCCAGGTGGACGAGTTCCACCGGCTTGGTGAGAAAACCCTCGGCGCCACCCTGCATTGCCTTCACTGCCAGCGGGATGTCGCCGTGCCCAGTGATCATGATCACGACCGGCCGCTGTTCACGCGTTCGCTCGAGCACGTCGAAGCCGGAGACGTCGGGAAGCAGGAGATCCAGCAGCACCACGGCTGGATGCTCGGCCTGGACGATTGCTACTGCCTCTTCGCCGGTGGCGGCGCAGAGCACATCGTGGCCCGATCGCTCGAAAAAACGCGACAGGGCCGAGAGGATGTGCGGTTCGTCATCGACAATGAGGATTTTCGCCATCAGCTCACGCTCGCGAGAACGGCCGCGAGGTCATCCAGTTGAAAGGGTTTGCCGACAACCGGCCGGCCTGCATCCCGGAGGAAACGCTGCGCATCCTCGCTCTGAAGGTCGCCCGTGACGAACACCACGCGGCCTGCATGTCGCGGATCCCGTTCACTCAGCTCCCGATAGAGCGCCTCGCCTCCCGCATCCGGCATCCTGAGGTCGAGTAGCACCACATCATACTCTGTTGTCGCGAGATGTGCGCGTGCTTCATTCGCTGTCGCTGCCACACTGACCTCGTGACCGAGTGACTTGAGAAAGCCGGACATCACGGCGCGCATGGCCGGCTCATCGTCCACCACGAGCATCCGGCGCGAGACGACGTCCGCCACCGGGACCGGTGCCGCAGGTCGGTCGACCGGCACGGGAGGGGCGATCAGCGGCATTTCCACGATGAACGTGGCCCCACCACCGAGGGTCGACTCTACGCGAATGCGACCACCGTGTTCTCGAATGATGCCGTCCGAGATAGAGAGGCCGAGGCCGGTGCCCTGGCCCACCGGCTTCGTAGTGAAGAACGGGTTGAAGATACGATCTCTTTGCTCTGGCGCGATACCCGGGCCGTTGTCCTTCACAGAGACAACCACTTGATTCCCGACGCGGGCACTCCTGATGAGGATACGCCCACCACCGAGGCGATTGCCCAGGGCCTGCTCCGCATTCACGATCAGGTTGAGCACCACCTGTTGGAGCTGGAAGGGATCCGCCCATGTGACCGGCAGGTCCGGTTGCAGAACGAGTGTCACCTCAACGCCGGCGGTACGGAGCGCATACCGTCTCAGTTCGAGCGTATCCGTGATGATGTTGTTCAAATGCGTGGTCGACCGCTCCGCGGGCTGTTGGCGGGCGAAGGTCAGGAGACTCGACACGATCTTGGCCGCACGCTGCGATTCACGATAGATCGTCTCGACGGCAATGCGTGATTCTTCGTCGAGCGGCGTGGGCGGCGCCAGCAGCAACTGGGAGAATGCCATCACGCCTGCCAGCGGGTTGTTCAATTCGTGCGCGACGCCACTCACCAACTGCCCGACAGCGGCGAGCTTCTCTTGCTGCAGAAGTTGTTCCGCAAGGCGTTGTTCGTCCGTCACGTCGCGCATGATGCCAAGGGCACCGACGATGTTCGTCCCTTCGAGAATTGGGGAGGTGATGACCGATCCCTGGCGAACGGTGCCGTCCATGCCACGGTACCGCACGGAACCGCGCGACCGTTCCCCACCGAACGTCTCGCGAAGCAACTGCTCAGCTGCGGCGACGTCGCGATCGTCGACGAGCTCGGAGAACAACGCACCCACTAGCGCTTCGCGCGGGCGTCCAACCGAGTGTTCGAGGGATTGATTCACTGCCGTGAACCGGCCTTCCTCATCCACCGTGAAGATGGCATCCGATGCGGATTCCACGAGGCGCGCGTAACGCGCCTCCGACCGCTCGAGCGCGGCCTCGCGCTGGCGGGCGTGGGTGATGTCGCGTGCGATGCCGAGCACACCGACGATCTGGTCCCCGCGGCGCAATGGCGTGTTCGTGACCGACAATTCGCGGACGTTTCCATCGGGGCGGCGAATGCGGCATTGGTAGCGTACGGCATTGCCGAGCAGTGCCTGCCGGAAGTGGCCGCTCACCATGTGCACGTGACTCGGATCGAGTATGCGACGTGATCCGTGCCCCAGCATCGTGTCGCGCGTTCGGCCGGTCAGTTCACAGGTGGCGTCGTTTGCCGACGTGAACACGCCATGCACATCGAACGTATAGATGGCGTCCGATGCCGAATCGAAGAGGTTGCGGTAGCGGCTCTCGGATTGGGCAACGGCGTCTCGCGCGCGACGCTCCGCGGTGATGTCGCGGAGCGAGGCGACGATGCCCGTGACTTCGCCGAGTTCGCGAAGGGGCGCGGTGGCCACGTTGACGATGCGGTGATCGCCGTCGGGTCGCGAGACGATGCCTTCGTAGCTCTGGGACTCGCCGGCGAATGCGCGGTCTTCGTGATCGCGAACGACATCGCGGAACTCCTCCGGAACCGCGCTTTCGCCCTTGGCGCCCAGAAGGTCGCTGCCAAAACCAAGGAGCTCCTGCGCGGCGACATTCGCAAAGACGATCCGCCGCTCCCGATCGACGATCACGATGGCGTCACTCGTCGTCTCGACAACGCGCCGATATCGTTCCGCGAGGGACCGATGCTCCGTCACGTCGTCGAAGGTGACGACGGCACCACCGAGCGGGTGCGGCGCGGCGGTGACGTCAAACACGCGGCCACGCGTGCGGTCATCATGGGTGCCACGAGTAACTGCATCATCACGCATGGCGGCGAAGTGCACGCACTGCTCGCACGCTGTGGCCTCGCCAAACAATACGGAGTGAAAGTCGCGCCCCAGCACCGCGTCTTCGGCCACATTGTGCATCAGTGCCCTGGCGCGCGCGTTCGAACGCTGCACGCGCCCCAGCTTGTCCAGGATCACCATGCCACTCCCGATCGAGTCGAACGCCACGGCCCACTCACGCGTGGCTTCCGCGACTTCCTCGAACAGCCGCGCGTTCACCACGGCCACGGCAACCTGATCGGCCAGGCGTTGCAGTACCTCCGCATCCTCGACCGTGAACGGCAGTTGTCGATTGAAGACGGAGAGCACACCCACCGGCCCTTGCACGGACAACAGCGGAACCACGACCGTATTGGTGATGTTGGCAGTCAGGACGTTCGGCTCGAAGGCATCAGGGTCGGCACGCACGTCCTCGGCGATGATGCTCGTGGCCGTGCGAACAGCCCGGCCGCTGATGCTGCCATGCAACGGCAGGCGACGACCCACAAGCGGCTCCCCAGCACCGATCCCGCCGGTTACCTGCAACGTGTCGCCGCGGAGGAGGGCGATCATGGCGCCGTCCGTTCGGAGCAGCGCCGTGGCGTGGCGCAGGATCAACTGGAGCACACGATCAATGCGCAGCGAATCGCCTACCGCGCGTGCGACATCCGCGAGCGCTTCGGTCTGCCGACGCTGTCGAAGGCTTTCGGCATACAGCCGGGCGTTGCTCACGGCGGCTGCCGCCTGCGCGCCAATGGTCAGCAACAACTCGACGTCGTCTGCCTCGAGTTGTTCGCCCTGCATGGCCTCCACGACGATCACGGCCACCGTCGTGGGCCCGAGAAGCGCAGGCACGGCCACGGTGGGCCCGTCGCGCGTCACCCGTTGCGCGCGCGCCGCGACGGATGCAAGCGACCGAAGGAGGGCCGGGACTGTCTCTTCATCCACCGGCTCACCATTGCGACGATAGACGCGCGGGCGGGGCACGCCTTCGTCGTCGGTGGCGAGCACGATGCACATCGCAATGGGCAGCACGCTCTCGATCTGCTGTGCGAGCGAAGTCAAAATGGTTGGCTCATCGAGCGAGCGCGCCAGGCGCGATCCCACCTCGTGCAGCGTCTGTAACCGCCGGGCGCGAACCTCCGCCAGCTCACGCAGCGACGCGTGTTCCAGGACAGCGGCCACCTGCTGGGCGAACAACTCCACCGTGCGAATGCGCGTGAGCGTTGGCCTGCTGCGATCGGCCGGGTCATCGAGCACCAGCGTGGCCACGATGAGTCCCGCGGCATTGCGAAGGGGGACCAGCAGCGTGTCGCTGGGTGACCAGTCGGGATCGTCCGATGGTTCGAGCGCGCTCGCCAGCCCGCCGCCAAAGATTGCCATGACCCAGTGGTCACGGCCCTCGAGGTAATAGGAATTGCTGACCTTGAACCGGTCGATTGACGCGAGCCGCTTGCGCCAGACCTCGCCGGATACCGGCATCTCACGCAGCGCGCGTTCGTCCTCGGGGGACAAACCTGCGGTCACGATCCTGGTGGCGTTGAGCTCACCGTCGCGCAGCGTGATGGTCACGCGCCCGAATCCGATGCGGCGAATGGCTTCCACGAATACACGAAGGCGCGCGTCCAGCGTGGGGGCCCGCTCCACCTCCGTCAGCGCCTCGTGCAAAAGCAGGAGATGATCCCGCTCCTTCTCGAGCTGTCGTACGGCGTCCAACGACGGCTGACCCGGACTCGATGTCAGGGCGGCTGCGACCTGCTGCGGCGTGTTCATCGCGCTCGGTAGCGGTCCATGGTGAGCCTCAACGCCGTGGGACGAGCAAATGCGCTGCGAAGGGTTCGACGACGATTTCCGCAGGTGTCAGCCCGAGGAGTTCGCCGTCGGCCTGCAGTGGAAGAATGGGATCGGTGTGGAGCACAAATCGCCGTCCCTTCCTATATAGTAACGCAGAATCGGGTCGAAAGTCCCGCCTCGTCAGCCGCCACATGATACGAACGGCATCGCGAACGTTTGTCGGGGAAAAGATACAGCAGTCAAGCATTCCGTCGTCGCAGGCGATGTCCGGGCCGAAGGAAACGCGGTCCTCCAAGATGGCACCAAAGTTGGCAAAGAGCACGGATGCCGCCTTGCGCTCGATGACCTCTCCATCCACCTCGATACGAACGCGAAAGTGACGATTGCGCAGCACGATCCGCAGCGCGGCGCGGGTGGCGATCAGTGCGTAGGCAAGCACGCCGAATCGTTGCTTCATCCACGAACTCGTCTCGGTCACCATGGCGGCATCGATGCCGACGCCTGCGGCAACGGCAAAGTGGCGACCGAGCGCCACGCCAAGATCGATGTTCCGGATCTCACCATGGACGAGCGCCCGGACAGCGCCACGCACGTCCAGTGGAATGTGCAGCGCGCGCGCGAGCAGATTTCCCGTTCCGCCCGGAAGTACGCCCATCGGAATGCCGGACGATGCCAGCGCGGCGGCCACCTCCATGGCTGTGCCGTCTCCGCCAAGGGTGAAGACGACGTCGTACAGACGCCCCCGATCGACGGCAATCTCGAGTGCATGACCGGAACGCTCAGTCAGCACCACGTCGCACTGAATGTCTTCGGCCTCGATCGCGCGCTGCGCGCGATCGACGTACCGTCCGCCGCGGCGCGACGCGGGATTCGCGATCAGCAGCGCGCGCTTGATCAGAAGACCCAGGAGCGAAACAGGGAAAAGCCGACCTGCTGCGGCGTCGGCGCGAAGCCGCGAACGGACTTACCGCACCGCAGCGCGCTCGCGGCGGGGTCGAGACCGGCGCGCAAGGCCAACCGGTCCGGGGCTGCCAGCGGGAAGCGATACTCCAGCTTGCCCTCGATGGCGTCGACGAAGCCCGCTGACTGGCCGGAGGACTGTTCGCAAAATGCGCTCAACCCGGTGCTGAAGCTGAGAAAGAGCCTGTCACTGATCTGCTTTTCTCCACCAATGCGCGTGCTCGAAAGGAAGCTGCGGAATTGACTCGAAGTCGTGGATGAGGTTGAGAGCGGATCACTCGCCGCGCCCGACTGGATCTGGAACAGGTCCACGAATCCGCCCAGTTGATCCCGAAGGACTCGGCTCACGTATGCGCCGGCTGACGGTAGCACGAATTCCAGCGCCCGCTGCGCGGCCGGCGTGTTGGAGTTGTCGAGTTCGAAGCTTGGCCGTCCCGTGAGGAGATAGCTCACGAGATCGGACGGAGAGAGGTAGGCATCACTGCTCGAGAGATCGAGCGCCGGCTGCGGATAGAAGGGACCATGGATGCGCGCCTTGATACCGATATCCGCTCGGCTGGGTTGCTTGACCTGGTACACGGCGGTGACGTCGATTTCCGGATTGAAGTCGGGCGTTCCGAAGAAGGTGATGCGCCCGCCGTTCTGCACCTGGAATTCGCGCTGCACCGCCGTGAGGTCAAGTGTATACGTCCCGCGATCGGCGTTGAGTGTGCCGCTGAGGGCAAGCTTGTATCGGGCCGAATCGCCACGCGAGTCGCGTGTGAGGGTGGAGCGCGACGATTCGCGGTCATCTCGTGCACGCGTCACATTCAATGACCCGCCGAGCTTGATGTTGGCTTCACGCGAGCGGAGCCAGACATCCTCCCCGAGCTTCACCGATACGCCCTTCAACTCCAGGTGCTCCACGAGCGCACCCGGCGGCTGCGGCATGATGGACCGATTGCGCACGTCGGTCGTGTCAAACAGCTGCGCAAAATCGTCGGGGGTGATGTCCACGAGCTGCTTTCGTACGAGCTCCGGAATGAAGATCGTGCCGCGATCCACCGTCACGGCGCCGGCGAGCGTCGCGGATTCGGGAGTCCCGACCAATGTGAGACCAGTGGCGCCGGTGGATACATCGAGACGCGCGAGCCCCCGCTTGTCCACCGCGCGCAACGCCCGTGCATCCAGGCGCAGATCGAGCTTCGGTACCGTCAGGTCGCGGAACACGATGGATCCGCTGAGTGACCCGGAGCCGTTGCTCGCGGGGCTGGTCCAGTGCAGTTGCGACAGTGACAAGGAGTCGTGCGCCGCATCGACATCGAGCTCACCGTTGATCGCGCCGAACTTCAGGCCAACGTCGGGTATCTCCACAGCGCCGTCACGGACGGTGGCCGTCCCGCCAATGTGCGGGTCGTCCGGACGGCCGGTGAGAACGAGATCGAGACCAAGCCGGCCCGTGGTATTGTGCAGCTTGGGCGACAGCGCTTCCACCAGCGCCAGGTCGACGCTATCCGCGAAGATTCGGCCGCGGATAGAGTCATCCGCCGTCCGTTCCGAGAATAACGTGAGCAAGACCGGGTAGCTCACCGTGGCGGTGAGCAGATTGCGGCCCCCTCGCAACACGTTGGCCTGCAGGTTTGCGCGTTGCGCGTCGTAGCCGCCGTCTACAGTGGCAAGCTCCGCTGAGATGCCCGCGTACTTCAACTCATGCGCCGTGGCGCTCAACGCCATTCTGGGTCGGTCACGTGTCCCGCGCACGTTCAGGTCAAGCGACAGGCGCCCGGCCAACGCGGATGGCAGCTGCGCGAACAAGCCGATGTCGCCGAGTGGTACGGAGTCCGCGCGAAGTCGGACATTTGTCTGCGCGTCGTACGGTGCCTGTGCAAAGCCGGAAATGCGCGCACCATGTTCATCCGCGAAGAGGAGGGTATCGAGCGTGGTACCCGTCAGCGATTGCGTGAACAGCGACGGCCTGCGTAGCGCCCACCGCGACGTCGCGATGGCAAGGTTGAGGGTGTCGAGGCGTATTTCGGTGGTGTCCCCATGTGAGCGCCAATCGCCAGCGGAGCGAAGCTGCGTACCTGTCTCCGTTCGGGCGCTCACGCCAACGCGCGCATGACCGACGTCCTGGATGGATGCGGTGAGGGCCGCGGATTCCACATGAATTCCCGCTGCCACCACGGTGTCCGCGTGGAAATCCAGTTGGCCGGTCATCGCCCCGCGCACCTGGTGCAACGCCAGGGTTCCCGCGAGTTCACGCGCCCGATCGCCGCGCACGTAGAGTCCGCGCCCCGCTATCGACCCCGTCACGTCGAGCGAGTCCAGCCATCCTCGAGTAACGGTGCGAGCGGCAAGGTTTCCGACGAGAGAATCCACCGCCGGTTTTCCGTCGGGATTCAGCGCGCGTCCGAGGTACCGGCGTAGTCCGCCCAGTGAGTCGACATCCACATCGATCATGAGCGAATCCGCGCCGGCGTCGCGCGTGAGTCCAATGGCTCCTTTCGCGGCGATCGCGCCAGACACGCCGTTGACTCGCGCCGTATCGACCACAAGAATGCCGTGATCGAAGCGCAGCCGAGCATTGCCGTCCGATATGCGCAGGCCGTCAGCGCTGGAGTTGCCGAGCTTGACGGCGACTGAACCGAGCAGGTTCGACAGCGAGTCTCCAAGGAGATCGACGTCATATGCGCCCGCGAGCGATGACGGGGGTTTCGTCCTGGCAAACAACCCTGCGGCGTCGAGGCCTTCGAAGGTGCCACTTCCTTTTGCGCCGTAGCCGCCGAGGGAGTCCGCGTCCACCTTGCCAGCGTACGTGATGTGCCCAGTCAGTCCGGTCAGGTCGGCTTGTACATCGAGGTCCGGCGCGATGCCACGCACGTGAATCGGGCCGCTGAACAATCCGCGCAACGGCAACTTTGGATACGACAGGCTGAGCGAGTTGAGAGAGAGCGGCGACGCCTGGAGTGCAAGGTCGTAGTTCATGAACTGCACGCCGTAGGTGATGCGGCCGCCCCCTGTTGCGTGGGTCGGCTCCGACGGACCGTCGGTGTGCGTGAGATCCGCCTTCGATACCCGTACGTCCAGCCACGACGAATCGAGCACGGCATTGCCACTGATGATGCCAGTCATGCGCGGAAATGCCGGATAGATCGCGACCAATGTGCGCAGGTCGAAGTGATCCGTGGTCGCAAAGAAGTTGTGAAATGCCGTGAATGCGGGGTACAGGATATCGAGCTCGCCACGCCCCTGTATGTGGGCGGTGGCGCCGCGCACGTGGGCGTCAGCGAAATGAAGATCCGAGGCATCCACGACGAAATGCGTGAGTGGGCCACCGCGGGCCGCAACCGTACCTCGAAGCGTTCCTTGCCAATCAGCGGGAAATGGCTTGCCGTTGAGTGTGCGAAGCAGGTCGAAATCCACCGGGTCGGCAACGAGCTTCACGTCATGAACGTTCAGCACCGGTCCTCCGGTCTCGAACGTCATCTGGCCTCGCAACCGGGACTTGGTGGACTGCACGTCCATGTCGTGGATGGCGTAATCGAGTCGCGTCAGCTCGCGTTCGTTGACGATGTCGAGCTTCATCTTTCCACTGCCCGTCCTGGGCAGGGTGGGATACACCCAGTCGATGTCGGAAAGGGAGATGCTGTCGGCCGTCACGTGAACGGCGTATCGCACCGGGAGATCGCTGCCCCACACCACCTTTCCTTGCGCTCGTCCAGTGGAGGCCGGCAAGTCCAGGTGCGAAGATGTAAACCATGCAGAGTCGCCGAGAATGCGCACGATACCTGCGACGTTCTTCCACTTGAACGGCGGCGTGGATTCATCCACATGAAGGGTATCGATCACCACGCGCACACCAGCCGAGTCGGGATCGGCCACACGAACGTGCGGCAGAAAGAGGTACGCCTTCGTCCATCGATAGGTCTGCGTGAGCCCCTCGCGCGTTCGCCGAATCTCGTGGTCCTTGCGTGCGATGTTGATCCGAATGGCACTGTCCTTCTTCGCCCCTCGCAGGGAGTCGTCGGTATGCCACGGAAAAGTCAGGCGGAAGCTGCCACCGTTCCGAACGTGCACTGAATCGAGCACGACAAAGTCGCCGAAGCCGTGCTCCGGCCCCTTCTTCTTCGATGGTCCCCCCAGCTTGAAGATCTTCCGGTAGTTCCATTTCCAGTTCTCATGCTGCCGCAGCACGATCGTGGGATGGTCCAATACGACACTGCGAAAGAAGAGTCGCCGGTCCACCAGATCGCGCGGATCGTATCGAAGGGAGACCCGCCCAATGGCCACGAAGAGGGAATCTTCCTCGTCGCGGATCTCGACCGAATCGATGCTGACGCCGGTGAGGAAATTCCCGCCGATCCGACCGATGTGCAGCTTGCCGTTGATGGACGACGCTACACGCGACTCGATCGCCTTGCGGATCTCGGATTGGCCGTACTCGGATTGCGTGACGTACAAACCGAGGCCAACCACAATCGCCCCGAGCGCAACGAACACGCACAGGCTCACAAGGGCGATGAAATTGCGACGGGTCATCCGAGGCGCACGGCGGCCACGATCAGAAGTCCGGCCCGATGGAGAAGGTGAGTGTGAGGTGACTCAGGAATGTGTTCGACTGGCTTGGCTTGAACGTGGCCGGACACGCGATGCCCGGCACCTGTTCGATCACGTCGTTCTTGCCGAGCACGGCTGGAATGCGGTTGCCGGGGCTGACGCAATACAGTGGCGCGAAGCCCTTCGGGTTCGGCGCCTGATCGTAGTAGATCGCGCCAGCGGGACGCGGGTACGGGTTGTACCCCAGGTTGGCTTGAAACGGCCCGACTGGAGTGAACACGCGCACGCCGATCCCGGGTGTCCAACGCAGGTCATTCAGGTACAACGCGGCTGCCTTGTGGTTGGTCGCGCCAACCGAAATGCCGCGCTGCCACACGTCTCCGGCATCGACGAAGAACGTGTACTGGATGAGGTCCTGAAGAAACGGACTGCGAACCCGCGCTTCGAAGTTCGCGACGATGAGTGAATTGCCACCGACGGGCACCACACGCCGTACCTGGGAGTTCGGCGATACATCCTTGTATACGGTGTCCCCTTTGCCAGCCGTCGTTGTGGGGTTGTCTTCGGCGATGTAAATGAGCGAGCCCAGCTCGTTTTGCTGGAATCCTCGCACACTGCCGGCGCCTCCCGCGTAGAGTCGTTCCTCCGGCGGCACGTATCCCACCGCGTCGCCGAACGACAGCGTCCGATTGAGCACGGTGCCGAGCCGGAGGCGCGCCGCAAAGGTCACGGCCGAACCCAGGGCCCGATACACCGACGCATCGGACAGCGCTTTCACGAACTGGATGTCGGGGTCGGAACCGATCTCCTTGCCTGCTGCTCGCAGGTCCAGGCGCAGGGTTGTGCCCGAACGCGGGTTCACCAGGTTGTCGGTGCGCACCCGATCCAGGTGCGCACTCGCCACCGCGAGGGGACGATCACGATCAGTGAGTAGCGCGCGCGACTCGGAGTCGCACCGGCTGAAGAGGGCGCAGAGCAGCGCGGGCTGCGCTTCCGTTCGGCCGTATTCCAGAGAATAGGCAAGGCGCAGCGGCAACCGGTTGGCGAGGTCGTGGGTGGCCGACGCCTCTCCGCCCACCAGTGTAGTGCGAAGAAATGCCTGGTACTCGCCTCGGCGCTCACTATAGAGCGAGAGGGACGGCGAGGTGCGCAGGCCGAACAGCGTTGGAAGCCGCATCGTCGCGCCCACGAAGTAGTTCAACTTCGCACTGAACGTGTCGGCCCTGATTTTCGGCGCGCAGAGGCTTCCGTTGGCAATGCGGGTGGGCTCACCATACCCCACCTTGGACAGTTGCGAGGTCAGCTCCAGACGCCGTGCTTCGCCGAAGAAGCTCTTGTCGATGAACTGCGCGCGCGCCTTGAAGCAGTCGAGCACGGCCCATCCTTCCTCGGTATCGAGCTGGCGCAGGTAGTTCTCGGCCACGAGAACATCAAGGCTCACGAGGGAATCACCCTGCGAGCGGGCGCTGTCCGCGGCCAGCGCAACCTCGACATGACGAAACAGGTCGCTTTGATAGAGTGCGCGCTGCGCGTCGATGATCTCACGCTCGCGGTAGAGTGCTCCTTCGCGCACGCCGAGCAGGCGGCGAATGGTCGCGTCGCTCAGGCGTCGCGGCGCGCCGGGCAATGGATCATCGCGCAACCGGATCGTACCAATGCGGGCGAGCGCGCCGGGCACCACACCAATGTTCACGGTGGCACGTCGCCCCGCGGAATCGAAGACACTGTAGCTGGCCGCCACGTCGCCGCGAGGATACCCGCTGTTGCGCAGGCGCGTCTTGATCGAGTCGATACCCGCCTGGATTCGCGTGATGTCGAAGACCACACCGCGTTGAAGTCCCAGGTTGCTTGTGTCCACAATGGACGCGATGACGTCGGTCACGCCCGTGATGCTCAAGGTATCGACGAGCACCGGTCGGCCTTCGCGAATGATGAATGCCACGCGCACGCCACCGTAGCCATCGAGCAATGGTGTCACGCTGGTATCCACGGTGGCGCCGTAGAACCCGTGGCGTCGGTAGAATATGCGCAGTCGACCGACGTCGAGCTTCAACTCATCGCTGTCCAGACATCGCTTCACACCGACGACGCGGAAGTTGCGACGCAGCACGTCTGACGCCGTGGTGACGACGCGCAGCCCGAGATCGCTGGCACGAAACGTGTCGTTTCCCCGGAACTCGAGCGCCCGAACCTCGCGTTCGCCGACTTCGCATTCCGTGCTCTGCGCCCTCAACACACCGGCCATGGCTGGCACGAGAGCGGCGGTGAGCGCGATGTGTCGCCACGCGGCTCCTCGCCTGCCAACCATCACGTGGATTGGCCCAACGGGAGACGCTTTTTCGGTCGGCGCTGGCCGGGCAACAGCGGCGTTCGTTCGAGCAACAGCTTTGACACGTAGAAGACCGCCAAGCCCGTTACTATGGCCACACCCAGCCCCGCGCCGAAGGCGGGCACGAGTTCTCGCGTGCCCAACGACCGGCGGTAGACGTACTCATCGGCCTGCGTCGGCTTACTCGGCACGCGCTCGATCTTGTTTTTCATGGACTCGCGGAACGTCGAAATACAGAAGGGGCGCGATTGCGGCCGCATCGCGGCGGCGGAACCGCAACGCAGCGACTGGAAGGAATGACGCGCCCGCGCGGCAAGTCACTTCCGGCGGGCGCGTGCTTAATTGACGGTGCTCCCCGATGCGCGTAAGTTCTCGCGCCTTCGTCGTGCTGTCAACTGCTTACGCCAGAACATCATGCGCTGTTTGATCGCCATTTGTTTGGGCTTGCTCCTCTCCGGTTGTGGGGGGGAGGGTGACGGCGCAAACCGGCGCACCCTGGTGGATTCGCGCGACAACTACGATCCGAGGTCGTTGGATCCGGCCCTCAGTACCGATGTGCCTACAGGCCGGGCCGTCGCCTACCTCTTCGACGGGCTCACGCGATTCACCCCGGATGCGAAGGTCGTCCCCGCATTGGCAACGAGTTGGGATGTCTCAGCGGACGGCACTGTCTATACCTTCCATCTGCGGCGGGGGGTGAAATTCACCGACGGAACGCCGTTCGTGGCACGGCAGGTCGCCACCAGCTGGCAGCGCGTGCTGGACCCCAAGATCAAGGGTGGCCGTGGTTGGCCGCTCTATCCCATCAAGGGCGCGCGCGAATTCGCGGACGGAAAGACGAGGACGGTGGAAGGTATCTCCACGCCCAACGACTCGACCGTCGTGGTGACCCTGAAGGAGCCGTTCGCAATCTTTCCGAAGCTCCTGGCCATGCCGGTGGCGTCCATTGCGCCGGACCACATGCCGGCCAACTTTGGCGAGAATCCGGTGGGCACCGGGCCGTGGAAGCTGGTGGAATGGAAGCATGACGACTACCTGCTCTTCTCTCCGAATGCGGATTATTGGGGGGGAGCGCCGAAGGCGGATTCGCTCAAGGCGCGCATCATTGCCGAACCGAGCACGGCGGTTGCCGAATTCGAGAGCGGTAACGTGGATGTGCTCCAGATCCCCCAGGGCGACATCCGCGCATGGGAGGAGGATGCCGAGCGGAAAAAACTGCTCGCATCCACGCCGTCGTTGGAGCTGGTGTACGTGGCGATCAATACCACGCGCGGTCCCCTCAAGGATATCCGCGTGCGCCAGGCCATCAATCATGCCATCGACCGGCGCGTGCTCGTTCGCAATCTCATTGCGGGCCGCGGCGATCTCGCGGCGGGGGTCATTCCGTCTTCACTGCCCGGCTCCGACAAAACGCGCATCGGGTACCAGTTCGACACATTGCGGGCGCGCAAGCTTCTTGCCGACGCCGGCTATCCGAACGGCATCGACGTGGAACTCTGGACCTCTACCACGCCCATCTATGTGCGCATCGCCGAGACGCTGCAGGGGTACCTGGCATTGGCGGGAATTCGCGCGAAGATCGTGCAGCGCGAGAGCGCGGCAGCGCGCGAGGCGGCGCGAAAGGGACAGACGGATCTCTTCGTCAAGGATTGGTATGCCGATTACCCGGACGCGGAGAATTTTCTCTATCCGTTGTTGCACAGCGCGAACAAGGGTGTTGGGGGCAATGTGTCGTTCTACAGCAATCCGCAGTACGATTCGCTGGTGACACTGTCACGGCGTGAGCAGGACGAGACCAAGCGCGTCGCGCTCTACACCCAGGCCGACGAATTGGCGTTCCGGGAAGCCCCAATGGTTTTTCTCTACTTCTATAGCGAGTTGAATGCGATTCAGCCGTGGATCGGAGGCTTCGTTCCGCCGGTGATCTTCAACGGCCAGCCATGGACGACAGTCACGAAGACGACGGCAGGTCACCGGTGACTGCGTTCATCATCCGTCGCCTGTTGCTTGCGGTGCCAACGTTGTTCGGGGTTCTCGTCGTCGCGTTTCTCCTTCTGTATGTCGCGCCGGGCGATCCTGTCATGGCGATGGTTGGTGAGCGCGCGGATGAAGCCACCATCGCCCGACTGCGGGCCGAACTTCGACTGGACGATCCACTACCCGTCCAATTCGGCCACTACATAGCCGGCATCGCCCGGGGTGACCTCGGGAAGTCCTACATCACGAACCGGCCGATCAAGCGCGACATCATCGAGCGCTTCCCAAAGACGCTGCAACTTGCCGGCGCCGCGATGCTGCTGGCGACGGTACTTGGTGTGACGCTCGGCGTGTTCAGCGCGCGCAATCCCGGTGGATTGATCGACAGGCTGGGGCTCGCGGTGGCGTATCTCGGTATCAGTTTCCCCGTGTATTGGGTCGGGCTGTTGTTCATCCTGCTCTTCGCGGTCACGCTGCATTGGCTGCCGCCATCCGGGTTCGGCGGCATCCGCTACCTGGTGTTGCCAGCGCTCGCCCTCGGCATGCGGTCCATCGCATTCCTCGCCCGCATGACACGCTCGGCGATGTTGGATTCATTGAGTGCCGACTATGTACGCACCGCGCGCGCGAAGGGCTTGCGCGAAGGGCTCGTGGTTGGAAAGCACGCGCTTCGCAATGCGCTCATTCCCATCATCACGGTGCTCGGTCTGGATTTCGGTGCGTACCTTACCGGGAGTATCCTCACGGAGACGATTTTCTCCTGGCCCGGACTTGGTCGTTACGTCGTGAATGCCATTGCGCGACGCGACCTCCCTGCCATTCAAGGTTCTGTTCTCTTTCTCAGTGCGGTGTTCGTGCTCGTGAACCTCATCACCGACATTGCGTACGCCAAGGCCGACCCACGCGTGAATTACGCATGACGGGTACCATGTTGAACGACTATCAACAGGCTGCGGCCCGCACGATCAACCCCGCGCTCTCCCGCGACCAGCGCCTGCTTGATGCGGCGGCCGGGCTCGCGGAAGAAGCCGGCGAGGTGCTCGGCCACGTACGAAAGCACGTGATGCAGGGCAGGACGCTCGACCACGACGCGCTCGTGAAGGAGCTGGGCGACGCGCTCTGGTGCATCGCCGTCGCGGCCGACAGCATGGGTGTTTCGCTCAGTGACGTTGCACTGATGAACGTGACGAAGTTGCGTGCGCGCTACCCTGACGGCTTCAAATAGCGTCCTGCGTCAGTCGTCCTTCTGGCCGAAGATGGCCATGTTGCTGGAGTGTCCCGGCGCGACTTTCTTCTCCGGATAGATCCAGTGCACCGCCTGGTTCACGGCGGTTGCCGCTTCGCCAAAGCCGCAGGCAATCAGCTTGAGCTTTCCGGGATAGGTGGTGACGTCACCTGCCGCCCAGATGCCGGTGCGGCCAGTCTCCATCAACTGATTGACGACGATCTCGTCCTTCTCCAGGGTGAGGCCCCAGTCGGCGATCGGACCGATGTCGCTGACGAAGCCGAGCATCGGCAGGACAATCTGCGCTTCGATTTCAGTGGTCGTCTTCGCCTTCACGTCGCGCAGCATGATGTGCGAGAACCCATCGTCGCCCGACTTGCAGAGGACGTCTGCGATTTCGTGGAAGACGAACTTTGACGCGCGGCCGGCTGCGACATCCGCCTCGAACTGCGATATCGTCGCTCCGTGCGCGCGAAAGCGGTCGCTGCGATGCACGAGCGAGACGTGGGTGGCGATGCCGGCGAGCTGCGTTGCCCAATCAAAGGCGGAGTCGCCACCACCGATGATGACAACGCGCTTGTCCCTGAACTCCTTGGGATCCGACACGACGTCGAAGATGCCCCTGCCATACCATGGTTCGGCGCAGGCCTGCGGCAGCCGCCGCGGAGAAAATGCGCCGATGCCGGCCGCGACGAGAATTGTCTTGGTGGGAAATTCGCCCTTGTCCGTGACGAGCATGAAGTGTCCGTCGCGCTGCTCGAGGCCGGTGACGCGCTGTCCGAGATGAACCGGCTGCTGAAACTGCGCGGCCTGTTCCGCCAGCGAGCGCACCAGGTCCTTCGCGAGCACCTTCGGATAGCCGGCTACATCAAAGATGTATTTCTCGGGGTAGAGGGCCGTGAGCTGTCCACCGAGATCTGGGAGTGCGTCGACGATCTGTGCCGATGCGCCGCGCATACCCGCATAGAAGAGCGCAAAGAGGCCGGCGGGCCCGCCGCCGATGATGGTGATGTCCTTGAGGTCGTGTGCCATGGCCCGAAATATATGCTGACCGGGCCGCTCGCTGGCGCCAGCTCTTCGTATATTCCGCCGATGAAGATTTATACGAAAACCGGCGACGCCGGCACGACCGGCCTGTTCGGTGGCGGACGCGTGCCCAAGAACGATCTTCGGGTGGAAGCGTACGGCGACGTGGATGAACTCAACGCCGTCCTGGGCATGGCACGCGCGGTGGAGCTGATGCCGCGCATCGACGAAGTGCTCGTGCCCATCCAGCGTGACCTGTTCGCCATTGGCGCCCTGCTCGCCACGCCGGACCGAGAGAAGATGGCGCAGCATCTCCAGAAGGCTCGCATTGACGACGCGCGCATCGCGGAGCTGGAACACGCCATCGACGATGGCGAACAGGAACTGGAGCCGCTCACGGCGTTCATCATTCCGGGCGGGACACCAAAGGCCGCGGCACTGCATGTGGCCCGGACCGTCTGTCGCCGCGCGGAGCGACATGTCGTGCGGCTTCAGGAGGATGTTGAGCTTCCACCACTCGCGATCATCTACCTGAATCGCCTATCCGACCTCCTCTTCACGCTGGCGCGCCTGGCCAACCGTCGCGCTGGCGCGGGCGAGGTGACCTGGTAGATGACGGCCGCCTCCGCAGCTACCTCTGAACGCAGCATCAACGCCGGTACGTATGCCGTTCGCATCGATGCGGGCTCACGTGCGCACTTCGCAACGGCTATCGTCGCAGCGGCGCCGGCGCACCGGTACGCCGTCATCACTGACGAGAACGTCGCGCTCCATTACGGAACCGCGCTCGTGGAG
The DNA here is from genome assembly GCA_040003455.1 of bacterium. Lineage (GTDB taxonomy): Bacteria > Gemmatimonadota > Gemmatimonadetes > Gemmatimonadales > Gemmatimonadaceae > AG11. Next base: position 57,447 of record JBDUCM010000003.1, read on the forward strand.
TCGCTCGGCGCCCACGGCGGAACGTCGTTGCACATCATCGCGGCCGGCGAGGAGCACAAGACGCGCGAAACCTGGGCGCGCCTCACGGACGCGCTGCTGGCCAAAGGATGTGCGCGGGACACCACCATCGTGGCGCTCGGCGGCGGCGTGGTCGGCGACTTGGCGGGGTTCGTTGCCGCGACGTTCATGCGTGGCGTGGCGGTGGTCCAGTGCCCCACGACACTGCTCGCGATGATCGATGCATCGGTCGGTGGCAAGACGGGGGTGGATACGCCCATGGGCAAGAACCTCGTCGGTGCCTTTCACGCGCCAGCCGTGGTGCTCGCGGACGTGGAGACGACGCGGACGCTCTCCCTTGCCCACCGCCGTGCCGGATTGGCCGAGGCGATCAAGCATGGCGTGCTCGCGGATGTCGCATACTTTCGCGCACTGGACGCATCGTGCGGTGCAATCCTCGAGGCGGATACCGAGGCAACTCGGGCTGCCGTGGTGCGCAGCGTGGAGATCAAGGCCGAGGTGGTGTGTGAGGATCCGCGCGAACACGGGCGGCGCAAGACGCTCAACTTCGGCCACACCCTCGGCCACGCCATTGAGCTGGCGAGCGGATACGAGCTCCTGCACGGCGAGTGCGTCGCGATCGGCATGGTGCTCGAGAGCCGGATTGCCGAACGCCTTGGCATTGCGGAGCCGGGCACCACGGGTGCCGTCGAGGACCTGCTCCGGAAGGCGGGGCTCCCTGTGCGCCGTCCGGAACAGCTGGAGAGTTCCACGATCCTGCGTGCGACTCGGCTCGACAAGAAGTCGCGCGCAGGCGCGGTTGAATACGCCCTTCCCACACGCATTGGCGCCATGGCGCCGGCCGACGGGGCGTGGGCACTACGTGTAGACGACGCGCTCGTGCTCGAAGTGCTCGCCTGACCGTGTGGGACTCGACGGCGATAGCGCCCCGGAGCGAGTCGTTGATGCATCAAGGTCGTGGGGGGTGAGACGGCGCGACGCAGTCGGGGGCGTCGTGTTTGTCGCCGCCCTGGCGGTGGGAACCATCGCGGTGGAACGGGTTCGGTCGGGCCTCGCGCCTTCGGCGCCGATCAGTTTCGAACCGGTGCTCGTCTATCCTCCCATTCGTATGGAGGGTGCCCTGGTGCGGGGCGCTTCGCGCGAGTGGGCGCTGCATCGTGGGACGCCGCTGCATTCCGGCGAACCGGTCCCCGTGGTGCTCACCGCCTACTGCCTCAAGGGTCTCACGCGCCGCGACCGGTATACGCGCGAGGGGATCGTCGCGGCCGATCCGAAGCTCTTCCCGCTGGCCCGCTATCTGGAGATCTATGTGGGCCGCATGTATTTCGGACGCTTCCTCATTGACGACACGGGCAAGCGCATCAAGGGCAACCGGCTGGACATTTGGACGCCGACGTGCGCGGAAGCGCGGCGATTTGGAAGCAGGCGCGGAACAGCGGTGCTGGTACCCCGTCCGCGGGGGGCGTCGAAGGACACGCTGCTGACAGGCAAACTGGGTGGCAAGAGAAAGAGAGCCGGACATCGGTAGGATGGTCCTGTCCTTGCTTTACTCAGGAGCATCTCAATCGGGGTGAGCCTCATGTCTGCTTTCGGAACGTACTTGATCGGATTTCTGATCCTGATCCTGGGACTGGGCTTTGCGGCCTACCTGCTCAACCTGCCGGCATTGTGGATCGGTGTCGGCGTCATTGTCTTGGTCGGGATTGGCGTGCTGTCTGCGACGAGCAAGACGAAAATGAAGGATCCGCCCTCCACCTGAAGCGTTGGTGATAGGGTGCGGGAGGATGGTGGTTGTGCTCAGGCGCGATGGGATATCCATCGCGCCTGCTTGCGTTTAGGAGCTTCTTGCTCGTGAGCGTATCGAATATGCACGGTCATGGTGACCGAAGCGTCCAAATATTTCTCAGAAATATCTTTCTTCGTTCAACTAACTGTCATTACAGCAGTTAGAGCCATCACAAATGTGGTTGGGGGGTCATTCTGACAAACTCACTGTTGACGAGTTTTTCCCCTGACATTATTCTGGCCGTCCTGCTGACTCACGCGGGCGCTCGGCTCTTCCGGCCGGAGTTGCCCGACCACCTTCCGGCATAGGTAAGGGGCGTGTATGGAGCAAGCGACCGAAACCAGGTCCAAAGGTTATTTCCGCTCGTCTCCCTCCACCGCGTTCGATCAGTACCTCCAGGACATACAGAAGCTGCCACTGATTAGTGACGCAGCCGAGGAACGCCGGTTGGCGCGCCTCGCACAAAAGGGAGACGAGGCCGCTGCGGAGCGGCTCGTCACGGCGAATCTGCGGTTCGTCATTTCCTATGTGAAGAAGTACCAGGGGCATGGCCTCGATCTGAGCGAGCTGGTCGCGATCGGAAACGAAGGCCTTCTCAAGGCGGTCCGGAAGTTTGATCCGGATCAGGGCGTAAAATTCATCTCCTACGCCGTCTGGTGGGTACGTCAGGCCGTCCTCAAGGCACTGGCAGAACAGACCCGGAGCGTTCGCATTCCGCTCAACCAGAATTCTCAGCTCATTCGCCTTGCCAGAGCTGAAACCATCCTTGCCCAGGTGCTCAAGCGCGATCCTACCGAGAACGAGATCTCTCGTCTCCTTGAAGAGACGCCCGAGGCCGTTCGCGCCGCCAAGCAGATGTCGTCCACGGAGGTATCGCTCGACGCGCCGATCGATCGTTCGGATCGTGAGGCGTCCACACTCGGCGAGCGATTTGCCGGGGTGGATGGGACTGAGATCGAGGAGACCACCGATTACAAGTTGATGCGCGAGTTCATCGAGAAGGTATTCCGGAAGTACCTCACGCCACGAGAGCGGAAGATTCTCTTCCTCTACTACGGGCTGGACGAAACCGGCGAGCCGATGACGCTCGAGAAGATCGGTGCCCTGATGGGTGTCACGCGGGAACGCATTCGCCAGATCCGCGAGCGGGCATTCGAGAAGCTTCGCGAGTCGCCGGACGGCCGTGCCCTTGCTGGTTTCTGGCAGGTGGCCTAGCGGCGAGCACAGCCGCATCGGTTTATTGTGCGGGGCAGGGACATTTTGTTCCTGCCCCGCGGTTTTTTTGGCCCCTGATATAGTTCAGGAGAGCCGCACCGATGATTGTTGATAGATGACGAAGGTTCCCGCCGTCCGCGCCCCCAAGCGTGCCCTATTCCTTGTGTTGGCCGCCCTCGCCGTTGTTGTGGGGGGCACGTTGCGCGTGCGCTACCTCCAGCAGGAGATGCTGAACCGCTGGAAGCAGACGCTCCTGGGCGGTGCGCAGACGACGCAGTCCGTAGTGGATGACTGGTACAGTGAGCGGGTGGCCGACGCTGAAGGGCTCGCGTCCAGCGTTGCTCTGCATGCGCAGGCCGGACCATCGAGACCGGATGGCCCGCCGCCATTCAGCACACTGTTCGCTCCCATCGAGCGCCGGAAGCACTTCATCGCGGTCTGGATCGTGGACGAGGACGGTGCGACCATCCAGTCCTCGCGCCCGGACTCATTGCGGGCAGCGGAGATTGCCGCCGTGCGGATGGCCATCGCGAACAAGCGGCCAACGCACTCCAGCATCATGGCTCTTGGCCCGCACGCCGCCCTGCTCTCCATTGCAGCGCCGGTCATGGTGCAAGGGCCATTTGGAAGCGCGCCTCATCATCCCGCGGCGGTGGTGCTCCGCGCCGACGCGGTCGCGTCATTCTCGCCGTGGGCCTCCGGTCGACCGAACGCTGCGCTGAGCATGCTCGCCACGCCGGCGTTTGATGAATCAGTGCTGATCTCCATTTGTGAAGGCGAGACGCCACCGGTCTGCGTGAATCCCATCCAGGAGCTGTCGGCGGACTCGCCGGCGGCTCTCGCGCTGGCGGGGGTAGACACATTCGGGGTGTTCCACAGCATGAACGGCGGCGATGTCCTCGCGGTCACACGTTTCGACAAGATCATGGGATGGGGAGTGGTGCGCCGAGTTCGACTGGCGGACGCCGTGGTGCCGCTCAGGCAGGAGCTGCTGCTGGAAGGTGCATTTCTCGCTGTGATCCTCGCGATGTCGGGGGTGTTGGCGTACGCGGCCAATCGCGCCATGCGCGTGCGACGCCTGCACGAGCAACGTGAGGAGAACGCCCGACTCGCCACTATCGTGGACGCGTCGACGGATGGGTTGATCTCGCTGGATGGAAAGTTCTCCATCACCATGGTGAACGGAGCGATTGAACGACTGCTCGGTTACTCGAAGGAAGCACTTGTCGGCCGTCCGGTGTTCTCGCTGTTCGCAAGCGAGTGGCACGCGCCGCTGGCCGCGAGCCTGCGCGCGTTTGCGGAATCCGATGGGCCCCACGCTCCGGTCAACGACACCGAGCGGTGCGTTGCACGGCGTGCCGACGGCCTGCTCGTTCCGGTCGATTCGCGCGTTGGCCGGGCGATGCTCAATGGGGCGCCACTGTATGTGATGGGGTTGCGGGATGTTTCCGAGCGTGCGCGCACGGAAATGTTTCTGCAAGGGCAGCGTCACGCCCTGGAGCTCATTGCCAGCGGAGCTCCGGCGGTCCAGACGCTCGCCGTCCTGATCGCAGTGGTGGAGGGCGAAGCGCCCGCGATGCGCTGCGCTGTCTACCAGCTCGATGAAGAGCGTCCGGTGGCACGCCTCGTCTCGGCGCCAAGCCTTGCACCCGGATTGGCCGCAACCACGGAAGAGATCTTCGTCGGACCGAAGACGGCGGCAGTGGGAGCTGCAATCCACCGCGGCGAGTCGGTCTTCTCGGCGGACATCTCCTCGGACCCGATGTGGGAGGAATCGCGCACGATCTTCCTGTCGTATGGCATTCGCGGCGGATGGGCGATTCCCCTTCGAGCCGCTGATGGACAGGTCATCGGTGCCCTGGCGTGCTACTACGAAGTTGGGCGGCTCCCAACGGCGCGTGAGCGCGAACTTGCCCGGGCTGCGGTACATCTCGCCAGCATCGCGCTGTCCAGTGCGCGCGACGCCGCATCGCTGCGGGCGTCGGAGCGCAGCTTTCGCTCGTTTGTGGAGAATGCGCCGGCGGCGATTTTCCGTGAGACGCGCCGGGGGCAGCTCGTGTCCACCAATCCAGCGATGGTCGCGCTGCTCGGGTATTCCAATGCAGTGGAGGTATCGCGTGCCGCGGATGAAGGGCGCCTGTACAACGACGTCGCGGCTCGCGAGCGGCTGCTCGCTGCGCTCAAGACGGCCGACGTGGTTCGTGGCCTCGAGGTCAAGTGGCGGCGCGCAGATGGATCACTGGTAACCGTCCGCGTGAGCGCGCGCGCCTATCGTGACGATCGGGGTGAAACCTGGCTATGGGAAGGCTATGCCGAGGACGTGACGCCGTTGCGCGCGGCGGAACTCGCACTTCGCAGCAGCGAACGACTGGCCGCCGTGGGCCAACTGATCTCCGGCGTCGCGCACGAATTGAACAATCCGCTCTCGTCGATCATGCACTTCGCCGAAGACCTGCTGTCGGACGAGCGCACCAGGGAAGACGCCGAGGCGTTAGGGGTCATTCGAGACCAGGCGCGGCGCTCACGCGCCATCGTACGCGACCTGCTCTCCTTCGTCCGCCAGCGGGCCGCCAACGCGCAGCCGATGGAGTTGGCCGCGGTAGTGGCTGCTACGGTTCGCGCCATGCGGCCCACGGTGGAAGGGACCGGTGTGCGGCTGCACCTGGCGGATAGCGCGGAATCGTTGGTGGTGTTGGCGGACCGCGCCGGCGTGGAACAGATCGTCACCAACCTGGTGAGCAATGCCGCACAGGCCGCGGGTCGCGACGGCGCGGTGTGGGTACGGACGGACAGGGTGGCCGATGGGCTTCGGTTGATCGTCGAGGACTCGGGACCGGGCATTCCCGACGAGGTTCTGCCGCGTATCTTCGATCCGTTCTTCACCACCAAGCCCACTGGCGAGGGTACCGGACTGGGTTTGTCAGTCACCCTCGGGATCGTGGAACAGTTCGGTGGCCGCATTGGCGTGGACAAGCGACCCGAGGGCAATGGCTCGCGGTTCACTGTGGTACTGCCGTTTGCGGAAGCTGGGACGGGAGTCGAACCCGTTGCGACTGCCATGCCAACGATGGTTGCACCGGGCATTCCGATTGTCGCGGAACACGAGATCTCGACATCGAGTACACCAGTTGTGGATATCCCCGAGACCCCCAAACTGGCGCTGATCATCGACGATGAGCCCACAATTCGAGCGGCCTTGCGACGGTATTTCACCCGCCGAGGTTTCCAGGTAGAAGAGGCGGCTGACGGCAACGAAGGACTGGCCCAACTCGACAAGCTCGGTGATCGCGTGAACATTGTCATCTCGGACCTCCGCATGCCGGGTTACTCCGGCATAGAGCTGCACGACGAGCTCGCCAGGACGCGGCCGGAGCTGTTGCGGCGCTTTGTCTTCAGTACGGGTGACGTTGCATCAACCGAAGCGGCCAGTTTCGTCAACCGGACGCCCTGTCCAGTACTCCAGAAGCCTTTTGAGCTGCGCATGCTCGACGAGATCATTGCGCGCGTAGAAGCGGGCGTCGCCGCGGAGCGCGTGGTAACTTAGGACTCGTCAGGCAGCGGCTCGCAGGCAATCGCGACCTGCATTCACGCCGCGTCCCTCCATGGTCGACCGCCGTCATCCTCCCGTCTTCATCGACTACACCGGTAAGCGCTGGCGTCGCATTCGACGCGCGGCGCTGTTTCTTGGTGTCGTCACCACCATGCTTGCGCTGGTACTGGTCGGCACGCTCGCCCTTACGCCGCCCATGCCCCCCGAGCTGCCCCTTGCGACGTCCAACAACCAGACCATTGCGCGCGCGACCACGGGCAAGCCAGGTGCGTTCACCAAGGTAGACCGACTGCGGACAGCCTATCGTCGCAAGCTGGCGGCGACGATGAAGCAGTACGGCACTGCGGTCGCGCGACGTCCGGAGGCCATTCCGGCCATCAATGTGGGCACGGGAAGCCGGCCACCTCGCACGGACGGCATCGTGGCCGGCTTTTTTGTGAACTGGGCGGATAATTCGTTCGCCTCGCTCACCCGGAACTTTGACAAGCTGGATTGGGTCATCGGCGAGTGGGGGTTTTTTCCCGCCAACGCCGATACCCTGTTGCTCCGTATCAAGCCGCAGGTGGTGGATCTCTTCAACAGCCGGCCCATCGAATCGCGGCCATCGCTGTTCCTGATGGTCAGCAACTATGTGGTAGCCGAGGGCAAGGATTCCACCACGGGCACGTTCGACTCGGCGACGGTGCGGCGATTCCTTGCCAACCCAGTTGCACGTGCCAACGCCCTCCGCCAACTACGTACCGCCGTTGCGACGTACGGCCTGGCCGGTACCACGCTTGATCTCGAGAATTTCGATCCGGCGTTGCAGCAGCAGGTCTTGTCGTTTGCGCGCGAGGTGCACGACGCAATGCACGCCATGGGCAAGCTCGCCACGCAGGCCGTTGCCGTTGGCGACCCGGACGCGTACATCCAGAAGGCGGCGTCGATCAACGACAAGATCTTCCCGATGCTGTTCGACGAGCACTACGCAACGGGCGAACCTGGTCCGATCGCCAGCCAGCGGTTCTACGTCATGCAGGCGCAGCGTTTCACTCGTCTTGCCCCACCGTCCAAGCTGATCCTGATGATCGGACAGTATGGATTCGACTGGAATGACGCTGAAGCGGTGGCCAAGGGACGCGCGGAGAGTTTCGATTTTCAGGAAGTGATGCGTGCGGCACGAGGGCCGGCGCATCCACGTCCGCACTTCGATCCGGTGTCGCTCAATCCGTACATGCAGTGGAGTAGCGCGGATTCCACCGATCACGTGCTCTGGTATCTCGACGCGGCCACGGCGTACAACCAGATCAAGGTCGGTCATGCGCTTGGGGTTGCCGGACATGCCATCTGGCATCTTGGCGGCGAAGACCCGTCACTATGGAACGTCCTGACGACCGACGGCACCCTGCTCTCTGCGGACAGCCTGCGGTTGATGCATCCGGCGTACGACGCCGAGTTCGACGGGACGGGCGAGATCCTCCAGATCACGTACTATCCGAGCGACGGCCGCCGGAACATTCAGGTGCAAGACAAGACCGGTTATGTGCGGGACGAGACGCTCGTACGCGTGCCCGTTCCGTACGTCATGGCTCGCACCGGCGGGCAGCCGGCCAACCGGCACAAGGTGGCGCTCACCTTCGACGATGGTCCTGATCCGCGATACACACCACTGATCCTGGACACACTCCGGTCGCGTGGCGCGAAGGCAACATTCTTCGTGGTAGGCCAGAACGTCGATACCCACCAGCGTCTCTTGCAACGGGAGTACGACGAGGGGCACGAGATCGGGAACCACACGTATACCCATCCCAATCTCGCGCTCACGAGTGACATCCAGAGCCGAATCCAGATCGACGCCACGGCGTCGTTGCTCGAAGCGGTCATCAACCGGCGGGTGGCGTTTTTTCGTCCGCCGTATTTTGGTGATGCCGAGCCGACCACGGCGGACGAGCTCATTCCCGTAGGCATCGCGTCGCGTCGCAATTACTGGACGATCGGTTTGCACGTGGATGCAGAGGACTGGAAGGGCCCGCCGAAGGACACGATCATTGCGACAATCCTCCGGCGGCGCCAACTGCCCAACGAACTGAATACGCTCGCGCAGGACTCGGCGCGCAACATCGTGCTGCTGCACGATGCCGGTGGTGATCGGCACAATACCGTCGCGGCGCTTGGCCCTCTCATCGACTCGCTCCGTGCCCACGGCGATACCATCGTTCTCGTGAGCGAGCTCGCGGGAATCTCGCGCGATGATGCGATGCCACCGCTGCCCCCATCAAGTGAGGCGACGCGGCTCCTGCGGCGCGCCGGATTCCTGATGCTGGGCTCCGCGGAAACAGCGTTCTTCTGGATCTTTACCGTCGCCGTGGTGCTCGGCATCGCGCGACTCGTGATCATCGGGATGCTGGCCATTGTGCAGCGGCTCAAGCAGCACCAGGAGCGTGGCATTCCAGTCACCTACATGCCGGGGGTGAGCGTCATCGTGCCGGCGTACAACGAAGAAAAGGTGATCGTCCAGACCATCACGTCGTTGCTCAACCAGCAATACGCGGGTGAACTCGAGATCGTGGTGGTGGACGACGGGTCGGCAGACGACACCGCGTTGATTTGTGAGGAGGCCTATGGAGCGCACCCCCAGGTCACCATCTTCCGGAAGGAGAACGGTGGCAAGGCGAGCGCGCTCAATTTCGGCATCGCGCATGCGCGCCACGATGTGGTAATCGGCCTCGACGCCGATACCGTCTTCGACGACGACACCGTGGCCGAGCTTGTGCAGCCGCTCCAGGATCCGAAGGTCGCTGCCGTGGCCGGCAACGCGAAGGTAGGCAACCGCATCAACCTCGTGACGCGCTGGCAGGCACTCGAATACGTCACCAGCCAGAACCTGGACCGCCGAGCGTTCTCCCTTCTCGATTGCATCACCGTGGTGCCTGGCGCCGTGGGCGCCTGGCGACGGTCGGTGGTGTTGGAAGTTGGCGGCTTCAAGGAGGATACGCTCGCGGAGGACCAGGACCTGACGTTGGCGATGCGCCGGGCAGGCTACTCGGTTGGATACGCCGACGGTGCCGTGGCGTACACGGAAGCACCAGACACGTTGCGCGGCCTGGCGAAGCAGCGCTTCCGCTGGTCGTTCGGCACGCTCCAGTGTACGTGGAAACACAGGGATGCCTTCTTTCGTCCGCGATACGGTTCACTGGGATGGGTAGCACTTCCCAATGTGTTTCTGTTCCAGCTGGTGCTGCCCTCCATCTCGCCGATTGCGGACTTCATGTTCGTGTACAGCATCTTCTCGGTGTGGCTCAACGCCTTGAGCCACAAGGTGGACGACCGCCTGACGTACGCGCTCGTGGACCTGGAGAAGGTGTTCACGTACTACGCCATCTTCCTGCTGGTTGACTGGCTCGCGGCGGTGCTCGCGTTTCTCATGGAACCGGAAGAAGACAAGCAGCTTACATGGCTGATCTTCCTTCAGCGATTCGCGTATCGGCAGGTGATGTATTGGGTGGTGGTACGGTCTTTTGCCGCTGCACTGAGCGGCCGCCTGGTTGGATGGGGCAAGCTGGACCGCAAGGCAACGGTGGCGTTGCCGGCGCATGGAGAGAATCCGGCATTTCTACGGTGGCTGACGAGTGTCCGCCGAAAGCGCGTGGGCACTGACGGGACGTGACCACGTCGACCACATCCGCGCGGGTGATCCCTGCCTTTGTGAATACCGAATCAGGCTCTTCCGGCGCGGCTATCCTCGCGCTTCAAGCCGCGGGCGGATTCCAGGTGACATCGCTGCCCCCCGCGACGCTCACGTCCGCCATCCAATCCGCCGTCAAGGACGGTGCGCCGCGCATCCTGGTAGCGGGTGGTGACGGAACCATCGCCATGGCGGCATCGCTGCTGATTGGTGGAACCACGGAACTCGCTATTCTCCCTGGGGGCACGCTGAATCACTTCGCGCGAGACCTTGGGCTCACGGCGAACGTCGGTCAGACGCTGGACCTCGCGGTGAATGGAACGGCTCGGCCCATTGATGTTGGCATGGTCAACGACACGGTATTCCTCAACACGAGCAGCGTCGGCATGTACGTGCGGTTCGTCAGGATGCGCGAGTATCTCGAGCACCGTCACGCTGGCTACCGGATCGCGTCCCTTCTTGCGGCATTTCGGATTCTCTTTCAATTCCGACGCATTGCGGTCACACTCGAGGTGGATGGAGAGGAGCGTGTCTATCGGACTCCGTTGGTGTTCATCGGCGTTGGAGAGCGGGAATTGAAGCTGCCAACGCTTGGGAATCGGGTGGCGCGTGGGAGGAAGGGGCTCCACGTACTTGTCGTCCGCGGACGAACGGGCGGGCGCGCCGTGGCCATCGGACTGAATGCCATCGCTCGCGGCGTGGGCACCGTTTCCAGGACGCCGGAGCTCGACAGTTTCATCGTGGACAGCTGCACGATCGAGCGACGGCATCACGGGCTCGTGGCGGTGGACGGCGAGCTGGTTTCGCTCGACCAGGCGCTTCACTACGAACTCCGCCGCGGCGCATTGCGCGTTGTATGCCCGTGAGTGCCGATCTCGCTCGGCGCCTCGCGGTCATCGTGGGTGAGAAGCGCGTTCTTGCGCGCGTGGGTGAATTGCGGGCGTATGAGTCGGATGGCTTGCCGGGCTATCAGGCACGTCCCTCCATCGCCGTGTTTCCGGGCTCGCGCGACGAGGTGGTGGCGGTGGTGCGCTTGCTTGCCGAAACGCGGACGGCATATGTGGCGCGCGGCGCGGGCACTGGTTTGTCGGGTGGCGCGCTCGCGGACGACGTCGTGCTCCTCGGCCTGCATCGCCTTCGCCGGATCATTTCCATTGACGGCGAGAATGCGCGTGCCGTCGTGGAACCGGGGGTGGTGAATGCCCTGCTCACGCGCGCCGCAACGCCGTATGGCCTTCACTATGCGCCGGATCCGTCCAGCCAGACGGCCTGCACCATCGGCGGCAATGTGGCGGAAAACGCGGGCGGTCCACATTGTCTCAAATATGGCGTGACGCTCAATCATGTCCTCGCGCTCACTGTGGTGCTCCCCAGTGGAGATGTGCTGACACTCGGCAACGCCGAGGGTGAAAGCGAGGGCTACGATCTCCTGGGCGCGTTCGTAGGATCGGAGGGCTGCTTCGGCGTGGTGCTCGACGCGACAGTGCGTCTCATGCGAAACCCTACCGCTGTCCGAACACTCCTCGCCGATTTTCACTCGATCGACGCGGCGGCGCGCGCCGTATCCGCCATCATCGCGTCGGGCATCGTGGCCGCAGCGATGGAGATGATGGACGCCGCGACGATCAATGCCGTGGAAGCATCGATTTATGCGGCAGGATATCCTACCGACGCCGCCGCCATCCTGCTCATCGAACTGGACGGCGCGGCGGCGGGCCTGGACGACGATGTCGCGCGCGTTTCGGAGTTCTGCCGCAGCGCCGGCGCGAGAGATGTGCGGGTGGCGACGGACGCCGCTGATCGCGCGCGGCTCTGGCAGGGCCGCAAGAAGGCGTTCGGCGCAATGGGCCGTGTGTCATCCCACCTGGTGGTCCAGGACGCCGTGGTGCCGCGCACCAGGCTCCCGGAAATCCTCGCAAGAATCAAGGACATCGGCGAACGAGAGCGTGTGAACGTCTGCAATGTCTTTCACGCGGGCGACGGCAATCTGCATCCGAACATCGGCTACAACGCCAACGACCCCGACGAATCGTCGCGCGTGCACGTGGCCATGCGGGAGATCATGCAGGCGTGTATCGACGCCGGTGGAACGGTCACGGGGGAGCACGGCATCGGACTCGACAAGCTTCCGTACATGGATGCCCTCTTCACCCCGTCCACACTTGGTGCGATGTGCGCGCTCCGTGACGTGTTCGATCCGGAGCATCGCTCCAATCCCGGCAAGGTGGTCCCGGTGCACAGTTGCCGGGAGTGGCATGGTGCACCGGCGGCGCGAGGCCAGCCCTCTTGAGCAGCAACACGGACTCGACGGAGGTTGCAGCGTTGGCGGATCAGGTGCGGTCCGCGCGGGCAGGCGGGCGCACGTTGCGCATCGTTGGTGCTGGTTCGTGGCTGACTGCGGGGCGTCCATGCGACGATTCCGAGCGGCTCGAGATCGGCGCCCTCACCGGCATCGTGACGTACGAGCCTGGTGACCTGACGCTCACAGCACGAGCCGGTACGTCCCTCGCCGAGATTCAGCGGGTTACCGCAGCCGAAGGACAATGGCTGCCGCTGCAACCGATGGGAGCGCAAACCGGGACACTGGGCGCGACGGTGGCCACCAGTTCCTATGGCCCGCTCGCCTCCGCCTACGGCACACCGCGGGATCAGGTGCTGGGCTGCGAGTTCGTGAGTGGTACTGGGGACATGGTTCGCGCCGGCGGGCGCGTGGTGAAGAACGTGGCGGGGTTCGACCTTGTGCGACTTGTGACCGGTGCGTGGGGCACGCTGGGTGCGCTGACGGAGCTGACCGTGCGGCTTCGGGCACGCCCGGAGGTTGATCACACCGTGGCAGTGCAACTCGCCGCGCCGGATGGCGATGTGGCAACAGCAGCCTGGCGCTGGCTCCGCGAGAGTGAGCATGAGCCCCTTGCGGCAGAGTTGCTTTCGCCGTCGCTCGCCCGGTCCCTCCTGCTGGGGTCCGACGCGTGCCTCCTCGTTCGCCTGGCGGGCAATGAACCCTTCGTTCGTGCCGCAGGTGATGACGTGAGGTCGCTCGGAGAAGCCATGCGGTCTGACGTTGAGGCATGGCACCGTCTCGCGTGCTCCGAGCCGTCTGCGTCGATCGTGGTGCGGTTGAGCGCCCTTCCCTCGCGTGTTGGCGCGCTCTGGACGCGTGCGTCGGCGGTGGCGGAGCGGTGTGGCGGATTTGCGCATGCCACCGTGTCGCGGGGACTGGTGCGATGCGTGATTCCAGACGCCGGCGAGGATTCCGTTTCGCTGGACGCCATGCGTGAACTCGTCGGTAGCGATTCACTGATTGCCGAACGAGTGCCGGCGGCGTGGTGGCGCCTCTTTGCGAAGACGCGGCCAACCGACGCCCTGTCGCTTGGCGTTCGGCGCGCATTCGACCCTGGTCGCATCATGAACCCTGGAATTCTCGGAGACAGTCCGTGAGTGTTGCAACGCGGTCCGCCATGGCGTGCGCCATTCCCGGAACGCCACTGGCTGATGCCGCCGCGGGTATTGATGCCTGTGTCCACTGCGGGTTCTGCCTTCAGGCGTGTCCAACCTATCTCACCCTCGAAGACGAGAACGACAGCCCGCGTGGGCGCATCGTGCTCATGCGGTCTCTGGTAGAGGGAACGCTTCCTCTCGCCGACGCCGACGTGCGCACCCATATCGATCGGTGCCTTGGGTGCCGCGCGTGCGAGACCGCGTGTCCTTCCGGCGTGCCATATGGTCACCTGCTGGAAGCCACCCGTGCCACGCTCACCAAGGCGGCGCCGAACCCGCTCATAGCGCGGGCGATCCTCTACGCCTTTGCGCGGGCGCCGTTGATGAAGCTCGCCATGCTTGGCGGGCGCCTCACGCGGGCGTTGCGGGTTTCCGCACTGCTGGCGCGGTTGCCTGGGCGGCTCGGGTTTGCGATGGCGATGCTCGAGTCCACGCGGGGAGCAGTGGCTCGGGTGGACTATGCGCCCCAGTCGAGCGGAGCGCGCGGACGGGTCACGTTGCTCACGGGCTGCGTGATGGAAGGATTGTTCAGCGGCACCAATCGAGCGACGGAACGGACGCTCGCCGCGAACGACTACACGATGGTGCGCACCGCGGGTCAGGGTTGTTGCGGCGCGCTCCACGCGCACGCGGGCGATGCGAATGCGGCCCGCGACCTGGCGCGCGCGAACATCGCCGCGTTCGAAGCATCGGGCTCGGACGTGATCGTCGTCAATGCGGCGGGCTGTGGCTCGATGATGAAGGAATACGGGCAGCTGCTCGCCAACGACCCCGCGTGGCGAACGCGCGCGGAAACGATGGCGGCGCGTGTGCGGGACGTGAGCGAGCTCCTGGCGGCGGCAGGCCCCCGACCGGGCGGTTCACTGCCGCTGGCCGTCGCGTACGACGCGCCCTGTCATTTGCAGCATGCGCAACGGATCGTGTCGCCCCCTCTTCAGGTGCTGGCTGCCATTCCCGGCCTTTTGTTGAAGCCGCTGGAGGGAAGCGAACACTGCTGCGGTAGCGCGGGCATCTACAATCTCGTCGAGCCGGACACGAGCAACCGGGTGCTCGCGCCAAAGCTGGAGCACATCGCGCAGTCGGGTGCATCGCTCGTGGCCACGGGCAATCCCGGATGCCTGATGCAGATTGGTGCCGGGCTGTTGCAGGCAGGGAGCGTGGTACGTGTCGTTCATCCGGTGGATCTGCTGGACGCGTCCTACGCGAGTGCAAGCGCTTCCGCGCACATCCCCCAAGGAGGAGCACGCCCGTAGCGCGTCCCGGCGACCCCCATTTACTTACCCACATGGTTGACGCCGTGCTGCTGGACTGGGAAGGCGTGCTGGCCGACACGTGCGTGGCGCGTGGGGAAGCCATGCTGCACGCACTTGCCCGCGAAGGCGTGGCGACCGACCAGCAGAGCATTGATGCCGAATGCGCGGGGCGAACGACGCATGCAGCGGCCGCCGCTCTTGTCGCGCGAGCGGGCATTGCTGATCCAACGCTCGTGGACCTGGTGACCTTACGAGCAACGAGTGGCTTTGCAGAACGGCTCGGCAAGGGGCTGGTGCTCATCAGGGGCGCCAGGGAATTCGTGGAGCGAGCCCAACTCGATGCGTCGGTTGCCATCGTGACGTCGGCAACGCGGGGGGAAACGGCTTTTGTTCTTGGCTTGGCCGGGCTGGATGGTGCGGTATCGACTATTGTAAGTGCCGATGACGCGCTCGAGCCGCCGCCACACCGGGCCATGTACGATCATGCCGTCGAAAACATTCGTCGCCGTCGAGGGGTTCAGCGTGCGCGTACGGTCGCATTGGTTCCAACGGTCGCGGCTCTTCGCGCGGCACGGGGCGCGGGCTTGCGCGCCGTGGCCGTAGACCTGCCCGCGCACGCAGCGCTTGACGCAGATGGCGCGATAGCAACCGTGCTCGGTCTCACCCTGCGCGATCTCTCCGCCCTGTCAGGAGTGTCCATGCTGGAGCGTCACCGATGACTGGTGAGGCGGTGCCCACGGCGACGTTCGGCGACCTTGGGGGCCGAAGCGTGGTGCTGGCGTACGGCAGTGTTGCCGCCGAATACGATGCGCTGCACTCCCGTGCCGCCGTCTTCGACCGGAGTCATCGCGGACGTCTGCGCGTTACGGGAGACAAGGCAGCGGAGATGGTGGCCGGACTCGTGACGAACGACGTGTCCGGGTTGATTCCCGGCCAGGGTTGCTATGCCGCGGCGTTGACGGCCAAGGGCAAGATCGTCGCCGACCTGCGTGTATTCGTGGAAGAAGGCAGTGTGCTGATCGATGCGCCGGTCCGCGCGTCGGCGTCGTGGGCGGCGATGGTGAAGAAGTTCGTGAACCCGCGACTTGCGCCACATACCGACGAAAGCACCGCGCTCGCCGATCTCGGCATCTTCGGCATGAATGCTCGGCACGTGGTGTCGACGCTCACAGGCGTGCCGGCGCCGGCACTTACTGCCTTGGCGCCGTACTCGCATCTCACCATCGAGATGAGCGGACACAAGGTGCTGCTCGTGAAGTCTCCCGAGCTGGAGCTTGAGGGCTTCGAATTGATCATGCCGGCAAGCATGTTCGGACAAGCGTGGGAGCGAACCGTTGCGGCGGGTGCCGTGCCGGCTGGCCTGGAGGCGTGGGAGATCGCGCGCGTGGAGGCCGGTCGGCCGGAATGGGGTCTCGACATTGATGAAACCACCATTCCGCAGGAAGCCAACTTCGACGAACTGCACGCCATCTCCTACACGAAGGGTTGTTACGTGGGACAGGAGACGGTGGCGCGTGTGCATTTTCGCGGGCACGTGAACAAGCATCTCCGTGGCGTTCGCGCCAAGGATCTCGAGATGCCGCATACCGGAGCCACGCTCCACGATGACACGGGACTTCAGGTGGGCGACGTGCGGACGGCTGCGCGTTCTCCGCGGCTTGGCGGAATTGCCCTGGCCATGATTCGTCGTGAGGTGGCGCTGGGCGCTTCACTCACCGCGCGCTGGCGCTCGGATGACTCCGAGGCGGCAACGGTTGCCGAACACATTGTGGAAGTAACCGCGCTGCCCTTCCCGCCAACCTGACCGTGCGCACGGCGCTGGTGACCGGCGCCACTGGCCTGGTCGGCACGCATGTGGTTCACCGTTTGTTGCGAGACGGCTGGCAGGTGCGTGCGCTCGTTCGCGATGTGGAGGGTGCGGGTGACCTGCTGCGCGCCGGAGCGCGGCTCGCGCCGGGCAATGTCCTCGACGGCAGGAGTCTCTCAGCAGCCGCTGATGGTTGCGATGTGATGATTCACGCCGCTGCCGCGGTGACGCCGCGTGGCGGATGGGAAGCGTTTCGCCAGCCGAACGTGGACGGAACGCGTAACGCCATTGCCGCCGCTCGAGCATGTGGCGCGCGACTGGTGCATGTGAGCAGCGTTGCCGTGTATGGCGGTGCGTCTCACGGCGGCGCCGGCCTTCGCACGAGTGAGGAGGTGGAACTCCCACCCCTTCCGGACGCGGCCTTCTACGCGCGGTCCAAGCGCGAGTCCGAACAGCTCGTCCTCGAGGCGCATCACCGCGGAGAGGTCTGGGCCACCGCCGTGCGCCCCGACGTGATCTACGGCCGATACGACCGGCAATTTGTGCCGAGGATCGCGCGACTATTGCGTTGGGGTTTTTCACCGTTGATTGGCGGGGGACGCACAACGCTGCCGATCGTGCATGCCGAGAACGTGGCGGATGGAGTGGTGCGTGCGATGGCGACCGATGCCGCGGGTGGACGCGCATACAATCTCGCGAACGACTACGACGTGAGTGTCGCCGACTTCTTTCGTCTCGCGGGAGAAGGCATGCAGATGCGGCTGCGCCCCGCGCACATTCCGCTTGGGCTGGCGACCGGCGCGATGCGAGCCTTCAAGACGGTGGCGCCCCTGTTTTTCGGTGGCGCGTTCAACGCGGTGTCGTCAGCCTCGGTGAACTTTCTCACGCGTGACAATCCGTATACATCGGAGCGTGCGCGACGCGAGCTGGGTTGGAATCCGCCGGTACAACCAGAGGTAGGTGTTCCCGATGCATTTCACTGGTGGACAACGCATCGATGACGAGAGGCGCTACACGCGAACGGGGCGGCACACTCGAAAGTGTGCCGCCCCGTTCACGATGCAATGAGAGCTACGAGAATTACGGCTTCTTGACCGCTTCCTTCACGGCCTTGCCGGCATCCTTCATGGCGCCCTTGGCTTCTTCCATCTTCTTCATGCCGGTGTCCATCTTCGCCTTGGCCGTGTCCATCTTCATGCCAGCCATGGCGGAATCACCGGTCTTCGCGGCGCTATCGGCCGGTGCCATCGCGGGCGCCGGCGCCATTGCGGGCGCTGCGGTGTCGGCCTTCGGGGTCTCTTTTGCACTGCAGGCGGCGACGAGCACGACTGCGACAAGGGCCAGGCGCTTCATGTGTTTCTCCTGATAAGGTCTAAGTGAATGACGCGTTGGTCCGCGCACGTTCTAAGTGCCCGGCTTCTGCGGCGTGAAACTTAGATTCCCGGGACGCCATGTCAAGAGCGGATTCAGGCGAGCCAAGTGAAAGCACGCCAACGGGTTCGCCCAAACACAGTGTCCAGTTCCTCATCCAAAAGCCGCGGGTGAGGGGCACTAATGTCCATGCGCAACCGTGACGGTACGCTAAACTACTACTCCATAACGGTTTATGGCGTCGGCCTATGGACGGCCCCGCTTGCCGCGTAGTTCTCGCCTTGCCGCGATGGTAGTTTTGCGAACCGTCCACTGCCGAGACAATGTCCAGTCAAACCTCCTCGACCGATTTCGCTCCCGACGCTCCGCGTGTCGTTCGCGGCGCGTGCCCGCACGACTGCCCGGACACGTGTGCAATGCTCGTGACCGTCGAAAATGGACGCGCGATTCGCGTGGCCGGTGACCCGGATCACCCGGTGACACAGGGCTTCTTGTGCGCGAAAGTGAATCGTTACGTGGAGCGAACGTATCACGACGATCGCCTTCGCACTCCGATGCGACGCACCGGCCCCAAGGGCAGCGGGCAATTCGAGGCCATCAGCTGGGACGAAGCACTCGACGAGATCGCGACGCGGCTTGGCGACATCGCGCAATCGGACGAAGGCGCCGAAGCGATTCTTCCGTACTCGTACGCCGGGACGATGGGATTGGTGCAGGGCGAGTCGATCGACCGGCGCTTCTTTCATCTGCTGGGAGCGTCAAAACTCGATCGCACCATCTGTTCGATGGCAGGCACAGTTGGAATGCGGATGACTGTGGGCGCGAACGTCGGCGCGGACTCGGAAGGTGTGCCGGAGAGTGACATGGTGCTGCTGTGGGGCACCAACACGCTCACTGCCAACCCGCACCTCTGGCCATTCGTGCTCAGGGCGCGAGAACGTGGAGCGCCAATCATCTGCATCGATCCCATTCGGACCCGTACCGCAATGCAGTGCGACGAGTGGCTTCCCATTCGTCCTGGCACGGACGCCGCCCTGGCCCTGGGCATGATGCACGTGATCTTCGCGCAGGGCCTCGAAGACGCGGACTATCTCGACCAGTACACGCTCGGCCAGGATGCACTTCGGGCGCGCGCCGCTGAATGGACGCCGGCGCGCACGGCTCAGGTGACCGGACTGCCCGAGGCATCAATCATTTCGCTGGCCGAGCGCTTCGGGCGGGCACGCGCTGCCTTCATTCGCGTGAACTACGGCCTCCAGCGTCATGCGGGTGGAGGGATGGCAGTGCGCACGATTGCCTGCCTGCCCGCCATCGCCGGCCACTGGCGTCGCGCGGGCGGAGGGATTCAACTCTCCACGTCGGCCAACTTTCAGTTCAATCGCGCGGCCGTAGGTCATCCGGAAGCCGGCCCGGCTACACGCACCATCAACATGATCCGCCTGGGCGAGGCGCTCACGTTGCCAGACGCAGGCGTTGGCGGACCGCCGGTGAAGGCGCTGATCGTGTACAACAGCAATCCCGCCGCGGTGGCACCCGACCGCAACATGGTACTGCGTGGCATGGCGCGCGACGACTTGTTCACGGTGGTGCTGGAGCACTTCCAGACGGACACGTGCGATTACGCCGACATCGTGTTGCCGGCCACCACGCAACTGGAACACTGGGACATCCACTTCGCGTATGGCCACCACTACGTCTCGCTCAACCGGCCTGCCATCGAGCCGATTGGTGACGCGAAGCCGAACAGCGAGATCTTCCGGCTGATCGCCGCGCGAATGGGGATGACGAATCCCATCCTGCAGGATGACGACCTGACCATCATCGCGCAGTCGCTCGACACGCAGGCGCCAAAGCTCCAGGGCGTCTCCCTCGACACACTCCTGGAGAAAGGTTGGACTCGACTCAACGTGCCCACGCCATACCTGCCCTACGAACACGGCGGGTTCACCACGCCCAGCGGCAAGTGCGAGTTCGTCTCGGAGCGACTGGCACAGATGGGACTCGATCCAGTGCCGACATACACGCCTCCCTATGAATCGGAGGAGCGCGACCCGGCGCTCGTGAAGCGCTATCCACTCACGCTCATTTCGTCGCCAGCGCACACCTTTCTCAATACCACGTTCGTGAACGTCACGTCGCTGCGGCGACAGGCAAAGGAACCGGAAGTCCTGCTTCACCCGACCGACGCAGAGCGCCGAGGCATCTCGGCGGGTTCAATGGTGACGGTGCGGAATGATCGCGGTGCGTTTCTCGCGAAGGCGCGTGTGGAACCGTCCATTCGCGAGGGGGTGGTGTGGGCTCCGTCCATCTGGTGGGGGAAACTGGCGGACGATGGCGCGAACGTGAACCAGACCACCTCGCAGCGCGAAACGGACCTGGGGCACGGGCCGGTGTTTTACGACAACCAGGTAGAAGTGGAATCCGCGCAGTAGCGCAAGCGATACGCCCAGTCGGCTCGCGGGATGCGTAGTGTTTGACGGCGTTCCGCGAACTCAACTGCCGAGTGGTGCGTTGGTTCCGGAGACAACCCTTGCGTGGCGCACGACGGCCGCGCTTTTTCACGATAGACCGGTACTGGCCTTGGAGGCTGTGTTGTCGTCGCTACCTGAAACACTGGGCGCCCTCGCGCGCTCGCACTACGGCGCCCCTGATCGTGCGCTGCGATCCGTGAAGGACGAGATGCGCCAGAACCTGCTGGCGCGACTCGGCAGCGGCGGCCCGCTCTTCACTGGCGTACTCGGCTACGAAGAAACGGTAATGCCGCAGATTGTGAACGCGCTGCTCTCTCGGCACAACTTCATCCTGCTCGGGTTGCGTGGACAGGCGAAGTCGCGGATCCTGCGCGCGCTTGTGACGTTGCTCGACGAAGCGATGCCGATCGTGGCCGGGAGCGAGGTGAACGACAATCCGTTCGCCCCGATTTCCCGCTATGCGAAGAATCTCATTGCGGAGCATGGCGACGACACGCCCATCGCATGGGTTGGGCGCGACAGTCGCTACGTCGAAAAACTGGCGACCCCCGATGTCACCATTGCCGACATGATCGGCGATCTCGATCCCATCCGCGCGGCGCGTGGAGGGCACGTGCTGTCGGATGAGTTGACCATTCATTACGGCATGCTGCCGCGTGCCAATCGCGGCATCTTCGCGTTGAACGAGCTGCCCGACCTCGCCGGCAAGGTGCAGGTGGGCATGTTCAACGTGATGCAGGAAGGCGACGTGCAGATCAAGGGATACCCGGTGCGTCTCGCCCTCGACGTGCAGCTCTGCTTTACCGCCAATCCGGAAGACTACACGGCGCGCGGAAAGATCATC
Organism: bacterium; assembly: GCA_040003455.1. Lineage (GTDB taxonomy): Bacteria > Gemmatimonadota > Gemmatimonadetes > Gemmatimonadales > Gemmatimonadaceae > AG11. Next base: position 78,924 of record JBDUCM010000003.1, read on the forward strand.
ACGCCGCTCAAGGATCGCATTGGCAGCGAGATCATGACGCACTACCCGGAGACGGTGGAGCTGGGCATCGCGATCACGGAGCAGGAAGCGTGGACGTCCCGTGAGTCGAAGACGGTGCGCATTCCGGACTTCATTGCCGAGGTGGTGGAACGGATCGCGTTCGAGGCGCGAACGGACAAGCGGATTGACCGGCGGTCCGGCGTGTCGCAGCGCATGCCCATCAGCGTCATGGAAATTGCGGTCTCCAATGCGGAACGTCGTGCCATCGTGACGGGCGAGGATGAAATTGTTCCGCGGATCTCCGATGTGTACGCGGCGCAGCCAGCGATCACGGGAAAGATCGAGCTGGAATACGAGGGTGAGTTGGTGGGCGGGCACGCCATTGCGCGCGAACTCATTCGTCGCGCGGCGGACACCACGTTCGACGAACGCGCCGGCGGTGTGAACACGGACGACATCGTGATCTGGTTCGATGAAGGCGGCGCGCTCCAGGTGACCGAAGACGAGCACTCGACAACCATGGAGACTGCGTTCGGCGCAGTGCCCGGCCTGATCGACCTGGTGCACCATGTGGGCCTCGCCGATCGCGACGATGCGCCCCTGACGGTCGCCGGGTGCGAGCTGGTGCTCGAAGCGCTCGTGGCGCGCCGGAAGATTTCGCGGTCCGAGGCCGGGCTGTATGGGCGTGCCGAACCGGAGAAACGCCGCCGCCGTCCGAACGACGATTTCTTCAGTGGCGGGATGTCGGCGTGACGCCGTGACATGAGCGTCTCGCAGCCGGCCAGTACCAGGACGGGCCTCTCCGACGCGAGCTGCATACGCGTGCGAGAAGCCACCACACGGGACCTGGATTCCGTGGTGGCACTTCGTCTGGCCCTGCTGCGCGAGCATCCCGACCATCCCATCTATGGGCGCTTGCGCGCGGACGTGACGGCGCGGGCGCGGGAGCTCTACACGGCGCAGTTGCGGTCCACGCTCGAGGCGATCTTCCTGGCGGAGCTCGACGGCGACGTGGTCGGGATCCTTCGGTGCGTCGAATCCATCGGCTCGCCGCTGCTCGACCCGGCGCGCTACGCATACGTGTCGTCGGTATACGTGCGTCCCGATGCGCGGCGCCGAGGGGTATTGCGGGCGTTACTGGCGGCCGCGGAACGGTGGTCGCGGGTGCGGGACCTCGACCAGATGCGGCTGCACAATGTGTCGGGCAGCAGCGATGCCAACGGGGCGTGGTCCGCGCTGGGCTTCGAGATCGTGGAGCACGTGCGCGTGCGTGACCTGCCCAAGCGACAACCCTGATGCCGATCATCACAGTCTCGCGACAGTATGGCTCGGGTGGTTCGGAGATCGCGGAGCGTGTCGCCAAGGCACTCGGGTGGCAACTGTACGACAACGCCGTCGTGGATGAAGTCGCATCGCGACTGGGCATGACGTCGGCGGAGGTGTCGGCGCGTGAAGAGCGCGTTCCGTCACTCTCGGAACGGCTGGCGTCGGCAATTTCGCTGAGCGCGCCTGAAGTCATGCCCACCGTGGGCGCCGACGCAGTGCCGCAGAGTGAAGAGCGGATTGTCGCCATGACCCAGCGGGTGATCGAGGAGGCGGTGACGGCGGGTCCTGCGGTACTCGTGGGACGTGGCGCGCAGTGCATGCTGGCCGCGCGGAGTGACGCGCTGCACGTGTTCTGCTATGCGCCTCTCGAGGCGCTGACCGCGTATGCCATCACGAACCTGAACATGAAGCCGGACGAAGCGCGCAAGCATGTTCTCGAGATGAATGCTCGGCGCGATGAATATGTGAAGCGCCATTGGAGGCGCGACTGGCGCGATGTCGCAAACTATCATCTTTGCGTGAACACGGCGTGGCTCGGACTCGACGGCGCTGCGGAACTGGTGACGCGCGTTGCCGACGAGCGGTTCGGGTAGTCGGGCGACACTATTCTGCCTCGCGCCGCGCCTTCAGTCGGGCCAGGTCGTCGTCCATTGATGCGGGCATGAACATGTCATCGGCAATCCCCGCGATCTCCTCGGCACTCCTCCACGCTTCTTCCAGAACGTGGAGCTCGCCCTCCAGTGCTCGGCGCTCTGATTCCTCGTGCGATGCCATCTCGAGTGCAAGGCGGCCCGCGGTGGGAAGCTTGCGGAGCGCATTCTCACCGGAGCGGTGGAACGTGCTCGATTCCTTGCGGTCATTGAGGATGCCGGCAGCATAGCGATAGAGCTGGAGCGGGTCGTGCATGTCTTCCAGGTAACCGACGGCGCGTTTCACTTCCTCCTGCGAGCCGCCGCCCTGATTCAGCCTGGGCAGGAGGATGCCGGCGGCGCGGATGGCGTCCTCACCGCGGAGTTCCACGGGCCGCTTCGATGACGCAAAACGGTACCACGGCGTGGCGCTGCCATGCGGCACCGCATTCACTCGCAGCATGATGCCATCGCCCTCGGCAAAGAGCTTGGTTTTTGGCAGCTCGCTGAGCCGAATACGCAAGGAGGAATCATTCGCCGACGGCAGGTGAATGAGCGTTCGCGTGCGATAGATGCTTCGCCCCGCGTTGGCCACTTGCCACATTGGCTGAAACGCCCCTGCGCCGATGACGCCGAGCATCGGTCCGGCCACCAGGGCGACACCGACGACGGCGACGCCGCCCGCGATCATGGTGTAATGGCGCCGCCGCCGGCGGCCGAATTGATCGCCGTAGCGCCACGCGGCCATTTCGGGGCGTTGTGGTTCGCCAATACGAACGAGTTCGAGGCCTTCCTTGAGGCGGGCCAAGCCGATGTGGTCCGTGGATACACGCAGCCGTGTGTCGCGAAAAAGCCGTTCGCACTCCTCGATGGCTTCCCACCGCTCTTCGAGCGGTGTGAGGTTCCAGCGTTCACACTTGCGGCATACCACCCAGAGCCTGCCCTTGGCACCGTCGAACGCCAGGCGCCGGCCAACGGGAAAGTGCTCTATGACTTCATTCTTGCCGAGCTGTCCGTTACAGAAAAGACAGGTCGAGTACATATATCGGATTCCTGCGTAGGTGCTGTTTTGGGGCGTTTTGCGCCCTGCCTACCGTACGAGTGTGGGCGCGGTTGGTTACAGTGTCCGCAGTTCCGGCCGCTTGAAGAACACCCAGACGCCGAAGAGCAGCATCAGCGCTGCGGCACCGCCAATGGAGGCGGCGACGCCGGCCACGTGCGCGAAGCTGCCAGCCACGAATGCGCCCACGACCTGTGAAAGCCCCACGACGACGAGTCCGTAGGCCGCCATCATGCGCCCGCGCAAGACATCGGGCACCATTCCCTGTAGCAGACCGTTGGAAATGGCACCGTTGAGAATCATCGTGCAGCCAATCGCGAGGAGCAGCACATAGGCCACCCATGGTGTATGGCAGAACGAGAACGCGATGAGGAGGATGGGCCATGCGATGGACGCCGAGATGAGGAGCTTGATCCGAGAGAACCGGTATCCCACGCCGGCCAGGGCCAGGGCTCCGGCAAGACCGCCAACACCAAGGCACGACATCAGGAGTCCATAGCCAGCGGCGCCCAATCCGAACATGTCGCGAGCAACGACCGGCATGAGGGCGAGCACGGGTACACCGAGGATGGAGTACACCGTGACCATCATCATGAGGGAGCGTACCTTGGGCGTGTCTCGCATGTAGCGGAGCGCCTGGAGCACTCCTTCCCAAGGGCTGTCGCCGTGATGCTGCGCAACCCATTTGGGCAGGTGGATCATGAAGAGGCCAACAAGGACGGTGACGAAGCTCGCGGCATTGAGAAAGAAGCACCATGCGATGCCGGCCTTTGCGATGGTGGCGGCGGCGAGGCCTGGTCCCACGACGCGGGCGAGGTTGAACCCACTCGAATTCAGCGCAATGGCATCGGGCAAATCATCTCGGCCCACAAGGTCGATGAACAGTGATTGCCGAGCGGGGATCTCGACGGACGAGATGAGGCCGCTGAAAAAGGCCAGTGCGAGCAGCGACCCGATGGTGATGTGGCCGGAGTAGGTGAGCCACCACAGCAGGACGGCGTCGGCGAGAAAGGCGGTCTGGGCGATCTTCACCAGTTTCAGCTTGTCCGACCGGTCAACGATGGCGCCGGCGGGCATGGTGAAGATAAGGATTGGAATGGACGAGGCCGTTGCAACGAGGCCGACCATGAAGGCGCTGTCGGTGAGCTGGAGGGCGAGCCATCCCAGGGCCATCACCTGCATCCAGGTGCCGATGAGCGACAGGGTCTGTCCAATCAGGAACAGACGGAAGTTCCGGTGGCGGAGAAAAACGCGGAATGGGTTGATCGATGTTGCCGAGGTCACACGAGAAATATAGGGTGGGGACACGGGTTGGCACTTCGCTGTGTGCCGAGGTATTACTGAGTGAGGAGGGTGGATCATGCGCTTCCATACGTACAGCAAATTCTCGCCGGAGATGGCCGACGCGGTCGATCTTCAGGCGTTGCTCGACAAGCTCGCCGACTTTCTTTTGCAATCGGGTTTTGCGGGCGGGGAGAGCCAGGCGTTCTACGGCATGGGGTTCGATGAGCCGAAGGACCGCTCGTTGGAGGCGTTGCGACAGGCCATCCTGGACGCGCTGATGGAGAGTGGCCAATTCACTCCCGAAATGCTCGAGGCGCTCCGCGGCGATGGTGATGTGGAGGCGCAGGCCAAGTTGGCCAAGTTGCTGGACGACCTCGTGCAGCGGCTGGTGAAAGAAGGCTACCTCAACATCGATACGCCGCCGCAGATGCCAGCCGGTCACCAGCCGGTTACCGGAAAAGGTTCCATGGCGCAGGCGGCGGCCAAGGAGGTGAACTTCAACATCACGGAAAAAGGGATCGATTTCCTTGGCTACAAGACGTTGCGGGGGCTCATGGGGTCATTGGGGAAGTCGAGCTTCGGGAGCCACGACACGCCCTACCTTGCCACGGGCATCGAATCGGACGGTTGGAGCAAGCAATACGAATTCGGCGATGTGTTGAACATTGACGTGAATGAGACCCTCAAGAATTCGTTGATCCGGACGGGAGACATCGGCGTGCCGATGGATCTGGACTACAGTGACTTGATGGTGCGACAGGCCGAGTACCGGTCGAGTTGTGCGACGGTGCTGATGCTGGACTGTTCGCACTCGATGATCCTGTACGGCGAGGACCGGTTCACCCCTGCGAAGAAGGTGGCGCTGGCGCTCACGCACCTCATTCGGACCCAGTTTCCCGGGGACTCCATCAAGGTGGTGCTCTTTCACGACTCCGCGGAGGAGATTCCACTGGCCACGCTGGCAGGTGCGCAGGTGGGACCGTATCACACGAACACGGCGGAGGGATTGAAGCTGGCGCGCCGGTTGCTGATGGCGCAGAAAAAGGACATGCGCCAGATCATCATGATCACGGACGGCAAGCCGAGCGCGTTGACCATGCCGGACGGCCAGATCTACAAGAATTCGTTCGGGCTGGACCTGACGGTGATCGAGAAGACGCTTCAGGAAGTGGCGGCGTGCCGAAAGTCGGGCATCATGATCAACACGTTCATGCTGGCCCGGGACCGTGCACTCGTGGAATTCGTGAAACGCATGAGCGAGATCAGTCGCGGGAAGGCGTATTTCACCACGACGATGACGCTTGGCCAATTCATCCTGATGGACTTCCTGAAGCGAAAGACGCGCAAGGTCAGCTGATCGCGCGTGCCGGATGGCGGTCGTGGCGGCCGCAGGGGTTGCTACATCTCGCGATTCAGGATTCGTCGCAACACCGATGAGTCCATGTTGCCGCCGCAGAACACCACACCCACGCGCTGACCGGCCAACTGACGGGCGAGCTTTCGGGCTGCGGCGACGCCCAGGGCGCCCGCCCCCTCTACCAGATGATGCGTGGACGACAGGATCAACCGCACCGCATCGGCCGTCTCGGCATCGGTGACGGTAATGAAATCGGAGAGCCCTGTGATTAGTGTAGGCAGGGTGAGATCGTAGGTGGAGCGTGTGGCCACGCCTTCGGCGAATGTGTGGGCCCGCGTTGTGGTGTGAGGCGCCTTGGCGGCCCAGCCTTCACGTTGCGCGGACGCGCCGGCGGCCTGTACGCCAATGATGCGAAGGTTCGGGCGTTGCACGCGTGACACCGTGATGGCGCCCACGGCTTGCGACCCACCGCCGATGGCGATGATCAGGACGTCGAGGTCCGGTGCCTGTTGCAGGATTTCAAGTGTCATCGTTCCCGCACCTGACAACACATTCACGTTGTTGGTGGAATGCGCCATGGTGAGGCCGTCACGTTCGGACAGCGCCTTGGCCACGTGAATGGCCTCGTCGTAGTCGGTGCCCTCTTCGATGACGCGAGCCCCCCATGCGCGGAGCGCGGCGTTCTTTTCGGGGTTGTTGCCGGACGGGACGCAGATGGTGACGTTGACACCCAATTGGCGGCCGGCGAATGCGAGTCCCAGGCCATGGTTGCCGGTAGTGGCACCGATCACGCCGGCTGCGCGCTGGGCGGTGTTGAGCGCGGTGATGGACGAGAGGCCGTTGCGCACCTTGAACGAACCGGTGGGCTGCATGTTTTCGTGCTTCACGCTGATGCCGAGCCCCAGTTCAGCGTCCAGCGAGGGATATTGCCGGAGGGGGGTGGGCTCGAGGTAGGGCGCCAGGCGTTCGCGGGCGCGATGGACGTCGTCGAGGGTGATCGGATCAATCATGCGTGAGAATTAGACAGGGGTATCAAGGGACGCAACTCGTTTTGCGTGAGGCGTACGGCGGGGGTGAGGCGTACGGCGTGCGGCGAGTCGTATGGCGTGAAGCGGGCGGCGGTACAGCATTGAAACACTGTCCTTTGGGCAGATGACGACGCCAGACTTCGCGCGCATATTGTGCTGGTCGGCAACCGCACGGCGACTTATTCACTCCAGCCCCAATCTCGTGAAGATCTTCTGGGCCGTAGCGCTGGGCGCGGCGGTAGGTGGTGTGTCGCGATACTACTTCACGGTATCGGTCCAGCCCCGCCTCGGCGCGTTGCCTTGGTCCACCATGCTCATCAACATCTCCGGGAGCCTGCTCCTGGGTTTCATCATGAGCTATGCGCTGGCCACACCGAGCATGAGCCTCGAGGTGCGGGCACTGCTGACGACGGGGTTCTGCGGAGGCTTCACTACATTCTCGACGTACAGCTACGAGACGGCGCGGCTGCTGGAAGACGGCGAGTATCAGCACGCGGCGATGTACGCTCTTGGGAGCGTGGTCCTGTCATTGGCGGCGACCTTCGCGGGATTCATGTTGGCACGCGGCATCATGACAATGCGAGCGCGGGGGTAAGCCCCGACCGGGCCACGTCGTTAGATTCCCCACATGCTTTCCGCACTCCTTGGCGTCGTGTTGCTGGGCTTCCTGCTCGGCATGCGCCACGCGACCGACCCGGATCACGTCGTTGCGGTCACCACGATCGTGTCGCAGCAGAAGTCGCTCGCTCGCGCGGCACGCACGGGCGTGTTGTGGGGGGTTGGGCACACGGCCACGATTTTCCTGGTGGGCGGTGCGATCATCGTCCTCAAGGTGCAACTCTCTGCCATTCCCGCGCGCGTGGGGCTGTCGCTGGAGTTTGCCGTGGCGGTGATGTTGGTGGTGTTGGGACTGCTCACCCTGGCAGGCGGCGAACGACGCGTGGCGGACAGCACGGCCCGACCGCTCACAGTTGGTTTTGTGCACGGACTCGCGGGTTCGGCGGCGGTCGCGACCCTGCCGCAGGTTGCACTCATTCCCAATCCTGCCTGGGCACTCGCGTACCTCGGTGTCTTCGGTGTGGGGACCATTGCGGGCATGCTCCTGATCACCGTGTCCATCGCGGCACCGTCGTTACTGGCCACGCAGCGCTTCGCTGGATTGAACCGCAATCTCCGCATTGCATCGGGTGTGGCAAGCATCGCGTTCGGATTGTTCCTGGCGCACCGCATCGGATTCGTGGATGGATTGTTCACCAACGCGCCATCGTGGACTCCGCAGTAGGGCGTCGAGCGCGCGACGCGGCGCCCGCCGTGCAGATCGAGACGGGACGCGCGCGGCGGTTCGGAACCCAGCTGAGAAAATGGTTTCGCGCCAACGGGCGTGACCTGCCGTGGCGAAAGACCCGCGATCCATACCATATCCTTGTTTCGGAGCTGATGCTCCAACAGACGCAGGTGTCGCGGGTGGTGCCAAAGTACGGCGAGTTCCTGGAGACCTTTCCGACGTTGCACGACATCGCGCGCGCGCGCCCGAAGCGCGTAACGGAAGCGTGGTCTGGGCTCGGCTACTACGCCCGGGCGCGCAACCTTCATGCGCTTGCCAGAGTGGTCACCGATCGTGGACGCGACGCGCATGGGACCCTGCCTCCGGACGCTGCGGCATTGCGCGAGTTACCCGGAGTAGGCGCGTACACGGCGGGTGCCGTGAGTTCGTTTGCATACGAGCGACGGGCGGAGCTCGTGGACACAAACGTCGCGCGCGTGATCAAGCGCGTCTTCGCACCCGACCTGGTCATCAAGTCCACGGCGGGCCAGAAGCAGCTCTGGTCTATCGCGCGCGCGATCCTGCCGAGGACCGGCAAGGCGACCTGGACGCACAACCAGGCTCTGATGGAACTGGGGGCGCTGATCTGCACGGCACGTGTGGCGCATTGTCACCGATGTCCGGTGCGGAATGTGTGCGCATCGACACGAACCGGGCACGGTCGAACAAAGACAGACCGTAGCACATGACCTTGAGGCAGGACGGCGAACCCTCGAAACCTCCCCGAGAATCGTCTCGGATAGATTGGCCCAGATTGCTATCGCAATGGCGTTCTGTTAAGTCACGGGGTGGCGCGCTCAACAGGTGCTCTCTTGACCGCCGAACCCACCCTCCGTTCGAGCTCAATGTTCAGTGTGTCGTCGAGACAATACGGGCGTGCCATCCTGATTGGCGCGCTTTTTCTTGGTATAACGCACTGCGGTGGCGAAAAAGGTTACCGGGCCTGACACCGTTGCCGCCTCAGTCCGTGTCGACCCACCGATAGCGCCCTTTCGGCTTGGCGCCTCGGCGCAGTTATCGGCAACCGGCCTCAACGCCGCTGGAGCACCAGTTGCCGGCGTCGTCACCTATTCCTCCGACTCACCGGACATCGTACAGGTCAGCGAAACTGGACTGATGCGCGCGATGCACGTTGGATCGGCCGTCGTGCGCGCGCGCCTTGGCGCGTTTGCCCAGCCGATCACCGTGGTGGTTTTGTCCGGAAACCCCGCAACGATCGTGAAGATCAGCGGCGACAATGCGACGGCGTCCGTACAATCCCCCGTCGCCGTGCCTCCATCGGTGACGGTCAGAGACTCTGTCGGCAATCCAGCATCCGGAGTAGTGGTGATCTTTGCAGTTCGCTCAGGGGGAGGCACCGTGACCGGTGCTGCAGCCACGTCGGACGCAAACGGTGTCGCCGTTGTTGGAAGCTGGACGATGGGCGCAACGCCTGGAGCGAATACACTGGTGGCTACTGCCCCCAGTGTGCCAAACGACGTCTCTGCGACCTTCACCGCGACGGCGGTGGCTATTGCGCCGACCCAGCTCGGAGTGACGGCTGGTTCAACGACAGGGACGGCCGGCATTCCGTTCGCGACTGCTCCCGTCATCGAGATCAGCAATGCGGCGGGCACCCGTGTGCAGTCCGCGACGCTGACGGTGACCGTGACGAGCTCGGGAGCAGGCCGAGTCGGTGGCACGACGACAGTCACCGCAGTCAATGGTGTCGCCCGCTTCACCAATCTGATCCCGTTCGCAGCAGGAAACTACACCCTGACGTTCTCGTCGCCGGAGCTCGATCCAGCGACGCTGGCGGTCGTGATTGCCCAGGGCGCGTCCCTTTCCACGCTGCCCGTGTCGTTCGTGACGACGCGCGGCGATTACAATCCGGAGGGGAAGCTGGCAACGATCGCGAACAGCGGTGTTGGTGGCGCAATCAGCGGCCTGTCGGTCGCGGCGATTACCTACGCAGCCGGCGACAGCTCGTGGCTTACGGCGAAACTGCTGTCCGCGAGCACGCAGGCGGACCTCCTCGTGGAACCGCACGTTGCACTGCTGCAGCCCGGTACACACGTCGCCCAGGTGACCATCATCGGCACGAATGCCGTTCCGGTGGCAATCCCGGTCAGTATCACGATCAATCCGCTGCCTCCGGTAAAGATGGTGTTGACCAACATCCAGCTCGACGCAACTCGCAACGGGCTCTTCCCCGTGCAGCCCGTGATCGAATTCCGGGACTCACTGGGTCTTGTTGCGCCGCAAGTGAAGGATTCCGTCACGGCCTACGTCTCGGTCGGACCTGGGGGCCTCTCGGGTGCCAGGACGATTGCGGCGGTGAACGGCGTCGCAACGTTCACCGATCTGCGCCTCGACACCAACGGACTGTTCATGTTGTCGTTCTCCACATCGGCCGCACTACCACAGGTCTCGTCGCGCCAGTTCAATATCGTCGATCCGGCCAACATTGGCTTCGCGCAGTACCCTGCGTTCATCGCGACCGGAGTTCCTCTGTCGCCACAGCCAGTGGTTGTCCTTGGAAACTCGAACGGCCAGCCCTATACGCTCCTCGCAACGGTCAAATTGACGATCAAGGGGGTCGCCGGGGCGTCCGGTGTACTTTCAGGAACAACCTCGCTCACGTCGACGAATGGTGTCTTCACGTTCACCGATCTGGTGCTGACCGGAACACCAGGCGACTACACACTCATTGCCACCGATCTCTTCGGTGGCACCATTGCCACCGCGGGAACACACCTTCATTAGGTCGGGGTTCGGCGATGGATTGTGCGTGCGTCCAGGCATTCATGACGCGATGCGCGCGCCCCTTGATCGGCGTTCCGATCTCACGTCATGAGCGATTCCGGTGTACGATCAAGCAGTTGGGCAGTGCGCGACGTGCAGACGGTGGAGACACGAGGCGCGGCGAGTGCCACTGATGATCACGGACTGGCAACCGGAGGTCGCTTGCCGGCGGGGAGGTCCTCAGTGTGGCCTCGCGAGATGGAGCAACGGCGCGGCAAGGTGAAAAGTGTGCGAGATGAAGTGGATGAGGTGCGAGGTAAGTGAGGACGACGTCGGCCGCCATGAGGGCGATGTCAGCTCACATGAGGGAACTGTCAGCAGCGATGTAGGGGCTTCTCATGCCAATGTGGCTGGAGCAGCCCGCGCCCTGCCGAATGCGGGATTTCTTTTCGCGACTTACTGACACGCTCCCTCGTGCCCGCGATCGCTCGGCGATGGTGAGACACAATCGGCCGGCATTCGACGTAGGGACGGTGAGGACGTAGCTTGCTCTCTCCGAGGCCGACGAGTGACGACAACCATGATGACGATGCAGAATAACCGCGATGCCCTCCGCACCGAGATTCGGAATCAGGTGCGAGACGCGATTCGTGGCACAGGCAGCAGCACCGATCAGCCTCAGCCGCCCGTGGCACCGGCCGCTCCGGACGCACGCCCTGCATTGCCCGCCATCCCCCCTGGAGGCGGCCGCCTCACCGTGGACAAACAGGGGAATCGCACGGTCTTCACAACGGCTGCGATGCCCCCGGAAGTCATGGTGATTGCCCGGCGGGCGGAAGAAACAGCCTTTGGCCTCATGGGGCTCCTCGCCGCCATCATCATCCTCGGTCCATTCGCTCGCGTGGTCGCTCGGCGTATGGAACGCAAGGACGAGATCAAGGCTGCTGGGGAGAACTCTGCCATACTGCAACAGCAGCTGCACCAGCTTCAAGAAAGCATGGATGCGATGACGCTGGAGGTGGAGCGGATCGGCGAGTCACAGCGGTTCCAGAGCAAGCTGCTGGTGGAACGAAAGGGCACCTGACCGCGCGCGCGTGGCGCAGCGACCCCCCGCACCAGCGTCGGCACGAGAGGCGCTGCAGTGTGTGCGGCTACTTCAACAGCGCCTGAGCCACGATGTAGCCCGATCCGCCGTTGATGCCGTGGCCGGGCCAGGTGCCGGCGCCAAGTGTGTAGACGTTGGGAATGAGTGACTGGTGTGACGGCAGACCTGGCAGTGGACGAAGCAGATAGCTCTGCGCGAGGTCGTTCGCGCCACCGTAGGGATCACCGGGCCCCTGGTTGGGACTGAAGGCTGCGAGTTCGCGCGGACTGACGGTGTGGACGCCAATGACGGCGCTCGGAATGTTGGGCACGTGTTTGCCGACGATGCCGATGATGCGCTCCGCGAACCGTCTTTTCACGTCGTCTGTCCATTCGCCATTCACGGTAATCTTGCCGGCCGCGTCGCCACGGGGGTGCGTTGGCACCTCGAGCACTTGCAGGCGCATGATCGCCTTGCCGGCCGGCGCACGCGATGGATCGCGATCCGTGGGACAGTCGACCGTGAAGGTCGGATCACTTGGAAGCAGTCCCGAGATGCCTTCCGCGCACGCGATAGCGCAGTTGTCGAACCCACTACTCAAGTGTGGTTGGCCGACCTTCGTGAATCGCGCGTCGGGCCATCGCGGAGGCTCGCTCAGGGCGAGGTTGATCTGCACCGCCCCGCGTCCATAGCGGAAGTTCGATGCTTCCTTGCGGATCGGTGCATCGATGGCGGTGTCGGACAGCAGGTGGAGGTACAGCTGATCGGGATTCACCGATGCCACGACGGCGCGATTCACCTGGTACTCCTCACGCGATGTCCTGACGGCGACGGCCTTTCCATTCCGGACGACGATCTGCGTGGCCTTGGTGTCCGCCAGCACAGTGCCGCCGTGTTGCTCGATCAGTTTCACGAGTGCCGTAGCGAGCTTCTCACTGCCCCCTTCGGGAATCGGCATGCCGCCTCCCATGAGCGCGAGCGCGACGAGCGTGACCCAGATGCCGCCGCCCACTTCGTCGGGAGTGCGGCCGAGGTGCATAGTCCATGGCGCGAGCATCGCCTGACTGACGGGCGACTTGAAGCGACTGACCTGCACACGCGGACTCTGGAAGAGGAGTGCGGCGAAGCGGGGGTCATTCTTCAGCTTGTCGGCGATCTGAGCACCGGTTCCGTTCGCGAGCTCCAGGCTGAACAGGCTGAATACGTCGGCGGCATACGGATCGAATTCGGCGAGCATGTCGCCGAACGCCTTGCCGTCGCCGGGAGACAGGCGTTCGAGTTCGGCGATGGTGGCGTCGGCCGATTGCGAAAATACCGCCGTTCTTCCATCAGGCATCGAGACGCCAGTTGGCGTTGCCGTGTTGATGTACGTGAGGCCGTGGGCAGCGAGGTCCTTGCCGAGATCGGCGAAGGCAGGTCCCGTGACGAACAGCGGGTGCGCGGCGGAGTAGACGTCGTGCTTGAATCCGGGCAACGTGAGCTCGTCAGTGCGCACGAGACCTCCGGGCCGGTCGTTCTTCTCGAGCACGATCACGCTCCATCCTGCACGGGCGAGATATGCTGCGGTGACGAGTGCGTTGTGGCCGCTTCCGATGACGACAGCGTCGAATTTTCTGGTCATGTCCGGGTTCGTTGTGCCTGGCGTGATCGCCAACAGACGGCGAGGGTCACTCGATCAACGGAATCGGACGCGATGACAGGACAACGACGCTCTCTGCAGTTGCGGGGCGCACTCAACGGTGCACGAGCGCACGCCTGTCAACGGCGCGCTCCTCTCAACGGCGCACTCCTCTCAACGGCGCACTCCTCTCAACGGCGCACTCCTCTCAACGGCGCACTCC
>JBDUCM010000151.1:0-12285 GCA_040003455.1 bacterium
CCCTTCTTGTAATGCGTACTCACTGAGTCCAGATCACGGCGCCAGGGTCAGCGTTGAGTTGACCTGCGAGAGGATACCGACACCCGTACCCTTGATACCAACCGCGACGATGTTGATCGCGCCTGCCGTACCAAGTGCAGCTGGCGGGTTGAAGCCGGTCAGCTGGTAGGTCCATGTGCGGGAGATGCCGGCGACGTCCGTGAGGGATGGCGCGCTGACACAACCGACCTGGACGTACGAACCAAGCGGAATGGTCGGATCGGCGGCCGCACCAGCGGCGGACTGCTGGTAGAAGAAGCACACCTGCGAGAACGGAACGACCGCGTTCTGCGCACCGGCTGCGTTGAGCACAGCCGTCGCACTGAGCGTTGCAACGCCCCCTGCGGCGGGGTTGGCGGGGTTGGAAATGGCGCCCGCCGTGTTGACTTCCTGGAAGGTGGTGAAGTCCGTGGTGCCCAGGAATCCAGCGGCCGACGAGATGTTGATGTTCGGGATGTTGGCGCTGCTGAGAGCCGAGACATTCTTCGCGGCGTCAACGGCACGAACGTTCACGACTTGTGCCTCACCGCTATCGGCAGCCGTCAAAGCGACCGGCGTGCCACCAGCGGTGGTGGCCTGGAGCTGCTGGATGAAGAACGGAACGGTCGCGGCGACTGGCGTCGTGGTGACGACTCCGGCGGCCGTGAACTTCGTGCCGTACGTCTGACCGGCGTAGAACAGGTTTGCACCTGCCGTGGCCGCCGAGTACGTGATGTTGAAGTTCGTAGACGCAAGATCGACGTTATCCGTCGCCGTGCTTGAGAACGTGACCGGGGCTCCGCCAACGAGATTCTGCGGGATGGAGATACCCTGGACGACCGGGGCGGTGTTGTCGAGCAGGTAGACGAACGCGAGCGTCGGCGATGCGTTGCCGGCCTGATCAACCGACTTTGCGGTCAGGTTGTAGTAACCTTGCGTGCCCGAATTGCCGTCGAGGACGACGTTCGGACCGTTGTTCGCCGTGACGGCGCAGAGCGTTGCCGTCGTCCCGGTGGTTGGGGCGTTGATGCCATCGTTGATCGCGACGCAGTTCGCCGTGCTCGCCGTGAATCCACGGTACAGGCTGTACTGCACCTGATGGTTCAGCACAAAGCCGGAGATGGAATCCTGGAAGGCAAAGCTGTTCTGCGTACCAGTGACAATGACGCTCCCTGAAGCCGGGCCGCCCGTCTGGGCGAGGGTCGGAGCCTGCTTGTCGATGCCGAAGAAGCCGGTCGTGTTGCCCAGACCTGCCGGGCTCGTGAGATCGGCGCAACGGATGTTGCCCAGCTTGTCCGTTTCAAACACGCGGACGCGGTACTGATTGCTGATACCGGCCAGCGAATTGGCGAGGTCATTGCCCGACGTGACAGTCGTCCAACCAGTCTGCGAGCACTGCGTTGCGCCGACGCCCTGACCAGCCGGGACGCCGTAGTTCGTGTTGCCGGTGAGGCCGGCGACCGTTGATGCAGCCGCTCCGAACACGATCACGTCGCTGTCGACACCAGCATCCGTGCCGCTCACATACGTCGCCGCGGATGGCGCGAAGGCGTACGAAGCGTTGAGGAAGTTCGTCGTCGTGTTGATGACGGCATTCGTCGGTGCGGCCGGCGCCTGGTTGTCAACGCGGAACGGACCGAAGGACGACGCCACCGTGGTGAAGCCAGGCTGGCCACCGGCCGTCACCGATGCCGTGACGAACAGGAAGTCGCCTGTGGACGCGGACGTGTACTGCGAGATGCTCGTCGCCGGGACGGTCGTGCCTTGCGCGACAACGGCACTCGGGAAGTTCACCGTGAACGTCTGCGTGCCCGCTGCAGGCGTCAGGTTCGTGAACGGACGACCAGCGAACGTACCGGAGATGAACGCCAACGGCGCCGCCGAGACGTAATTGATCGGCGTGATCGTGACGTTTCCATCGCCGTTCTGATACAGCAGGTTGTTGATCGAGCTGATCGCCGGCGTGCCCGACCACGCAACCGTCGCGCGATAGAAGCTCACGTTTGCAAGCGTGATGGGCGTGACGTTCGTGGCCACTGCGGTGCCGAGCGACGCCTTGATGACGCACGGTCCGTTCAGGTAGAGCGGCGTGGTGGACGTGGCGCTCGGAACGGCAACGCCGCCCGTGACCGTGCCCGTTGCGGCCGTGTTGTAGCTCAGCGTCACCGGCGACTGGTTCTGCGAACCAGCGACCTGCTGCTGCGCGACAATCACATCGCCCGTCGCCGTGGTCGGCGTGGCCGAGCAATTCTGGATCAGGTTGAGCGTGCCGCCCGGGCCGGAGACGAACAGCGTTACGTCAATCTGGCCAGCCGTAGCCGCAAGGTTGACGGGGATGTTCAGACCGCCCTGCGTAACTGACGAAATCGCAACCGTGTTGACCGTGGTTCCACCAGAACCAACCGTAATCGCCGACGCAGATGCCTTGGATGCATCAGCCGTGGACGTCGCGGTGATGGTCACCGTACCAGCAGCAACGCCGGTGACGAGACCAGTCGCGCTGACCGTCGCAACGGCCGCACTGCTGGTTGTCCACGTGACAGTCTTTGCCGTGCTGGCATCAGCCGTGACAGAAACGGCGAGCTGAATGGCATTCGCGGCGCCGATCTGGATGGTCGCGGACGGCGGAGAAACGACGACGCTCTGTACACCTGTGGCATTCGGCGGCTGGACAATGTTGACCTTGTCACCGCAAGCTGCCGTCAGCGTACCGAACGCCAGGACTCCGGCGAGCAGTAGCGAACGAGAAACTTTGTGCATTCTTCCCCCTAAAGGAATGGTGCGTGAATAACTGAGAACCTGCTGGGAACTGCCGTGTACTACCAACCATCTCCGCCTATGACATACTCACCGATACACGGTGAGCCAGACCATAAGAGTGCCTCATTCGGCGGACTATCAAGGGAATGAACCGGTCCCTCAACCGCAGACACTCCGTGCCACAATACGCAAGTGCTGCAAGATAGGAGTACGCGGTCAACCGGTCAAGTAAGGCAACCGTGACCTCCCCCATCGCTCGCAGCGGCGTTCGCGCAGACTACTCTAGCAGACCACTACATAATAGATCCGTTCACCCCGTGCCGTGACGCACCTCACCCGAGAGCATCAGGGTCAGTCTCGTCAACTCGGTCGTTTCGACCGCCTCGCACGTCCTGTCTGGGACAAACTGACCCGTCCTGAATATCCGAACCAGGACGCGCCACCCCAACCAGCGTCACAACGATACCACATGCGGCCCTGAGGTTCGGCGCGCGTTCGGGCGGCACGCTATACTCAGCCCATGGCCGACGAGCCGCGCCTCTATCGCCCGCGCGAGCGGACAATCCCCGCCACCGACGAAAACCGACTCGTCGCGGCGCTCAACCCGGACCAGGCGCGCGCCGTCACATTCGGCGACGCCCCGCTGCTCGTCATCGCCGGCGCCGGAACGGGCAAGACCAGAACGCTCATCCACCGGGTCGCCGCCCTGATCGAACGAGGGGTCCCACCCGAGCGCATCCTCCTGCTCACGTTCACCCGCCGCGCCGCCGGAGAAATGCTCTCCCGGGCCGAGCGACTGGTCGGGTCGGCCGGCTCCCGAGTGCATGGCGGAACCTTTCATTCCGTTGGCCATCGCCTGCTCCGCCAATTCGGCGCCGCTGCCGGCCTCCCCGCCGACTTTTCCATCATGGATCAGGGCGACGCCGAGGACCTCATGCAGCTCGCCCGCGGCGCCCTGGGCCTTGCCAAGACCGCCAAGCGCTTTCCCAAGAAGGAAACGCTGCATTGGCTCTACTCTCGGCACGTCAACACGGAACTGCCCCTCGACGAGCTCCTCCATCGCGATGTTCCGCACTTCCTCGAATACCAGGAAGAGATCAACACACTGTTCGCGGACTACACGCTCAGAAAGCAGGAGCGGAATCTCGTCGACTACGACGACCTCCTGCTCTTCTGGGCCACGATGCTGGAGGTGTCGCCAGACCTCCAGCGCCGCGTCGCGGGACTCTACGACCACCTGTTGGTCGACGAATACCAGGACACCAACCTCCTTCAGGCGCGCATTCTCCGCGGCATGGCGTCGGCGCACCGCAAACTGACCGTCGTCGGCGACGACGCCCAGAGCATCTACTCGTTTCGCGGTGCCCACTTCCGGAACATCCTCGACTTTCCCCGCCAGTTCCCGGGGGCGACGATGATCACACTGGAGCAGAACTACCGCTCCACGCAGCCCATCCTCGCGCTCTCGAACATGGTGATCTCACGCGCCGAGGAACGCTTCACCAAGGAGTTGTACAGCAAGCGGGAAGGAGGCGAGCAACCGTGGCTCGTCACGGCAAAGGACGAAGCGCAGCAGACCCGCTTCGTGGTCGACCGCGTGCTCCAGCTTCATGAATCCGGGGTCGCGCTTCGCGAGATGGCGGTGCTCTTCCGCGCTGGCTACATGTCCGCGGATCTGGAGATCGAGCTGGCAAACAGGAAGATCCCGTTCGAGAAGTGGGGCGGGCTCAAGTTCCTCGAAGCCGCCCATGTAAAGGATGTGCTGGCCTTCCTCCGCGTCTCGGAGAATCCACGCGATGAAGTCAGTTGGTACCGGATCCTCATGCTCATGCCGGGCATCGGCGATACAACCGCTCGGGCCATGATGACCACGATGCAGGAACGCGCATGGGATCCGGATGCATTCACTCACCTGATCCCGCCGCCGCGTGCGAAAGACGCGCATCGCTCACTCGCCGTGCTGCTCCGGCAGTTGCGCGGGGTCTCGAACAAGGACGGCGACACCGCGGGCGCAAAGGTCGCGAGCGACATCGCCGCGGTGCGCTCCATCTATGACACGGTCCTCAAGGAAAAATACGATCGTCCGGAAGCGCGCCTCGCCGACCTGGACCAGCTTCGCACCATCTCGGCAGGCTACCCTTCGCGTACGAATTTCCTGGCCGCGCTGGCGCTCGACCCGCCTTCGAGCACGCAGGATCTCGCCGGCGGCTCGGAGTCCGAGTCCGACGCACTGGTTCTCAGCACAGTGCACAGCGCGAAGGGAAAGGAATGGAAGGCGGTGTTCGTCATTTGGGCGGTGGACGGATGGTTTCCGTCGTCCAAGGCCATAGAAGACCCGGACGAACTCGAAGAAGAGCGGCGCCTGATGTATGTCGCCCTCACACGCGCCAAGGATGAACTGGCAGTCGTCTACCCAATGCAGGTATACGGGTCACGCCGCGGAGCTGACTACTCCTTCGACCAGTTGTCGCGCTTCCTCGACCGCGGTGTGCGCGGCACCATGCAGCGCGTGGTCGTCGAAGAACCAGGGGAGGCGCCGCTCGCGCCTATCGACCCCTCGCCCGCCATCGACCTGCGCGCGATCATGCGCGGCCGGTTCGGCAAGACCTGAAACGACACCAACCAGTCGGACTGGTATCGTCGCGGTCGACCAAGTAAGCTCGCGTGAATGCCAAGAGCCGATAGAATCGCGCGACCTGACGTCACGGACGCGCCACCAATACAAACTGAATGGACCGGGCGCTGGGTGCTGTGGACCGCGGCTGTGGTCCTTTCCGCAATCGGCGTGATCCCCATGGCCAACTTCGTCACCAATGGCCGCGCGGTGGCTTGGTGGACATCGGCCGTTGAGCAATGGACAGTCTGGTCGCTGGTCCTCTTCGGCATTGCCCTAGTGACAGGACGACTCTTCCCGTCGCGCGTTGAGCGCGGGGTGGCAACCGCCTCTCGCCTCCTGCTCAGGCCGTCCTCGTGGACGTTCGCCGTTGCCGTTGGCGCGCTTGCGTGCGCGCTCTCCCTGCATTTCGGCTGGAGGCTCTTCAATCTCCAACCAGTGGTCGGTGACGAATTTACGCAGCGGTGGCAGGCGCATGTCCTCGCTGGCGGTCGCCTATTCGCGCGAACGCAGTACCCGCAGGAATTCTTTTCGACCATCGAAACGATGGACGTGAACGGCCGGTGGTTTTCGCAATTCCCCATCGGCGGGCCAGCCATGCTTTCACTTGGCGTGGTGGCGGGAGTGCCCTGGCTCGTGAATCCACTCCTTGCAGGCGTAGCTGCGGCGGCACTCTATCTGTTCGTGTCGGCAATCGGAGACGAGCTGACGGCACGAGGAACGGGAATACTGTTCGCATTGTCTCCGTTCGTTCTGTTCATGGCTGGCAGCGAGATGAACCATGTAAGTACCCTCGCGTTCACCATGATTGGCCTCGCCGCTTTGCCGCGTTGGTGGGCCGCACAGTCCCGAGCAGGCGCAATGCGCACCGCGGCGATCATTGGCGGCTCGCTAGCGATTGCCGCCACCATTCGCCCATTCGATGCAGCCGTCGTGGGTGCCTGCATTGGCGCGTTTCAGCTTTGGGCTGTCATCAAGCGGCGCGCCTTGCTTCCATCACTCGCGGTACAAATCGCAGTGGGCCTCGTGCCCCTCGCCCTGATGTTTCTTGCCAACAACGCAACGCTGGGGCAGCCGTTCGCCTTCGCGTACGACGTGCTGAATGGTGTGGAGCACCGGCCGGGTTTTCACATGACACCGCAAGGGTTGGAACACACGCCGAGGAGAGGGTTGTACAACATTTCGGCGTACCTGATGCGTCTCGACGTGGGACTCATGGGGTGGCCCGTCCCTGCGATGCTCGTTGTGGTAGTCGCGCTAATCCTGCAACGACGTGCGAGTGCATGGGACTCCATGCTCCTCGCGACGGTCGGTGTCCTCCTGGCCGGCTACACGACGTATTGGTCGCTCAGCTATTTCCTCGGTCCCCGCTTTCTGTTCGCCGCCGTTCCGGTGCTCCTTATCTACACCGCTCGATTGCCAGGTGCGATACGGGCACGCACCGGCAACACAACCGTTCGCGCCGCAGCCCTGCTGGTGATTCCCCTTTGGCTGCTCGTCACCTGGACGATTCCAGGCAAGACCGAACGTCTGGTTGGTGTCAAACAACTGGCGACACTCTACGGCACACGCGCGATGGCACCCGCGATCGTCGCCGAGGTTGAGCGGGCGCACCTGACAAACGCCGTGGTGTTCATTCCGGAAGGATGGCACGCACGTCTTGCGGCGAGAATGCGCGCGCTCACCTTCCGCCCCCTGCTCGCCGAACAAATCGTCGCCCAATCAGACGCGTGTTCACTCCAGCGCGTGGTTGACGCAACTGATCAAATACCACCAAGCGACCTCCCCAAGCGGATCAGCCTTGTGGTTTCTACGCTACGCGCCGATCCTCCCGCGAACCCGTTGCCGAATCAACTGCCGAGCGACCAACTGTCGTTCGACCCGACCCGCGAGCTGACCACCGATTGCAGAATCGAGCTTGGCCACTCGGCATCGTATGGTGTGAGCCTCGCAGAACTACTACCGTACCAGGACTATGACGCCAACGGGGACCCCAGCGGCAACGTGATCTACGCGCGCGATTTTGGCGCGCGTGACGGCGTGTTGCGTGGACGGTTCGCGAATCGGTCCTTCTACGTGGCGCGGATCGAGCGCACCGGAGACTCCCTCGTCGTGCGACTGGAGCCGATGCCGTAGACCCTTCGCCGACCACTCCCGTTGCGGCCGAGCGCGCGTACTATGGCGTCGGTGTTCCCATGGAATCCGGAACTATCCTGGCCAACCGCTTCACCGCATCAAACGGATGCTCACGGTCCGACTTGGCGGCCGCGATCAGGGCCAACACCGTCTCGCGCAGATTGCCGTGGTGCAGAACAAAGACGGCGTCAAACGCATCGAGATCGGTGAGGTAGACGCGGCGAGCCATAAGGATAGCGTTGTCCAGCCGTACACGTTCCACGGCGCGGACGCTGATGGTGTGCAATTGCGGTCCGAGCTCCTGGATCAATTGCTGCTTTGCTTCGGCGTAGAGCGAGTCACGGATCGAAATGCGCTCACCCACGTGCGCCGCATCGTCGCCCGGGTGGGCCTTGAACGTCGAATCGATGCGCGCGTACAGCGACGCCCATAATCGCCCGAGGATCTTTTCATCTTGCCATCGGGCGAGAACCTCATCGGCAGCGGTGGCCTGTCCGCGAGAGCGGAAGAACTGCTCGGCACCGCGCGCGCCGACAAAGTTTGCAAAGCTCTCGTTGAAGACGGCTCCGCCCGGCGCGTAATACGTGTTGTGCGTGAGCTCGTGAATGACCGTGTTCGCCAAGGTGAGCGAATCCGCATGCAGCGTGCTCGGCAGCAGCGGGTCGTTGAACCAGCCCAGGGTGCTGAAGGCGGACGCCGCTCCGAGTCGGGTATCAAAACCGCGCGACGCGAGCGCGCGTTCCTGTCGCTGCGCTTCACTGAAATCGAAATAGCCCTTGTACGGCACGCGGCCTACGACCGGAAACCACCAGGTGAATGACTGGAGCCGGTCGCGGTAGGCACCGGAAAGGACCAGAACGAGGGTATCGCGATTCAGCGGGGTATACGTGGTGAAGCTCTGCCCCGTGCGAAGGCCGAGCGAGTCGTGCGCGTACGAGCGCGCCGACAGGACCAGCGTGAGCTTCGAACGGATATCCGGCGCGGTTTTGGGGTCGGCGGCCAGCGCCGCAATGGGTTGACGATGCAGGAGAATTTCGGCTTCCTCCCATCCGGCCCGAAGGAGGTACCGCCCTGTCGGAAACACGACGAAGCACGCCATGACCACCAAGACGAGGACGGCCAGCACGCGGAGCGCTGGCCGTATCCACTTAAGTCGTTTACTGACAGTCACTTCCGGCGTTTCTGCATGGGTCGTCGGCCTTTGACGCGAGGGGACGCGGTCGCTATCCTTTGTAAGATGTCCTTCGTCCATCTCCACTGCCACTCGGAGTATTCCCTCCTCGATGGCGCCAACCGCATTGATGACCTGATCAAGCGAGCGCTCGAGTTCGAGCAGCCTGCGCTCGCGATCACCGATCACGGGAATCTTCACGCCGCGTGGGAGTTTCAGGAGAAGGCCAAGAAGGCGCATCTCAAGCCGATCATCGGGATGGAGGCCTATGTCGCGCCCGGCGACCGGCGTACCCGCGGCCGGCCGGCTCCTGGGGTAAAGCCCTATTACCACCTCGTGCTGCTGGCGCGGGACATGGTGGGCTACAAGAACCTGATCAAGCTCTCGTCGCTGGCGTACACGGAGGGGTTCTACTCCAAGCCGCGCGTGGACCGCGAGCTTCTGGCGAAGTACGGCGAAGGACTGATCGTGAGTTCCGCCTGCCTGGCGGGCGAGATCGCGGCCAACTTCCAGTCCGGCAATGAAGCGGGCGCCCGAGAGGCTGCCGCGTGGTACGCCGACGTCTTCAAGGATCGGTACTACCTCGAGGTTCAGGCACACGATTCCGAAGGGCAGTCCAAGCACAACGATTTCGTGTTCAAGCTGGCAGGCGAGATGAACCTGCCGGTCATCGCCACGAACGATGCCCATTTCCTCCGCGCCGACGATCACGACGCGCACGACGTGCTCCTCTGCATCGGCCTCGGAAAGGACTACAGCGACCAGAATCGCATGCACTACGACCGGGGGCTCTATTTCAAGAGCGCCCCGGAGATGGCGCAGCGTTTTCCCGTGCGTCCCGACGTACTCGAGAACACGCTCAAGATCGCCGACGAAGCGGGCTTCGCATTCGAGAAGAAGTACTACGTACCGTCGTTCCCACTACCGGCGGGCGTCACGTCGGAAAACGATCTGCTCGTGCAGCTCGCAAACGACGGCGCGCGGATGCGCTACGGCTCGGAGCTCCCCACGGAGGTGAAGGAGCGACTCGAATACGAGCTGGGCGTCATCACCAAGACGGGCTACGCCGGCTACTTCCTGATCGTGTATGATTTCATCAAGGCGGCACGCGATCTCGACATCCCGGTTGGCCCGGGCCGAGGATCGGCGGCAGGCTCCATCGTTGCCTATGCATTGCGCATCACCGATGTGTGCCCGCTCAAGTACGACCTGCTGTTCGAGCGCTTCCTGAATCCGGAACGCGTGTCGATGCCTGACATCGACGTCGACTTTTGCTTCGAACGTCGCGGTGAAGTCATCGAGTACGTGCGGCAGAAGTATGGGAAGGAGTCGGTGGGACAGATCGTGACGTTCGGAACCATGAAGTCGCGCGCCGCCGTCAAGGACGTTGGCCGCACGCTCGGCTTCACCCCTGCTGAAACAGACTCGCTGGCGAAGCTCATTCCGAACGGGCCGGCCTTCTCGCTGATGGTGAAGGACGCGATCAAGGACGTACCGGAGATCGCGAAGCTGTACAAGAATGACGATCGGTACAAGACACTCCTCGACTACGCCATCTCGCTCGAGGGCCTGTCGCGCCACACAGGGGTGCACGCGGCCGGCGTGGTGATCGCGCCGGGCCCTCTCGACGACTACGTCCCGATCCTCACGGTCAGCAGCAAGGGCGCCGGAGCCGGCAGCGACGAATCAGTAGTAGTAACGCAGTACGACATGAATTGCCTGGAGAAGGCAGGCATGTTGAAGATGGACTTCCTCGGTCTCACAACGTTGACCGTCATTCGTGACGCGCTCGACAACGTGGAGGCGCGTACCGGCGTGCGCCCCGATCTTGACGCGGTGCCGATGGACGACGCGAAGACGTATCAGATGTTGCGTGCCGGCCGCACAACGGGAGTGTTCCAGTTCGAGTCCGCGCTGGCCACGGACATGCTACGCTCCATTCGCTGCGACTGCTTCGACGATCTTGTCGCCTCAAATGCCCTGCTGCGTCCAGGTCCCCTCGACGCCGGCATGCACAAGGTGTATCAGCGGCGGAAGCGCGGCGAAGAGCCTGTGTCCTACGCGCTGCCCGAACTCGAGCCGATTCTCAAGCCGACGTACGGCGTCATCACCTACCAGGAACAGGTGATGCGGCTGGCGCAAACGCTGGCGGGCATCTCGCTGGCCGAAGCAGATGTCCTCCGAAAGGCGGTGGGCAAGAAGGACGCGGAACTCATCAAGAAGGAACTCGGGAAGTTCACCGAAAAGGCCATCGGCCGCGGATACGATCGCAAGATCATCGAGGAACTCGCCGGCCAGATCGAAACCTTCGGCCGCTACGGGTTCAACAAGTCGCACTCGGTGGCGTATTCCGTCGTTTCGTTCCATACGGCGTACCTCAAGGCGCACCACCCGGCCGAGTTCATGGCCGCCATCCTGTCGTCATCCATTGGCGATACGGACTCGGTGGTGAAGTTCATCAACGAGGCCCGCGAGTTGGGCATCGAGGTGCTGCCACCGGATGTCAACGAGTCGAACTACAAGTTCACCGTACTCGACGAGCGACGGATTCGCTTCGGACTCGGCGCGGTGCGCAATGTGGGCCGTGGTGCAATCGACTCCATCCTCGGCGCCAAGAAAGAGAAGTCGTTCGAGAGTTTCTTCGACTTCACGGATCGTGTGGACCTGCGCGCGTGCAACAAGCGTGTGTTCGAGGCGCTGATCGCGTCAGGCGCGATGGACAACCTGGGCGGGCACCGTGCGCAATACTGGCACGCGCTCGATAGTGCGATACAGGAAGCGGGCCTGAAGCAGCAGGAGAAAGCGATGGGCCAAGTCTCGTTGTTCGGGGGACCATCGGATGACGCGGGCGCGGATTCGCAGGCGCCGCGCACACTGCCGAACATCGCTCCCATGGCAGAATCGGAACGGCTGACACGCGAGAAGGAGATCCTGGGCTTCTATATCAGCGGCCATCCGCTGGAGCCCTTTCGCATGGAATGTGAGATCTTCGCGACGCATACCGTGAGCAACCTTGGCAAGTGGGTGCCCGAGCCATTGTCCCTTGGTGTCGTGGTCACGTCAATCAAGCGACAGACCAGCAAGCGGTCCGGCGCGGAGTTCGCCAGGTTGACAGTCGAGGATTTTTCGGGATCTTCCGAAGTGCTGGTCTTTCCCGAAAGCTGGGGGTTGTTGGCCGACCGCGTTCGCGCGGACGTGCCTGTACTGATGAAGGGTGGTTATTCAAAGCGCGATCAGGATGCCGACAGTCCCACATTCATCGTGGAGTCGGTCACGCCATTCGCGGAATTGCGGCTCAACGGCCAGGTTTCGATCTCGCTGGAGATCGCGCTCGGTGAGCCGATCAGTCCGGACGCAATGCTGGACGTTCGAGCGGTGATCGATGCCCACGCGACTTCGCATTCGGGAGCGCCGCCGCTTGAGCTCAGGTGGAGTGATGGCAATGGAACGCGGGCGCGACTGAAGTCGCGTTCACTCAGGCTCGCAGCCACTCAGGCTGCACTGACTGACTTGCGGGCGCTGCTTGGCAATGAGCGCGTCCGCCTCGTGCGCGGGAGCTGACACGGATGGCGACTGCGACTTTGGA
>JBDUCM010000152.1:0-12245 GCA_040003455.1 bacterium
GTCCAGCATCCACATCGCTCCGTCCAGCATCCACATCGCTCCGTCCAGCATCCACATCGCTCCGTCCAGCATCCACTTGGCTCCGACAACCATCCACATCGTTCCGTCCAACATCCACTTCGGAAAAGTCGTGTGGCCACATCGTTCCGTCCAACATCCACTTGACTTCGACAAGCATCCACATCGCCGCGATCTACTCCCACGTGGCTTCGTCCAACTTCCAGGACGTTTCGACCGATTTCACTCGCCCGGTATGGCTATCCCCAAGACCGCCCGCCCCGCCGATGCCCCCAAATCACCGCCCCTGTTTGGCTCCGATCCGGCCGTTTCCGTTTCATCCGGCCGTTTCTCAGACGCGCTCACCCGCCCTGCCCCTGACGTCCTCGTGCACGCGACTTGCTGATCCATTGACCAATGTCGAACGATTCCGCGGTGGAGATACTGACGCTCGGTGGACACGACGTCCGGATCACGAATCCTGACAAGCTGTATTTCTCGCACGACGTCAAACTCACCAAGCTCGAACTCGTCCTGTACTACCTCTCCGTGGCGAGCGGAGCCATCAACGGAATTCGCGATCGTCCCCTCGTGATGAAACGCTTCGTTGACGGCGCAGACGGTGAGCCGTTCTACCAGAAGCGTGCACCGGACAAGCGGCCGCCGTGGCTGCGGACGGTCACGCTCTCCTTTCCGTCCGGCCGCACGGCCGAAGAGATCGTGGTCGATGATGAGGCGGCGCTGGCGTGGACGGTGAACCTGGGATGTATCGAACTGCATCCCCACGCCGTTCGCGCTGGCACGTTGGACCATCCCGACGAATTGCGCATTGATCTCGATCCCGGCCCGGGAGTCAGTTGGGAGGACGTGCGCCGAGTCGCGATGGAAGCCAACGCCCTGCTCATGGAACTGGGCCTCGCAGGATGGCCGAAGACGAGCGGCTCGCGAGGCATGCACATCAACGTGCGGATCGAACCACGCTGGACGTTCACCGAGGTACGCCGCGCCGCGCTGGCATTTTCGCGCGAGATCGAGCGACGCGCGCCATCGCTTGCAACCTCCAAGTGGTGGAAGGAGGAACGGCACGGCGTGTTCCTGGACTACAACCAGAACGCAAAGGACCGCACGACATGCTCGGCATATTCTGTTCGGCCGGTCCCTGACGCCCGCGTTTCCGCGCCCCTCGATTGGAGTGAGGTGCCGGCGTGTGAGCTGGGGGATTTTACCGTGCTCACTATGCCCTCGCGGTTCGGGAGCATCGGCGATCCCCATGCGGGAATCGACGACGCGGCTGGCTCGCTGGAGTCGCTGCTCGACCTCGCAGCCCGTGACGAGGCTCAAGGACTAGGAGATGCCCCATGGCCACCGCACTTTCGAAAAGCGGCAACGGAGCCCGCCCGAGTGGCACCATCACGCGCGAAACGCCCGCGGAACAGCTAGGAGCCCGGCCGGAAAATTTCGGAGAGTTCCTGTGGCGGGACGACTTCCAGCTGCTCGTACGTACAATCGTGCGGCAGCCTGTCCGCGCGCCACCGGCGGAATTGTGCCGTGTGACGAAAACGGCGACCCTGCATGTGGTCGTATGCCACCTCCACGACGAGGTCAGGACGCAGAGGCTCCCAGGAGAGATCCTTGCCGCCGCTCCAGCGGCTCGAGCCGCCCGGCCGCCGATCAGATTCATCACCGCTCGCTGGCTGCTCTGCTCCTGACGAATGGCGCCATGGGTGAGCCTCTCCGGGTCCACTGCGATGCGGACCAAGAAACTCCACGAGGTCGCGACGCACCTCGTTGGAGAAGCTCGAACACACGCCGACGTGCTGAAGGACTCCCGCATCGTCATGGAGCCCAAGGAGGAGCGAGCCCACCGCGGTGCCCTCACCGCTCTTGTGCCAGCGAAAACCAGCGACGACGCAATCGCAATCACGTTCATGCTTCACCTTCAGCATCACGCGCTTGCTTGGCTCGTAGTGCCCATCCTCCGCCTTGGCGACCACGCCGTCCAGTCCAGCACCCTCGAAGCGTCGAAACCAGTCGGCGGCAATCAGGCGATCGCGAGTCGCTGGGGTGATGTGCAGCGGTCGTTCAACGGCGATGAGCAATGCCTCGAGCTGCGCGCGACGCTCGGCGAAGGGCGCTGCGCACCAGTCCTGTTGCCCTTCGAACAACAGATCGAAAAACACGACCGACGCCGGCATTTCCGCGGCCAGTTTCTGCACACGAGAGGCAGCGGGGTGCAGTCGCAGTTGAAGCGCGTCGAAGTCCAGCGCACCGTCGCGGGCAATCACGATTTCACCATCGAACACGCATCGCCGCGGCAGCTGCGCCAGGAGCGGAGCGCTCAGGTCGGGAAAGTACCGATTGAGTGGCTTGCCGTCGCGACTCTGAATGACGAGATCGTCGTCATCACGAAAGACAATGGCACGAAATCCGTCCCACTTCGGCTCGAAGACCCATCCATCGCCGGGCGGTAGCGCACCGACCCGCTTGGCGAGCATGGGGAGGATTGGCGGATTGGCAGAGAGCCGCATGCCTCATGGTAACCGCGGGGGCACGTGCGACGGAACCACGGGATCGCGGCAGATTCCTCTCGCCGAAGTTAGCTTGGCTTCCAGATGGACAAACCACCGGGTTCAACCGCGTCTTTCCGTGACGATGAGGTATGGTGATGCAACGAATATCGAGGGCGAAGAGTGAATTGCTCGTGGCCCTGCTCTGTCTCCCCGCGGTCGCAGGCGCACAGGACCGAATCAAGACCATGCCGGGCTACGAGCAGTTCGAGAAGATGGCCCCCATGTACCAGGGCGCGGTGAAATCGGGCAGTGTCCTTTCTGGTGGTGCGGGCGGTCGCGGTCGGGGCTTCGGCGCGGCGCCAGCAACGGCTGGCGTTGCATGGGCTGCGGACGGCAAGGCCGTTGACTACTCCTGGGACGGCAAGCGCTTTCGCTTCGACCTTGCCGGGAAGAAGAGCGCAGAAGTCGCCTTGCCCGAGGCGGCTGACGCAACACCGGCCGCGGCCGGGGGCCGAGCAGGTGGCCGCGGCGCCTCCGTTGGCGTCACCAAAGGCTGTGGCGGCGAAGCGCTTGCGCCCGTCGAGCGCGGACGCCAGCAACCGGTGGCTCCCTCGCCCAATGCGCAATTGCTCGCTCATTACCAGTTCCGAAACGTGTACGTATGCAGCGCCGACGGATCCGGACAGATCGCCGTCACCACCGATGGCAGTGAGAAGGACCGGATCAAGTACGGCACTGCCTCCTGGGTGTATGGCGAGGAGCTTGGCCAGACGACCGCCATGTGGTGGAACCCTTCGAGCACCAGACTGGCATACTTCCGTTTCGACGAGAGCAAGGTCCCCGATTTCTATATCACCCAGGACGAGACAAAGCTCCAGACCAAGGTGGACGTCGAGGCCTATCCAAAGTCTGGCGTGCCCAATCCCGTGGTGGAGTTGTTCGTCTATGACGTCGCGGCGAAAAAGAGCACGCGTATCGATGTCCGGGACGGCAAGCCCTTCACCAATGATGTCCTCGGGCACTACGTCTATGACGTGAGCTGGTCACCGAAAGGCGACGAGCTGATGATCCATCGCACCAACCGCCGTCAAAACGTGCTCGAGCTCGCGGCGTGCTCGCCCGCGACGGGCCATTGCCGGTCGATCATCCACGAGGAGTGGCCGACAGGGTGGGTGGAGAATCATCCGCCCATGCGTTTCCTTGCCGACAGCAATCGCTTCCTGTGGGAGTCCGAACGCAACGGCTTCAAGAACTACTACCTGTACGACCTCTCTGGAAAGCTGTACGGAACCGTCACAAACCACCCGTTCGAAGTCGCCGGCATCGTTCGCGTGGACGAGAAGGCGAACACGCTCTGGTACTTGGCGCGCGACGGCGACAATTACATGAAGGTGCAGCTGCACAAGGTAGGTCTTGATGGCAAGAACGATCGCCGCCTGACCGATCCATCGCTCACGCACCAGATCGACCTGTCTACCGATGGCAAGTACTTCATCGACGTGGCTCAGGCCCACGACAAGCCAGCGGTGTCGCGCATTGTCGATGTCGCCTCCGGCAAGATCGTTGCAGAACTCGCGAAGAGCGACGCATCCCTGATGGAGCAGCGCGGTCTGCGGAAGTCCGAGGTCTATACGTATCTGGCTGCGGACGGAAAGACCCCCCTTTATGGTGAGATCTGGTTTCCGTCCAACTTCGACCCATCGAAGAAGTACCCGGTGCTGACGTCGGTCTATGGCGGCCCAGCGGCGGGCAACAACGTGCCGACCGAGCAATTCAGCCTCGGGAATGCGCAGACCGAATACGGCTTCGTCGTGGTGTCGCTTTCGTCACGTGCCGCGCCTGGCCAGGGCAAACGCACCCTCGATGCCATCTATCAGAAGCTCGGGCAGACGGAAATGGACGACATGGCCGAGGGGGTCAAGGCACTCTGGAGTCGTCCATACATCGACAAGAATCGTGTCGGCATCTACGGCACGTCCTATGGCGGCTACACCTCGGCGATGGAAATCCTGCGCCACCCGGAAGTGTTCACGGTTGCATCCGCGGAAAGCCCGGTCACCGACTGGCGTCACTACGACACGATCTACACCGAGCGGTACATGTGGATTCCCGAGGAGAACAAGGACGGCTACGACAAGGGTTCAGCGATGTCGTACGCGAAAAACCTCACCGGGCGCCTCATGCTCTATTACGGATCGCTCGACAACAACGTGCACAACACGAACATGATGCAGCTCGTGAAGGCATTGCAGGCGGCGGGGAAGAACTTCGAGTTACAGGTAGGTCCGGATCTCGGTCATACGGCGCTGAATGGCGGGCGCCGCATGGAGTTCTTCGTCGAAAACCTCATTCAACATCCGGAACGCATCAAGGCAGGTTACGAGACGGCGATCCCGTAAACGGGGCCCGGATCACGGACCGGTTCGGCGCGTTCGCGCCGGACCGGTCTGCGCGTCAGGCAAACACGCGCTGCCGAACATCGGCGATCTCCTGCACCGGTCGTATCTCGATACTTCCGGTCTTGCTCCACGGAAATGCGGAAGCGATTGCGACGGCCTCGTCCATGTCCTTGGCCTCGATGAGATTGAACCCTCCCAGCATTTCCTTCACTTCGGCAAAAGGGCCGTCCACGACGGTCATGCGACCATTCCGCGCGCGCATCGTCTTCGCCGTCGCCGGGGGCATGAGCATCTGCGATTCAATCAGGCTGCCCTCCAACTTGAGCTCGTCGGCGTGCGAAAGGCAGGTGCGCATCATCTCATCGCCTTCCTCCTGCGGCAATGTGTCGAGCATGGAGTGGTCGTTGTAGATCAGCAGCATGAACTTCATGCGGATCCCTCGCAGTGTTTAGGCGGCAGTGGAGACGAGTGCGCCCCCATCGATCGAACGCAAAATGACCCGTCGGCCGGATGTGCGCCACTGGCCACGGACGCGTGTGTCGGCGCTGGTCGCGGTGGGTGGGCACGGCTGCCACTATACTTCATCTTCGAGCAGTACAATCTCTTGACGGTCGAGGACGGACATGTCACGTGCATTTCTCAGGGACGACGCGGAAGGCGAAATGCCGCGCCGCAACTACGATCTTCCCGAGCGGGACGATCCTGGATACCCGCGTGCCGCGGCCCGCGCGCTGCTCGAGGCCGCGCGCGTCAACGAAACGCAGCTCGCTGAGCGAGCGACCGGCTACTACTGGGGAGAGCCCCTGCTCCGTCCGTTTGTTGAGGAGGTTCTCGCTGAGGCCGTGCGCGCGAAGGACGACCGGCTGGAGCAGGTCGCCCAGCGGTATCTGGGCTGACATACCGCGCGTGTCTTGCAATGCCAGCAGGCCCCATTCATACTCACGGCGCTCGATCGGCTCGCTGCCTCCACACTACTCACCGGAGCTTGCATGGCTGGATTCACGAAGGCGGACGTCATCTGGATGAACGGCGAGCTGATTCCGTGGGACGCGGCGAATGTGCATGTGACCGCGCATGGATTGCAGTACGGCACAGGCGTTTTTGAAGGGGTCCGCTCATATGGCACGGCTGAGGGCGCAGCGCTCTTTCGTCTCGACGCGCACATGCGACGATTTGCCGCCTCGGCGTCGTTCTACGAGATCGACCTGGGCTATTCCTTCGACACGCTGTGTGCCGCGGCGGTGGACGTCGTCCGCGCCAACCGCCTCGAAAACGCGTACCTGCGGCCCCTGGCCTTCTTCGATTCGTATTCGTTCAGCATCTGGCCAAAGGATTGCCCCGTCACCGTCGCCATCATCGCCGTACCCGGAGGGCAATACATCCAGGGCGGACCCGATCACGGCGCCCGCGTCACGGTGTCCACCGTCCGGCGCATCGACGCAGCGACGCTGCCGCCGTTCGTCAAGGCAAGCGGCCACTATACGAACTCGGTGCGCGCGGTGCAGGAAGCCATTCGTCGCGGTTACGACGACGCGCTGATGCTCAATACAAAGGGAGACGTCGCCGAAGGTTCGGGTGCAAACCTGTTCATCGTGAAGGACGGCGCCGTGATCACCAACGACCTCGACGCCTCCATCGTCGCGGGCATCACACGCGACGCCGTCATTCAGATCGCACGCGACCTCGGATTTCCGGTCGTGATTCGCCCGGTCTCGCTCATCGACGTGGAAATGGCGGACGAGCTCTTCTTCTCGGGTACGGCAGTGGAAGTCACGCCGATCAAGGAGGTGGACGGGCGCGTGATCGGGGACGGCAAGCCCGGCACGATTACCCGTCGGCTGCAATCCACATTCTTCGACGCGGTGCACGGCAAGCTGCCGCAGTATTCCGGCTGGTTGACCCGCGCCGGCGCGCTCGAGCCGGACCTGGCGTTGCGCGCGTAACGCACGTTGGGCGACGTGGCGTCAGGTCACCGAGTTCTCGGGCCTGCCGCCACGTCGTTCCTGCGCCCTACCGGACCGTGCGATTCGCCTTGGTCGCGTTGCTGATCTGGAGGTCGAATCCTTCCGGCGTCGTGGTGTGATAGCTCTTGTACTTCGCCGCCTCGTCGTGAATGTCGCCCTTGCCGCCGGTGTCCGCCCGGCCCGTCAGGCCGCGCTTGTCCAATTCGGCCTTCACCTTGTCAGTGTCCCACGGTGAGAAGCCAAACGAGATGTGCCCAATCGACACGCGACGCGTGGGGGTCACCCCGCCAGGAAACGCTGCCGGGTTCCCGCCGCGAATGATGATGTTGCCCACATCACCGATCTCCACCTCGTTCTGGCTTCCTTCGTCGCCGGTTGGCTTCCAGCCGAGGAGCGCGACGTAAAACGCGGTGGTCTCCTTGTAGTTCGTGACTTCGAAGGAGATGTGATCGAGCCAGCCGGTCTTCCAATCCGTCCCCGCGAATGGCGCGGGCGCCGGAAGGGCCGCCGTGGCCGGCGTGGATTGGCGCGCCTTCATGTTGGCGCCGTTGCTGATCTGCACGTCGAAGCCGTCCGGATCCTTCACGTGGAAGCTCTCAAAGCCCTTGCCGTCATTGTCAGCTACTGGCTTGAGGCCACGCTTCGTCAGCTCCGCTTCAACCTTCTTGGCATCCCACGGCGCGATCACCCAGCAGAATGAGTCCCACACGGCACGTCGAGGCGCGCGCTGCCCACCGCGTCCGCGACCGGCCGCGCTGTCGGCGGCCGTGGGTGGCGGTGGTGGTGGTGGCGGCTGATAGCCGCCCCGGATCACCACACTCCCGATATCGCCGATGTCCAGCACAGCCTTCGTTCCATCGTCACTTCGCACTTTCCAGTTCATCAGCGTGGCGTAGTACGCCGCTTCCTTCTTGTAGTCGGTCACCTGCATGGAGAAGTGATCCAGGGCGACGGTCTTCCACCCTGTCGGCGCAAAGGGGAGCTTCGCGGACGTGGTGTCGCTGCACGCAGGCGTGTTGGCGCGGTCGCCTCCGCAGCGTCCTTGCGCGGATGCCTTCGGTGCCGCTCCCGCGGTCAGGGCGACGCCGAGGGCGCAGGCGAGTAAACGCCGCGTTCGCGCGCCGCGGTCATGCTTGTTCAATACCGTCGCAACTGCGTGAGCCATTGGTCACTCCGTCAGCGGTGTGCTCGAAACGTCGGAACGGGAAGTTGACGCGCGCATAGGATGCCGGAGAACACGGAGGCCGGCAAGATGGACCACGCCCTATTGGCAGCGCTCCAGAGAATACGCCGTCCGGTGTCCGTCCGTTCGGCCGGAATGCGTTATGGAGACGAAACCACGCGTCCCCATCGTGCGCCGTTCCCGACCATCCGAGCATGACGATCGACATTCGACCCATCCCTGCCCCGGAGATCGAGAGTCGCGTTCCGGCGCTTACGGCCCTCCTCGCCGAGGCGATCAACGACGGCGCATCACTGGGGTTCCTCCCGCCGCTGGACGTCCAGGACGGTCGGAATTACTGGATCTCCCTGAGCCAGGAGATCCGCAGTGGAGCGCGCGTGTTACTCGCCGCATTCTCCGACGAACATCTCATTGGAGCGGCGCAGCTCGCCCTGCCGCAGTGGCCCAACGCGCGCCACCGGGCCGAGATTCAGAAGGTGATGGTTGCCGGTTCGATGAGGGGCCGTGGAGTGGGCACAATGTTGATGTCCGCTCTCCACGACGTCGCGCGTCGGCGTGGGCGGCATTTGCTGTTGCTCACGGCACGCCACGGCGACCGCTCCCAAACCTTCTATGCTTCCCTCGGCTATCGCGCGGTTGGCGTGGTGCCCGGATACACCCTCGGCCCGCAGGGAGAGCGCTACGACAACGTGAACCTCTACCACGAATTGGCTGACTAGCCGGCAACTGTACCGCGCCACTCCCAGGCTATGTCAGCAGCGCACCCGTCATTCCAATTTCCTCGGTAGAATCGGCGACCTCGGACAACGCGCCCGCAGGTTCCGCGTCGGATGCAGAAAGCTGGAACGAGCCATCCCACCGCGCCATCACGACGGTCGCCAGGCAATTCCCGAACAGGTTCAGTGACGTCCGTGCCATGTCCATCAGCGCGTCCACGCCGAGAATCACGGCAACGCCCTGAAGGGGCAGGTTGAACTGCGCCAGGGCCGCCGAAAGAATCACCAGTGATGCACGGGGTACTGCGGCGACGCCTTTGCTGGTCACCATCAGCGTCAGCATCATCATGATCTGTTGCGAGATGGGCATCTGGATGCCCGCTGCCTGCGCCACGAACACGGCGGCAAGGGACAGGTACAACGCGGTTCCGTCCATGTTGAACGTGTACCCCGTAGGCAACACGAACGAGACAATCCGACGCGGCACACCAAGCCGCTCCATCCGCTGGAGGGCCAGTGGAAATGCCGCCTCCGATGACGCTGTGGTAAAGGCGATGAGCCACGGTTCCTTCACGGCCAGGAGAAACCGGCGAATAGGAACACGAGCCGCGAGCGCGATGGGAAGCAGCACGACCACCGCGAACACCACGAGGGATCCGTAAAGCGTCAGGACCAGGACCCCCAGGTTCTTCAGCACGCCCACGCCACTTCGGCCAACAGTCACGGCGATGGCCGCACCGATGCCCAACGGCGCGAATGCCATCACGATGCCCACGAACTTGAACATGACCTCGCTCAGACCC
This sequence comes from bacterium, assembly GCA_040003455.1. Lineage (GTDB taxonomy): Bacteria > Gemmatimonadota > Gemmatimonadetes > Gemmatimonadales > Gemmatimonadaceae > AG11. The sequence goes on from JBDUCM010000152.1 coordinate 9,573, forward strand.
TCGAAGAGCGAGAGGATCGCTGCCTTGTGCGGCCCCTGCACTCGCGACAACGCCACGGCAAAGACGACCGCGAAGAACACGATCTGCAGGACCTCATTGTCCGCCGCAGCCTTGAAGAAGCTCGTCGGGACGATGTGCTCGATCACCGCAGAGAACGTGGGACGCGCCTTGGCCAGTTCGTCGGCGGCATCGGCATGCGCGCTAGCGAGGTTCACTCCCAGACCCGGCTTCACGACGTTCACGGCAACGAGCCCCACAACGAGGGCAAGCGTCGTCACCACTTCGAAATACACGGCCGACCGGAATGCGAGTCGCCCGACCCCTTTGAGATCACCGTGGCCTGCGATGCCGACTACGAGCGTGGAGAAGAGGAGCGGCACGATCAGCAGCTTGATCATGCGCAGGAAAACCGACGAGAGCACTGCGATATCCGACGCCTGAAATCCCGACTGTCCCACTGGCCTGTCCGGAAACAGGCCGCCCAGCGCGACACCGATGACCATTGACGCCACCACCCACTGCGTCTGTGTAAGTCGCGGAAAACGGAGGCGGCGCGTTGCAGATACCTGAGACATGGTTGCTGACGTCGGAGTATGTCCGCGTATCCGCGGCGAGCACGAGTGTTCCGTTGAGTAAACGAAAATGCCCTCGCCTTCCGGACGTTGTGCCCACTGTTCCTTCACCCTGCGCAGCGATCATGTGACGAGGCGCACACATGACCGCGCACCGAGAAGATGTGTCCGGTTTTTGGAGCGAGGTGCGTTCTACGGTGGGTAGGGCATTCACCTCACTCGGTACTCCTCCTATGTCTTCACTCGCTCAGCACATCGTGTCGTTCTTCGGCCTAACGGGCCTTTCTACTCAATACCCCTCGCGTAGCGACGACACGGCGCGCGCCGCGGCAGCGCAGGCGGCCTTGGTGGCCGCGAGCGGAACCGCATCAGCCAGTAGAATCACCGCGAACTAGCGCACCAGCGTGGACCTCGTGCACCCGCTGGGTCTCCTCTTCGCATTCACCGAACTTGCAGCAGGCAGTCATGACTGAATTGATCGATCCTCCTCCGTTCGTCTTTCGCGACAGAACGGTAGCTGGAGAAGCGCTTGCGGAAGCACTCCGCGCCATTGAAATCGAACAGGACGTTGTCGTGCTTGGTCTCGCCCGCGGGGGCGTGGCTGTGGCGCGTCCGGTCGCCGATGCACTTGGTACGCACCTCGATGTCTTCGTCGCCGGCAAGCTTGGCGTCCCGGGCATCGAAGAGGTGTCGTTGGGCGCGATTGCCGAGGGCACCGATGGTGTCGTGACGGATTCGATCGCCTGGTACATTGGGGTGCCCTCCGGCGTCGTGGCACAATTGAGTGCGAGAGGCCGTGAAGAGGTTGCGCGTCGAGTTCGGCTGTATCGGCACGCGCGCCCGCTCCCCGACGTTCAGGGGCGCACCGTGATCCTCGTGGACGACGGCATCTCCACCGGCGCGACGTTGCGCGCCGCCGCGCGCGCCATCCGTGCAAGGCATCCCCGCCGCATCATCGCTGCGGTGCCCGTGGCATCGAGTGCAGGCGCATCCGCGGTTCGGGCGGAGGTGGACGCTCTCGTCGTCTTGGCCACCACTGAGAGCCAACAGACGGTCTCGGCATTGTACGAAGGCTTCAGCGCCGTCACTGATGCCGAAGTGCTCGCGCTCCTTGGACGCGCGGCGATTGCGCCGCCCTCCCCGATTCTGAGCGACGTCAGCGATCGCATTGCGCCAGCCATCCCGTTTGGGCCGGGCGAACGCGCGTGGCCGGAACGGCAACAGACCATTCCCGTTGACGGAGGTAGCCTCGTTGCTGATTTCGGAACGCGTCGGCCGGATCGACGGCGTGGATATCTGGACGTGACCGACACGACGCCCGGACTTGCCATCATCGTGCATGGCGGCGGGAGCAGCCGGAACAGCTACCGCAACCGCTACCTGGCCGGTCGCCTTCGCATGAACGGTTATTCCACCTTGCGGTTGGACCTGCTGACCCCCGACGAGCAAGAGCGGGACGCTGATGATCAGTCGTTGCGCTTTGATGCGTGGCGGCTGGCGAGGCGGCTCGTGGCGACGTGCGAATGGGCCCGGCGCCGCGGACTGCCAGGCTCAGAAAACACGATCCTGATCGGAGCAAGCACGGGCGCGGCCGCGGCTCTCTGCGCCGCCGCCTTTCTGCGCGAGCGGATTGGTGCGGTCATCGCGCGAGGGGCGCGCGTGGATCTCGCCTCCGATGCGCTCGGGGAAGTGCTGGCACCCGTGATGATGATCGTGGGCGATACCGACCGCGAAGTGCTTCAGCGAAACCGTGATGCCATCCGTCGTTTGCCACGCGGTGCGCAGCTGGTGCGCATTCCCGGCGCCGGACACACGTTCGAAGAACCGGGAGCGCTCGGCGCCGCGGCGGAGCGCACGGTGGCCTGGCTCGCCGAGTTGCGGCAGTCGCGAACGCGCGGGGCTCGGCGGGCGATGCGCTGATCCGCGGTCGGTCGGCCCTCCCTGGGACGCCGGGACGCGCCAGCGATCCGGACACGGGGGCGGAGGCGCCCCCATGTCCGGATCGCTGGTTCAATTGCGTTTGGAAAGGCAGCGAACTGTGCGCGAAGTGACGCGGTTGCCCGCGTCACTTCGTCGATCGGTCTGCCACGCTACGGACTAT
>JBDUCM010000305.1:0-3625 GCA_040003455.1 bacterium
CCAGGCATCCCCCACATGCCTTCCTTCGCTTGACCACAATATGGCTCAAGCAGAAATACGCGCGTTGCTATCGCAATCTACCAATTACCAATCCTCTAGCTCTCATTCGTGGCATGCCACGACGATCACACAAGGCTCGGTAAAGATTCCATTTCCCACGATTTGCCGCCGGCCAAAAAGACCATACAAAAGGCCGACGACCCATCCTCTGTCCTTCACTTGTCAAACAGCGTCCGCGAATTGAAAAACTCTCGCGGTGAGCCTTGCATTGTAAACGGGCTGCCAAGCGGTTGCAAGTGCCCGCCACCAACACATTTCGATCAAATCCTACCCCCGCCGCGCCGACCCAATTCATGCAACCAGCCGACGTCAACGAAGGGTCGGAATGGTACTCCAATTCGCCGCAAATCTCAAGGGGACGACACCGCCACACGCCTGCCACTTACCTTGCGCCATGCTCTCCGCAATCGTCTCCACCAAAGGCGCACGACGCTGGGCCACCGGACACCCCTGGATCTACCGCAGTGATGTCATCGAACGACCCCACGGCGCCGCAGGCCCAGTCCACGTTGCCGATCAACGCGGGAAGCCCCTCGGGATTGCCCTGTGGAGCCCCATGTCGGAGATCTCTCTCCGCCTGATCGAACACGACGTCGACGCAACCCTGGATGCCGCCTGGTGGCACGCCGCCATCGGGCGTGCACTCACCCGTCGCAGCGGTCTCGACCTTGTGACAAACGCCTTCCGCCTCGTCCATGGCGAAGGCGACGGCATCCCATCGCTCGTCGTCGACCGCTACGATCGCTACCTCGTCGTTCAGCTCATGAGCGCCGGCCTGGAGTTCTTTCGCGCAGAAATCGTCGCGGCACTGCTTGATCACCTCACGCCCGCCGGCATTCTCGCACGCAACGACGTCTCGCTGCGCCTCAAGGAAGGACTCGACTCGAACGTCGAGCTTCTGCACGGACAGGTACCTGACGAAATCGAAGTGCACGAACATGGCGTGCGCTATCTCGCGGCGCCGTGGCGCGGGCAGAAGACGGGCGCCTTCCTCGATCAGCGCGACAACCGGGCTCTCGTCGGGCGAGTAGCGCGCGGGCGCGCACTCGACTGTTTCAGCTATCACGGGTCGTTCGCGCTGCACCTCGCCCAGCGTGCGGAACACGTGATCGCGCTTGATTCGTCGGCACACGCGCTCACGCGCGCCGAAGAGAATTTTCGCCGCAACGGACTGACCAATGGTGCGTTCGTGGAAGCCAACGCCTTCGAATACTTGAAGGCCAAGGAGCGGGAGCGCGCACAATTTGAAACCATCGTGCTCGATCCCCCCGCGTTTGCCAAGACGCGCCCGGCACTACCCGCGGCGCTCCGCGGGTACAAGGAGATCAACCTCCGCGCCATGCGACTCCTGACGCCTGGCGGCCTGCTCTTCACGGCGAGCTGTTCCTTCCATCTTACGAAGCCCCTGTTCCTCGAAATGCTCGAAGACGCCGCCGCGGACAGTGGACGCCGCATGGTGCTGCGCGAAATTCGCGGGCAGGCCATCGACCACCCCGAGTTGCTCACCGTGCCCGAGACGGGCTACATCAAAGGCGCACTCCTCGAGGCACTGGACTAGCGGCATCTGCGCACCACTCGCATTACCCCGCGCTACCCCCGCGCTACCCGCGCGCTACCCCGCGCTACCCCGCGCTACCCCGCGCATCATCCCGGCTTCGTGCCCTGGCAGCGAGGGCAGAGGTACGTGCTTCGGCCGCCCTGCACAATGCGTTCGATTGCCGTCCGGCACCGGCGGCACGGCAGCCCTTCGCGATCGTAGACATCGAGCTGCGCCCCGTCATCGTCAGTGTACCGCGAGCCAGTTGCGCGCGTGAGGACAGACGCGATTGCCTTGCGCAGCGCACGCACTTGCACCGCACCCAGCGAATGACTGGCTGCGCGCGGATCGATCTTTGCCCGCCAGAGCGACTCCGCGACGTAAATGTTCCCCAGCCCTGCAACGACCTTCTGATCGAGCAGCGCGGCCTTGATCGGCGTCCGACGATGGTGCAGAGACTCAAGCAATTGGGCGGCGGTCCATCCTGGGTCAGCCGCGTCAGGTCCGAGCCCCAAATCCAGCGGCGCTCCAACCGGATGAAGTTCCATGGTGCCCAGCGCACGCGAATCGACGAGGACCAGGCGCGTGGCGTCGGTGAATTCAAGTACGGCGCGCGCGAAGCGAGGAAGCGGCGCATCCACGGGCCCGAGTTCCCAGTCGCCGTTCATTCGAAAATGCGCATGGAGGGTTCGCCCGTCGGCGAGGTGGAGTAGTTGATGCTTGCCGCGTCGTTCCACGGATGCAATTCGTGCCCCCGCGAGTGATCGAAGCATCGCATTCGAGATGCGGCGCCGGAGTGCGGGGTGCAGCAGCCGCATGCGGGCAATGACTCGGCCTCGCGCGCCGCGCCGCAACAGGTTCATCGCTGCTTCGACTTCTGGTAGTTCGGGCATCGTCGTATCGTTATGGATGTTGACATGAGTTGTGCAAGCTACGCAAAATGTTCCTGATGCTCACCCCACTCGGATCACCGGCGGTTGCATCCACCCCGCCTGACGTGCGAGCAAAGGGGGTGCGGCGCGTGCTGATGGTCGTTCTTGCACTCAACGCCATATCTGCCGCCATCAAGATTACGGTTGGCGCGCGGACGGGCGCCCTGACGGTGCTGGGCGCTGCGCTCGAGTCGGTGCTCGACATGATGAGCAACGCGGTGGCCATCTTTGCCGTTTCCGTCGCGGCACGCGCGCCTGATGACGACCATCCGTACGGCCACGAGAAATTCGAGACGCTCGGCACGCTTGTCATCGTGGTGTTTCTTTCCATCACATGCTTTGAGCTGCTGCGTCAGAGCCTCGGCGAGCTCTCCGGGTCGTACGGACCACCCACCGCCACGTCGATCGACGGCCTGTTGCTCGTATCGTCCTTGTGCGTGAATTTCTTCGTCGTGGCGTACGAAAGACGGAGGGGGCGTGCGCTCGCGAGCACGATGCTGCTCGCGGACGCCGCGCACACAGCGAGTGATATTCTCGTCACGGCGCTCGCGATGGGTTCACTCCTGCTTTCGCGCGCCGGGTACCTGCGAGCCGATGCCGCATTGGGCGTCCTCGTCGCGCTCATCATCGCGTGGAGCGGATACCAGATCCTGCGAGAGTCCATTCCAATTCTCGTCGATGCCAGCGCCGTGGATGCAGCCCACCTTGCCGGGATCGTTCGCACGATTCCAGGCGTGATCGGGGTGCGTGCAGCGCGATCACGGCGCACTGCATCGGGCCACCTGTTCGCGGAGGTCACCATCCTCGTTGATGGAGCGACGACGGTGAGCGCTGCCCACGACTTCACTGATGAAGTCGAACGCGCCATCGCACGCGAACTGGGGACGGCCGAAGCGATTGTCCACGTGGAGCCAGGCTAGGCCAAATGCTGTTCAGTCAATGCGAATTGAGGCGCGCTACTTGAACCACGGAGGACACAGATGGCACGGAGGGGTGGTCGAAGCCTCTTGCTTGCTCTTCCTCTGTGTTCCTCAGTGGCCTCTGTGGTAACGGCGGTTTGCGTCCCTTCCCCAGTAGCGCACTTCGGCGAGGCCTG
>JBDUCM010000153.1:0-12230 GCA_040003455.1 bacterium
GCGGCCCAAAGCTCGGCCTGCACGCGCACGAACCCCGAGGCGAGATCGGTCTCGTAGAAGCGGCGCGCCTCGGCCCACTTCTGGGCCAAGCCGGCTGGCGCCGCGTACATGCGCTGCTGGCGCTCGAGCAGATGCCGGTTCGCCTGGTCGAGTACCGCGATGACCAGTTGGTCCTTGTTGCCGAAGTGGTAGTTGATGAGCGCGTGGTTTACACCTGCGTCGCGGGCGATCTCGCGTATGCTCAACGCGGCGTAGCCCTCGCGCGCCAGGCGCTGGAACGCGCTGTCGAGGATCTTCGACTTCGTCTCGCTGACGTCGGGCTCGGCGGCGGCTGCTGTTTGAACAACTGGTTTAACCATTCGTTCAATTCTAGGCAGACAGCCCGCCTTGTCAAGATTGAAGCCACGACCGACGGGATCGCGAGGCCAGGGCCCATTGGACGTCCGGATCAGGAGAAAGGGGTTCTCCTGCTTTGACCCGCGACTGTCGAGAGGCGCTGCCTCGTCAGTGATATCGTTTGAACGCACGGCGCATCCTGCCGTCGGTCGCAGCGGCGCGCTCTACGCGTATACGCCGCTCCCTCGCTCAGGATAGCACTCGTATACGTGCTCAAAAACCGCAGAGCATTTTTGATTGTACAGAGATTTCGTGTACGCACGCGGTAGTCCAGAATCCAGCGCGTCCTCAATGGCTAGTTTGAGTTGAGAGCGGGCTGCTGCTTTCTGCCGCCAATTCAGGACGAGCAACGCCTTGAGCCGCTCCAACAACGTGCGGGCCGCCTTCTTCACCTCGTCCCGCTCATCCGCGCTCAACTCGGGGGCGGGCCGAGTCAAGATGTCGAAGATGACCAGTTCCTCCTCCGTCATGTTTTCGCGAACGTGACGCTCCTGCTCCTCCGTCAGATTGTTGCTCAGCTTCACCAGTTCCAGGAACAGCTGCTCGATATTCCGACTCCCGGCGTTGTAGCTCTGAATAAGCGCCTCAAACTGCTCGGCGAAGTCGGCTCGCGTCGGGTTCAACTGTATGAGCCTGTCGAGATGCGCCCGAATCGCGGCCTTCAGCACCTCCAGATCCGTGTTCTTGTGCTTCGACGCGCGGAAACGATCCACCAGTGCCTCGAAATTGATACGCGACAGATCGAGGGGCGGCGGGCCGTCATCCCTCACGACCATTCCCGTAATGGACTTGTCGAGCACACTGTTGATGGAACCCATCACCTGCGAGATATCCGGGCGGTCCGGGCTCAGCTTCTCGCGTATCGATTCTCCGATGGTCGTCAGGGCCGCGGCGCGTCCGACGAACTCCAGTGCCGCGCGGTCAGGCTTTACTGCGCGGTAGAGGGTACTTACAAGCCGCTCAAACCCGAAGAAATCGCGCCGCACCGGATCGGGGGCGATCAATGCGTTCACTGCATCTCCGATGAGCGCCAGGCGGCCCATGCTGCCAAGCGGCAGGTTCTCGATGCCCGCGAGGACCACCCTATGGCTGGCGCAGTACGCGGTCGCTTCCGCAACGGTCCGGCGCAAATCCTCGACCAGCTGCTGCTTGTCTCGCACCGGAGTCGCACCGCCGGTTCCAGTGCCGTAGATCGCCAACGCCTTCTCCAGCGACGCAAAGACGTTCGCATAGTCCACGATGAGGCCACTATGCTTGCCGGGAAAGACGCGGTTGGCGCGCGCGATGGTCTGCATCAGCGTGTGGTTCCGCATGGGCTTGTCGAGGTACACCGTCGAGCAGCTGGGCGCATCGAAACCGGTGAGCCACATGGCGCACACGAAGACCAGTCGCAACGGATCGTCCGTGTCCTTGAACTTTTCGTCGAGCGGCGGCTGCGAGTCGCGTATGCGCCGCCGGTGCGGTTCAATGTCGAGTCCGAGCTTGGCCATCTGCGGAATCTCGTTCTGGCTGGGCGACACGATCAGCGCCATGTCCGTGCTCGTGAGGACCTCCAGCCGACGCTCCAATTCCGCCCTTTCTTCGCGAATGTCGAATGATTTCTGCTCGACTGCTGGCAGGTAGCCGAGTCGAAGCAATTCAGATCTCACCCGCGCTGTCTCTGCCTCCCAGTGGGTGCGCACCTTGTCGTGCATTCTGAGCGCGGTGGCCTTGTCGATGGACACCACCATCGCCTTGCCCACGAACCCCCGACCGAGGAAGTGTCGCACAATATCGCCAGCGACCGTCTCGAGGCGGTCATCGCGCGTGATGATGTGGTACTGGCGACTCAACTCCCGCTCGAGCTTTGCCTCCTGTTCCGGATCGAGCTCCGCCGCCTCGATGACGTCGTAGATGTCGTCATTCAGCTCCGCGTTCACCAGTTGAAGCTCAGGCGTGCGGTTCTCATAGAACAACGGCACCGTCGCGCCGTCTTCCACCGACTGCTGGAAGTCGTAGATCGACACGTAGTCGCCGAAGACTTCCTTGGTGCGTGCTTCACCCGCTATCAGCGGTGTGCCGGTGAAGGCAAGGAAGAGCGCTTTGGGCAGGGCAACGCGCATGTTCAGCGCGAGCGTGTCGTACTGGCTGCGGTGCGCCTCGTCGGTGAGGACAATGACGTCCGGCCGATCGCAGAGCATGTCCGGCGACTGGAACTTCTGGATCAGCGTGAACACGTAGCGATGATTCCCGCGCAGCAACTCCCGCAGATGTTCACCGCTCTCCGCGTGACACTTGTCGCCCTCGGCTTCACTCACCGCGCCAGTAGCCTTGAAGGTCGTGGCAATCTGGTCGTCCAGCTCCGTGCGGTCGGTCACGACCACGAACGTCCAGTTGCCCTCCACCTTGCGGAGCACTTTTTGGGCGAAGAAGACCATGGCGAAGCTCTTTCCACTGCCCTGCGTCTGCCAGAAGACGCCTGCCCGGCCATGTCCGCGCGAACGCGCCTCGAGCATCGACGCGATGGCGTTGTTCACGCCAAGGTACTGGTGGTTCTGTCCCAGGATCTTCACGAGCCCGGCCTTGTGCTGGGAGAAGAGCGTGAAGTTCTCCACCAGGTCGAGGAGCCGAGTACGATCGCACGTCCCGCGCAACATCACTTCGAGCGACACTCGGCGCGGCTCGTCCTCTCGCTCGATGCGCTTCCACTCGAAGAACCGGCCCCAGTCTGCCGTGAGCGACCCGACGCGACTGTCCGTGCCGTTTGACGCAATGAGCAATGCGTTGTACCAGAACAGCGCGGGAACCTGCTCCTTGTAGTGCGTGAGGTTCTCGTCGAAGGCTGCGCGTGCGGGAACCCCTGGCTTCTTGAGTTCGATGACGACCAGCGGCAAGCCGTTGACGAAGCCGACGAGGTCCGGCCGGCAGGTATAGAGAGCGCCGGTGACACTGAGCTGGCTGACCAGCAGGAAGTCGTTGTTGTCAGGTTGCTCCCAGTCCACCACGTGCAGGCGTTCGTCCTTCTGTCCGCCGTGCTCGCGATCGGGCAGCGAGACCAGAATGCCGGCCTTGAGCAGCAGGTAGACCTCGCGGTTGGCCGCCTCGGCGCTCATTGCCGAGCGGTCGCGGGTCAGTTCATCAATGGCAGCGGTGATGGCGTCCGGAGGAAGCGTGGGATTCAATCGTTCCAGTGCAGCTCGCAGCCGGGCAATCAGTACGACCTCCCCCTTCGTCTCGCGTTGGAGAGTGCCAGAAATACCGAACGTCTCTTCCATGGCCGACACCGTTTCCCACCCAAGCTCGGCGAACAACCCGATGGCGGGTTGTTCGACCAGTTGGTCTTCGGTGTAGGCGTGCGGGCTCACGGCGACTCGTTGCCCAGTGCTTTCTCCAGCTCCGCGATCGATGGCACCGCACCCTTGAGCGTTTTCGGCAACGAATCCACCAGCTTGGTCACATATCCGGACACCCCGATCGGCTTGGTCATGTCTCGCAGTGCGTATTCAGCGATCACGCGGTTCTTGCTGCGGCAGAGAATGAGCCCAATGGATGGCTCGTCGCCCGGGTGGCGGAACAGGTCATCGACCGCGGACAGGTAGAAGTTCATCTTGCCAGCCGCCTCCGGCGTGAACTCGCGGGCCTTGAGGTCGATCACGATAAAGCAGCGGAGCTTCAGGTGATAGAATAGCAGGTCGAGGTAGAAGTCCTGATCGCCCACGTCGAGGTGCACCTGCCGCCCGACGAGGGCAAACCCGGCGCCCATCTCGAGCAGGAACTTTTCCACGTGCGCCACGAGTCCTGCTTCGACCGTCCTTTCGTTCGTGTCATCCCGAAGCGCCAGGAAATCGAACAGGTAAGGGTCCTTCGTGATGCTCTGCGCAAGATCGGATTGAGGCGGGGGTAGGGTGTGCTTGAAATTGGAGACCGCCTTGCCCTGTCGCGTGTGCAACCCGCTTTCGATCTGTAGTGCCAGCACGTTCCGAGACCAGCCGTGTTCCACCGCCTTGGTCGCATACCAGAGGCGATCCTCTGGAGTGTCGAGCTTATCGAGGAGGGCGAGGTGATGCTTCCAGGGCAATTGTGCAACCGGCGGTTGCACAATTGGCGCTGTCGGCTGCTCCCTTGTTGCAAGCGGTGCTGGCCCCATTCCCGAGGACGGCCCAACCATTTGTGCACCAGGCGGCTGCACAATTACGGTCTCCGGCCACGCCTTCGCGAACGCGCGCATGTACTTGATGTTGCGAGGCGAAAACCCCTGCTGCCCGGGAAATTCGCGCTGAAGGTCCTCTGAAAGCCGGTCGATCACCTTGGCGCCCCACCCGGCTGCTTTCTGGCGAGCGAGAATCAGCCGGCCGATGTCCCAATACAGCGCCAGCAATTCCCGGTTGGCCGCCAGCCCGGCTTTGATCCTGGCCGTCTGCACGCGCGTCTTGATCTCGGCCAGGAGAGGCGCGTAGTCTGCCGGCAACGTGTTTACGGAGTTCGAGGGCTTGGCGGTTGGCCTAGCCATTTTCAACAGCCCACGAAAGGGTGATGAGCTGCGAGAGCGAGTACCCGCCCTCCGTGCAGAGCACTGTGGTCATGAGGAGCTGCTCGACAGCGCGACTTTTCCCGATAGCAACCGCGGTAGTAGCAGGTCGCGCGTCCGACGGAGGTTGTCAATTGTCAGGCCGATTGTAGCGATTTGCGCGAACATGGGCGCTACCACCGCCCGGAAGCGTGAGCGCAACGGTAAAGGCGGGATGACTCGTCTAGTATTGGCAATGTATTCCATCCACTTGAAATTCGAGATGCCGGTAGACTGAACCTGATATTGCTCAATCTCACCCGATTCGTAGCCCTCAAGGAACGACAAGTAGAGTAATTCCGAGCCGTAGGCTTTCATTTCAGGCCGTACCCGTTTGCAGAAGCTCGCACAGATCACATCGCCGTCCAAGGCCGAGAGCAATTCAGGTGTGACAAGCAACGCTCGTCCAACCGGCTGGCCTTTACTTCCGCCCGACACTTCAAAGACGAGGTCTCCCGCCGCCAGTTTACGCGAGCGGAGATTCGAGGCCGTATGGAAACGGTAGGGAACACTGCCGACTTGAGAGTGGCGCGCCTTCGGAATATCCGTGCCGCGAATTACCGACGCTGGTTGGGTGTGGACTTCGTCCGCCTCTTCTTTGCCCCAGCCGCCGCCAATGTGGTCGGACATTAGTGATTCCAGCGCTTTCATTTCCCAGCCGACAGGGATATCGCCGGGGGCGGAGACGACGCGAGGATGCCCTTCGTGGCCGGGGAAGCGGAAGTGGACGAACCACTCGCGGTAGAGGGAGCGGGCCATCGCTTCCAATATCCGGATACGCCGTTGACTGTTCTCGATCAGTTCGTCGTAGGTCGACAGGATGCTCGCGATCCGCCGTTGCATCGGCAGCGGAGGAAGGAAGAAGTCGAAGGCGAGCAATTTGTCCAAGCTGAGATTGTCCTGCGTCGTACCGCGCGACACGCTCTGCATCTGGAGCTTTAATGTGTCCATGTAGTACTTGATGAAGCGCACATCCGCCTTTTCGGGGTCGGCGACAAAGCCGACGACGCTATCAGGAAAACAGCCCGCAAGTCCGAGAATCGCGCTCTCTGCGATATTGGCGGCAATCGTGATGCATAGAGTTCCTGGCTCCCAAAGTTTGCTCTGCGCGAGCCCTGCCTCGCTGTAAGTCTGCGAATATTCGGTGAGATGAAAATTTGCAGCCTTGACATCCCCAGTCTGGAAGAACGGATAGCGCCCGCCGTAAAGAAACGCTGCATCGCGAGGCCGATGCCGCGACTTGCCCCGTCCGACGAAGCCGAGTTCGTCGAGCTTGGCGGGTTTCCATCTAAGCGGCGCCATCATCACGCCTCCAGAATGTTAGCCACGTTCCCGGCGATGGTTTGTTCGAGGTCACGCGCCTGGGCGTTGAGGGTCTGCAGTTCCTCGTTCAGCGCTTCGAGTTGTTCCTTGAAGTCCCCGTCGCTGACGGCTTCTCCCGCCGCAACACTCACGTAGCGTCCAGGGTTCAGCGACCACCCCTGCGCTTCAACCTCCGTGAGCGTAGCGGCGCGGCACAACCCAGCAACGTCAGCGTATTCCGGCTTCCTCCCGAATAATTCTTTGACCTTCGCCTCGGCATCATTGCCGCCGAGCGTGAAGTCGAGGTCCTCGTCGCGATAGAGACGAACGACGTTCGCGATGAAGCCAATCTGCGCAGGCGTCCAGTCGCGGTGCGCACGGTCAATCTGCCGGTAGATGTGCCGGGCATCAATGAACAAGACGGTATCGGCGCGGGGCGTCTTCGCCTTCCCCTTGTCGAAAAACCAGAGCGTACACGGCAGCGTGACGGTGTAGAACATGTTCGGGCCGACCGCCACAATCACATCCACCGCGCGCGCTTCGATGAGTTGCTTACGGATCTCCTGTTCGGAACTGCGCGCGTCGGATGCTGAGTTGGCCATCACGAACCCGGCGCGGCCATTCTTGTTCAACGACGAGTAGAAGAGCTGAATCCAGAGGTAGTTGGCGTTGTCGGTGTTCGGCAGGCCGAAGGGGAAACGACGGCCCGGCCCAACGGACTCCTTCAACCGCTCCTTGTCCACCGCGTTCACGTTGAACGGCGGATTGGCAAGGACGAAATCGAACTGGCCCGTGGCAGTGTGCGGGTCGTCGTAGTAGCTGTTGACGTTGCCGCCGTGGCGAATGTCGCCTTCAAGGCCATGCACCGCGAGGTTGAGGCGGCAGAGACGTCCGGTCTCGTCGGTCTTTTCGACGCCACAGATGGAGAGTTCCGCAGCAGGGTTCTTCTTGTGTTCCGCCACGAACCGCGCGCTTGACACGAACATGCCGCCCGACCCACAAGCAGGGTCGAGAATGCGCCCGTGGTACGGCTCAATAACCTCAGTGAGGAGGCGGACGATGCTGCTCGGCGTATAGAACTCGCCGCCCTTTTGACCTTCAGTCCGGGCGAATTGGCCCAGGAAGTACTCATAGATGCGGCCGAACGCGTCGTAGTCGGCGGTCGCTGGAATCTCGGAGACTTTCTTCAGCAGCTCCTTGAGCAGCGTGCTGGTGAACAGGTTGTAGGTCTTGGGCAACACGCCGGCAAGCTGCGGGTTGTGCTTCTCGATGTCCCGCATGGCGGCGTTGATCTTCGCGCCGATGTTGTCAGCCTCGGGCCGGTTCAGCAGGTACGCGAATCGCGCTTCGGCCGGCAGGTACAGAATGCCTTCGGCATGGTACGCGGCCGGTTCACTGACTCGACTGCCGCGGCGGGCCGAGGAACTCGCCTTCTCCAACGTCGCGTGCTGCGCGGTGAACCGGACTTCGGCAAAGCGGAGAAAGATGAGTCCGAGTATGGGGCCTGAGTATTCCTGCGCCTTGAGCCCCGAGTTGGCACGGAACTGATCGGCCGAATCCCAGAGACGTTTTTCGAGTGTCGCGGCTACGGTGTCCTTCTCGGAGGGAGCTATCCAGTGCATGAAGTCTCGGTTCGGATTTGGCGGCGTCTGACACTAGTTCACCCAGCCAGTGCTAGCGTGGCCCGACGTGTCGCGCCGTTCGCAGTCCTTGACACCAAGATAGCTCTGCGGCGGGATGTTGGTCAGGAACGAAGAGGCGGCGCGGACTGCTTCATGTGGATGTTCCCTTTGGCCGATCTTCTGGGCAGGGTGACGCGCCACGGAAGCCTCGATATTGGCGCGCCGGGAGTCTCGTACCACGCGCCGCTCCCACCGGAACGCCGGCGGAGCCGCCGCCCCTCGGCCGCACGGTAAGGTTCACGACGCGTCAATGGTTCTCTCTGAGAGCGAGCATCAGGGCGACACAACCGTGGGCGGCGAGCTGGTGATCGGCGGGTCTTACCGCCGAGCCAAGGGCATTTGTCCGTGTGATGCCGGCTCGCGATTGCTCGTTTCCAATGCGACGAGCTCGTTCGCCCACCGTCGCCGCTCGACAGCGAGATTGCGAGCCTGATCGGGGTCGAGCAGCGAAGCAAGATACAGAAGCGAGATGGGACGCACGATCACGGATGCCGGACTCCTGCTTGACCACGATACCGGGCGAATTTCGATGCGCTCGTCGGATGCCTCTGTAGACATCGTAGCGTATAGCAAGGCACTCACGTCCCGCGGCGAGGCAAGGGCGTATATCGAAAGTTGGTACAACCACGCGGCCGGCAGGCCTTTATCCCAGATATCGCGATACTTGGCGTCCAGAAAGCCGCATAGCTCCTTACCATCGAAAAGGGCATAATCTGGTCGGGGCGCTGGCGGGCGACGCCGCTTAGGGTTCTCATCGCGTGAGTAGGCGAACACGTTCCGGATTGCCAACTCGTCCATGATATGCAGACCCGTAAGGTTGTCTCGCAGAAAACGAGACAGTAGGCGTTGAAAGAACGTGTTCATGTCGAACAAGAACCCTGGCATTCGACTCTCTGGATGCGTTGAGTCGAACTCCACACCCTGCGCGGAATGCAATAGCCTGATGATCGTCAGCGCCGGCCGACTCGCGACCGTCATACGAGTCAACTCGTGTTCGGCACGGTCGATGTCGCCGCCACAGAGGCTGGCCAAACGGCCGACATCGCCAAACATCGAAGCGAGTTGATGGACCCGTCGTCGAAGATCGTGGTCCTGCGTCATCAGCGCGGCGCCTTCAAGGCCCGCGCGAAGCACTTGGTTCAGATGCCAATCAGCTCGACGTTCTACGTATCGACAGGGAAGCCGGGCCTCTCGCACACCACCTTGGCGGATCACTTGATCGACAAGGATCTGGCCGCGCGGACTCGCCAGTTGTTCTGAGCGCGCGACATATCGACGGCTGAGGCCACGATGTAGCAGCTCTTCGACCTCTGAGGCGAGCAATGCGATCAGCAGGTCATGCAGCCCGTGTCTCGTGGTTGGCGACAGCGTGTCTTCAAAGGCCGCGACGTCGCGCAGCCCATACGCATAGCGAAGCAGCCGGGCGAGCGGCATAGCTGGCAGTTTCGGCGCTATGGCGATCCGCAGTGGGCCCACGTCAACGCGGCCCACAAAAGATGTGGTCCCAACCTCCAGCCCGTCGTGTCCTTCGCGGACGTCCACCCGCCCGCGTAGCGCCTCCGCCAGCCGGCGTGACTGTACGTCGCCCGCGAGCGAACAGCCCCTCAATCGTGAGTCATCTGATGGGCTGACGTTGTCCCACTCCGTCAACTCGATGACGATCTGTGGCGCACCATCACCGCGCGAAGTCGGTGTCACCTTCGTCCTCGGCGTCATCTGCAACAAGCTCGGGCGGCTCGCCGGTGAGCGCGCTGTCCACCGGTTCTTGATCGAGGACGAGCGGCTGCATCTCCTCGAATGATACAGCCTGAATCAGGTCTTCTTCCCGGTTTCCGCCGAAGATCTCCTCGCGAATGCGCCCGGCCTCGGCATCAACCAACTCGCTCCCGAGGATGTCTCGTAGCGTCGCGAAGTCGTCGTAGCAATACTCTTCCAGTAGCGGGATAATGTCGTCGCGTAACACGCGTGCGAATTCGGCCACTGAGGAAATTGACTGTGGTGGCATGAGGTACGCATGTCCGACTTGCAGGTTGCGTGCGTCACGCTTGAGATGACGACGTATTCGGGCGTTCAATGCGTCGAGCCATGGCCCGAGGGCCAGCCCGCCCGCCTTTCGCCCGGCCAACACGGCGCTGTCAGGCATCAGTTCGACAAAACCAAAACGCCGCCGCAGCGCGGTATCCATTAGCGAAATCGAACGATCGGCAGTGTTCATCGTGCCGATGATGAAGACGTTGCGCGGAATGGTGAACGACGAACCGGTAATGGGGAGTTTGATCGGCCGGTCCCGTTTGTCGTACTCGATCGCCGTGATCAGCTCACCGAAAATGCGAGGCAGGTCTCCACGATTAATCTCGTCGATGACGAGGAAGTAGTGGACGTCCATCCGCGCGCTCGCATCCCGGCACACATCTTTGAAGATGCCGTCGCGCGCTTCGAAGACCATCTGGCCGTCGATCGTCTTGGGTCGCAGTCCTTCAATAAAATCTTCATAACCCCAACCGGGGTGAAAGGTGCAAACGCGCACCAGCCCGTCACCATCTGCCACCGTTACGCGCTCGGCGGCAGTAAGATCGACAAAGCTCTTCTGGAACGCGCGGCGGGCTGCGAGCTCGTTGGCTACGGCGAGTGCGCGATGGGTTTTGCCGGTGCCTGGGGGGCCATAAAGCACCACCTGCCCTTTGCGTCGTAGAATGGCTTCGACTCGGGCCGTGAACGGATCGAGCGAGGGTGACGAAACGGTGTCCGGCTTCGGTGTCACGCGGGGTTTTTGCACAGGAACAGCCCCCCTGTGGAACAGGCGCTGCTCCAGCTCGAGGAGATTGTCCGCGCTTTTGCCGAGTTCATAGACCGTTGTCCGCGGCCCCTCCGGATCCGGCATCCGCCACGGATCGAGAAGCAGCCATTCAACCGGTCGTTTGTGCGGAAAGCCCAGACTACGATCGAATTCATATGGCCCACGGACCCGCCCAACCGCGAGCACGGTCTGACCATCACACGCAAGCACCAAATCCTTCTCGGCAATCTCGCGCGCAAAATTGAGGATTTCACCAGCTTTGCGCGATGCCACCGACGGCTTGTTCGGATATCCAGGGCTAAGCCAGTCTCGTATTTGGTTCTTCGCATCGGCCCTGTCCTGCCCTAGCACCTCTGACAGATCGGGAACCATCGACCACCCGATCGATACGAAACCTCCCTCCCGCATCTCGTTCCAGTGGCTCTTGCCGGTATCCCCCCTGTCGTACCAACACGCCAGTAACGATGGATTGCGCCGTCACGCTGATTCAGAACTCGATTCAGTGTCGTCACCGGCACGTCAAGTTCGCGGGCGGCCGAGACGAATCGGCCGGCGCAGATGAAGCGTGGAGCATTGCCGTCCAGGATGCCGACGCGATCAGGCGACATCTGCAACAATTTGAGCAGATGGAATCGCTGGTAGCGCGGGCTGTGGTAGTCGTCGAGGCGGTCCGGGTTGATCAAGAACCAGTATTTGTGCGCCCAACCGTCCCGCGAGAGTTTGGGTGCTGCGTTCTCCATCGCAGCCTGAAGCCGAGCATATGCTTCATCCGATGCATCGTCTGTGTCCAGTGATGCCAACACCTTCGCGCCTGCAAGTAGCTCGTCTCGCTGCTTGCGTGCGAGCGCAATGGCATCCTCGGCTGATAGGACCTTTTGGGCCTGCGGTGAACCTGTGACCCAGGCGTTGTCGCTTTGGCGCTGGTAGATGCCGAATTTCAGGGCAGAACCACCCCCGATTCCCCCGAAGCGATAGCTGCCGAACTCGTCGTCGTTCTTGAACTCCAGCCAATAAGCAAGGCACCTGGAGTCGTTGCTCTCGCGCCCATGCATCAGCCGAAGCAGCACCTCACCGTCTGCGTCTCGAAGCACGGGGGGTCCGAATCGATCGCGAAATAGCGCCGTCTGCTGTTCGATCTGTGCGCGAGGCATGAGGTCCCCCGATGCCGCACCACGATCAAGCGCAGCTTTCAGTTCGTCAAAGAGCTGCGGTTCGAGAATTGGCCTGTCCATGTTTCCCCTTTCTCTCTTGGTCTCGCTCGGCGGCCCCTCTGGTTCCAATTCGCTCGGCCCCAAATTCAAGTTGATTCAAGACGTCGGCCCCTTTTCAACGCATGGGCTTTGCGAATCGATGATTTTGCGAGAAAAGAACCGGGAAACTGGCCCCCTGCACTGGCCCCCTTGCGGGCAGGCCACGAAGAAGCCCTGCCCACATAACTGTAGGCAGGGCTTAGACTTTGACTCAATCGGGACGGCGGGATTTGAACCCGCGACCCCCTGAACCCCAT
>JBDUCM010000154.1:0-12221 GCA_040003455.1 bacterium
CCCATCTCGGGCAAGATGCGCGGGTCGTGATCCGCAATGGAAACCTTCACCTGCACAGTGGCGCGCTGGCGGTCAGCCGTGGGGACCACCTGTCGCACCGCACCCTTGAACGCCGTGTCCGGATAGGCATCGAGGGTGATGCGAGCTGGCCCTCCACTCCGAATGCGACCGATATACGCCTCGTTGACGTCCACCTCAACCTCGAGGGTGGAGAGATCTGCCATGGTCACCACGGCGCCGCGCGTGAGCCCGCCGCCTACCGACGGCGCGACCACCTCGCCCACCTCGGCATCCTTGCGAAGCACGGTTCCCGTAAACGGCGCCCGAATTACAGTGTTCTCGTTGTTCGCCTCGGCCATCCGCAATGCGGCGTCGGCCGACCGCTTCCGCGCCTCCGCAGCGTTGAGCCGCGCGTCTGCCTGCGCCGCACGACTGGTTGCGAGCTCCAGGTCCTGATCCGAGATCAGGTTCGGGCTCCGTGTGCGGATTTCCTTGAGGCGGCCGGCCTCGCGGGTGAGTTGATCGCGATCGGCCCGTGATTCCACGATGCTCGCGTCGGCCGTGGCGATGTTGGCCTGTGCCTGCGCCACCGCAGCCTGGTAGTCCGCGTTGTCGAGCCGGGCGATGACTTCGCCCCGCGTTACATGCGAACCTTCGCTCACACCGAGAAATGTCATGCGCCCCGCTGCCTTGGCGGACACCGAGGCCTTCGTTCGTGCAACCACGTAGCCGTTGGCCGTGACGCTCGTCTCTCCTCCCGACGAGGCGGTGCCCGACGTGCCCGTGCTGACCGTTACCACCTGTACGGTGGGCACGTCACGCGATTTCAGGTAGAGCACCGCAATCGCAATCAACACGATGGCGATGACGAACAGGATCAAGTTGCGTCCAAGCGCCTTGCGTTCAGGGGCGGAGGGCGCGTCGCGATTGATGCGAAGTCTGGAGAGATCGGCGGGGGTTGTCATACGCCGCAGAATGTATTTGCAAACCACGCCTGCCGCGAGCGTTGGCTCCCCCGTATTTCGTCACAGTTGCCATTCATAGGCGCATGGTCAGCTCGCCCTGAAGCGCGCCGCGTCGATGATGGACCACAGGTGCACCAGCCATCCGAGCCAGAAGAACCACAACACGGCGGCCAGGCAGAATTGGAAGATCGCCATGAGCAGGCGCCCCTGGACCAGCTGCCCAAGCCCCGGGATGAAGAAGCTGCAGATCGCAGCGATCACATTGCCCGCCGACCCTTGTGACATGCGCGTGTCTCCGTGAAGTGAGTTCCGTCAGGTATCCCTACGGGAGTCGCCGGCAGGAGTGTCAAGCTTTACACGGAAACCATTCTCATGGCGCCAACCCATCCACCCAGGCGCGACTGATGCGCCCGATCTCCTGCATCACCGCCGCATCAGTCGTCCCCGACGATTTCAGTACATGAAAGCTGTGGTCCGCTCCCTCCACCCAGCGCATGTCCCACGGCGCCGTCACTGTCGTCAACGCACGCTCCATCAACTCCCGCGTGCAGAGCGCGTCCCGCGTGCCACTGAAGCACAGCACCGGCATCGTGATCCGCGGGAGGTGCGCATCCCTCAGTTTCTCCGGCTGCCCGGCGGGATGCAACGGATAGGCAAGCAGCAACAGCCCGTTCGCAGCAAAGCCGTCCGCCGCCAGCATGGATGCCGCGCGTCCACCCATGGAACGTCCGCCAATGATCAGCCGCGAGGGCGAAAGCTCCGCCCGCGCCCGCGCTACCACCGCGGCAATGGTCTCCATCAGCTTCGGCATCGCGTCGGGCCGGCCACTCTTCTTTTCCTTGTAGAGGAAATTGAAGCGCACCACTCCCATCCCCTCCGCCCGCATCGCATTCGCCGACGCGAGTGTGCCCTTGTCCATCATGTTTCCGCCAGCACCATGCGCGCACACGAACAACGCAATGTCGCTCCCGCCAACCGCCGGCTCGTACACGGCGCTCGTCTGCTCGCTCCCAACTGCAACCCTCCATTCCCGTGAGCTCGTCATGGCGTCCGAGGTTTGAGGCTCATTTCGTCGAGGAACCGATGCCCACCCGTCGGCTTGTCCCCGCGCGTCGCGACATTGGTCAGCACCAGCCGGTCCACTGTCCTTGTCATTCCCACATACAACAACCGCCGCGCCTCTTCCACTTCCTCCGTCTTCTGCACCTTCGTCGGCGATCCGCCGGGCAACTGCGCATCCTCGGCACCAACGATGTATACCCGGGAGAACTCCAACCCCTTGGTGGAGTGCAACGTCAACAAGTTCACGCGCGCCTGGTCAGGTTCGTCGCCATCCCACCGCGACAACACCACCCGTTCCAGGAAAAGCGATAGCTGATCCGCGAGCGCCCCATCGGGTATTTCCGCGATCAATCGGCGCAGGCGCCCCATCGCTGCCGGATAGCGTTCGTCTGCCGACTTCACAGTGCGGATCTTCACCATCAGGTCCGCGCCGCCAAGGAGCTCGATTACCTCCTCGGCACCTGGAAGCGTGATGTCGTCACCGACTTCCTTCTCGTACGACTCGATGGCGCCACTATATTTTCCGAGCGAAAACACAACGCACATGTTGCGAAAAAGGAGCGCCTCGCTCGAAAGGGCGTCCGCGGTGTCCAGCGCGAGGGCGATGCCGAGGTGGCCGAGCAGCTCCACGAGCGCCGTCTTCCGCGCGCGTGAGATCTTCATCTTCCCAAGCTCCAGCAACACGAGCGCCAGCGCTTTCGTGTCGTCGAGCGCGCGGTGGGACTGCCCCGTTTCAATGCCGAAATGACGGCAGAGATCCACGAGCTTGCGGCTTGTCGGAAACAGGTCGCGCGCGAGGGGCAGGGTGTCGAAGGTGCAAAGATCGAATTTGGCACCCAATTCCTTCGCGATGCGCACCAGAATGCGGAAGTCGAACTCATAGCCGTTGTGGGCCACGATCACGTCCTCCCCGCAGAACGCGCGAAACGCCGGCCACACCGCTTCGATTCCCGGTGATCCGGCGACGTCCGCTTCCGTAATGTGATGCGTGGCCATTGCGCCGGCGGAAATCGGCCCGCGCGGCCGCACGAGCGAATGATAGGTCTCCGTGATCTTTCCGTCCCGCACGCGAACCGCCGCGATTTCCACGATCTCCGACGTGCGGACATCGCGGTCGGTCGTCTCCAGGTCCACCGCGGTGAAATTGGTGAAGGCCAGCGCCGTGTCAGTCATCTCCATGAGTTGCGCTGCCTTGAACACCCCGAGCGGCAGCCCCACCGACGGGCATTCATCCGCCGCGAGACACACCGCCGCGTCGCCGGGCCTCTTCCCGCGCACTGCCTTCACGCCGATATCCGTGAGCATGCTCCAGATGGGAATCTCCATCCCCTTCATCGGCGGCACCCACACCTCCACGCGCCGGTCGCGTGCCTCGCGCAGCCGCTCGGCCAGGCGCGCTACCTCCGGCAGCCCTGCGGGATCCGTGATCTCGTCGTGCCGGTCGTCCAGGATCGAGCGCAGTTTCCCCACGCGCCGAGAGAGGAGCTCCTGCACCAGGGTTCCGATGCTGGCGTGCTGTTTCGCCACCGCTTCCAGGTTCTTCCAATCGGCGAGCGCTCGCCGAATCTGGCGCGCCGCATCGTCGCCGCGCGGCATCTTGGTTGACATGCGGCGCAACTGAAGCCGCAGGTTGCCCTGGCTCTCCTCAGCCTTGGCGCGTGCCTCGTCGAAGAGGGGGCGCGGAAGCACCTGCTCGAAGAACGCATCGCGACAGATGTCGTCTCCAGGGCGCGCGATCACCCGCGTGGCTGCGATGACGTAGGCGACGATCGGATCGTCGGCGAGCGCGCGTCCCTGCGCCAGGCGACACGGTATGCCGGCGTTGAGGAATGCCGCCT
Source organism: bacterium (assembly GCA_040003455.1). Classification (GTDB taxonomy): domain Bacteria; phylum Gemmatimonadota; class Gemmatimonadetes; order Gemmatimonadales; family Gemmatimonadaceae; genus AG11. The sequence goes on from JBDUCM010000154.1 coordinate 3,866, forward strand.
CGAGGTGGTCGCCGATATCGTGCTTCCGATAGAGCAGGGCAATGTCGCCCCACCTGAGCTTGTGCTCCTCCCGGTCCCGCTGGATATCCGCCATCAACCACGCCGATTCAGCGTCATCGGTCTCGAACCCCACCACATCCACCGGAAACACTGGCACTCGCCCTGCGCGGGGCGTGACGCGATCGGTGAAGATCTGGGGGTTGAGCGCGACGAGCGCGCGGGCACTCGCGAACACGTCGCTCGGGCAGCGGTGGTTCTCCTCCAGGTGGATCCGCTCCGGACGCAGTTCCAGGTCGTTGAGAAAGTTGAGGAACCCCTTCGGATCCGCGCCTGCCCAGGAATAGATGGACTGCTCGTCGTCCCCCACGCCGAACACGTGCTTGTGGTCGCGCGCAAGCGCCTTCACCACCCGATATTGCACGGGGTTCAGGTCCTGGAACTCATCGACGAGCACCACGTCCCACTGCGCGCGGATGTCGCGGGAGATGTCGGCCCGTTCCAACAGCTCCGCCGCCTTGATCACCAGCGTATCGAAGTCCACCACGTTGCGGTCGGCGAGGTAGCGCTCATACCTGTCGAACAGCGCCATATCGTCGTGGAACAGCGCATCGCCGCGAAAGCGGTAGGCCGAGAAGCGGCTGAGGGTGTTCTTGTGCCAGCGACGTGGGCCTTCCAGGCGACGGAGCACGCTGCGCTGGTACTCGTCGTCGGCAATGCCGAATCCGGCGTCGAGGCCCACGAGGGTGCCATGCTTGCGTAGCAGATCGGCGCAAAAGGCGTGGATGGTGCCGCGCGTGATCCGGCTGGCGGGTGCGCCAAGCCTGGCCTCGAGCCGATGCTCGATCTCGCCGGCCGCCTTGTTGGTGAAGGTAAAGGCGCAGATGCGTCCCGGATCAAAGCCGTGGTGCTCGATCAGGAAGCGGATGCGCTCGATCAGGCAGTATGTTTTTCCAGCGCCCGGTCCGGCGAGCACGAGCAGCGAGTGCGGCCCGGCCTCAATGGCCGCCCGCTGCGACGCCGATGGTTCGGCGAGCGAGGCCAGCATTGGCAGGGGCGTGCTCGCGACGGTCATGTCGAAACGTCCCCTGTAGTGCGCCGCGGGTCAACCACATACCGTGGTTTTGCCTATCGTTGCGGAGACCGCCCGCAAGCGGCAGTCTCAGGAACCATCTGATCCGGCCGTTCTCTTGTTCAATCCGGCCGTTTCTCCGACGAACTCACATGCTGACAGCGAAAAGATCGTCGCCAACGGCGGGGTGATCGTCCAGCCACTCGGCGGCGACGCACCAGAAATCACCGCACGCTTTCGTGACCCGGCCGGGAATATCGTTGGCATCCACAAGAAGCCCACTCTATCCCCGCCTGTTGTCTAGCCGATAGAATAGTTCGTCCTCCACACCCCCTCCATCTCCCCTCGGAGACCCCAGCAATGCGCCGCATCCGTCGCGCCGCCCCCGCCGCCGCCCTGCTCGCGATGATCGCCTGCGGCGGCGGCTCGAAGAGCGCCCAGGCCCCACTCCCCGTCCTTCCCGGCGACGACGCCCTCACGGAAATCGCGAAGCGGGCCCACTCCCACGTCATGACGCTCGATACCCACGTGGATATCGAGCCCGGAAACTTTCAAGTCGGCCAGCTCAACTACTCGCAGCGGCTCAACACGCAGGTTGACCTCACGAAGATGGAAGAAGGCAAGCTCGACGCCGTCTTCTTCTCCATCTATGTAGGACAGGGCGCGCTCGACTCGGCCGGTTTCGCTCGCGCCTACGCAACCGACACGGCAAAGTTCAACGCTGTGCACCGTCTTGCCGAGCAGATCGCCCCGTCGCGCATCGAGATCGCGTACACGGCGGCCGACGCGAAACGCATCTACGCGAGCGGCAAGAAAGTGGCGTTCATGGGTGTCGAGAACGGCTACGGCATCGGCAACGACATCACGCGCGTAAAGGAGTTCTACGATCGCGGCGCCCGGTACATGTCGCTGGCGCACAATGGTCATAGCCAGCTCAGTGATTCCAATACCGGTGAGGCCAACAACCAGTGGATGTGGAATGGCCTCTCGCCGCTGGGCAAGCAGGTCATTGCCGAGATGAACCGGTTGGGCATCATGATCGACGTGTCGCATCCGTCCAAGGGTTCGATGATGCAGACGCTCGCGCTGACCAAGGCGCCGATCATCGCGTCGCACTCAGGCGTACGGTCAATCTGTGGCGTCTCGCGCAACCTCGACGATGAGGAGCTTCGCGCGCTCGGTGACAACGGCGGCGTGGTGCAACTCGTCGCGTTCCGCAGCTACGTGAAATGCGATGCCAAGGCTGACGCTGCGCGCGCGGCGGAGACGGCGAGTCTCAATCAGGAGTTCGGGATTGCGCCGGGTGGGCGTGGGGCAGGAGCGGGTGGTGGCGGTGGCGCGCGTGGTCCGGTGGCGGGCACACCGGGTCCGTCGTGCGGACCAAGCGGCCGTGGTGCGGGCGCTGCGCCCGTAAACCCACAGGTCGCGGCACTCTCGGCCGATCGTCGCCAGGCGTATGAAGAGCGCCAGAAGGCCATCGCGGCCAAGTATCCCGCCGCGCCCATCGCGACCGTGCGGGACTTCGTCGACCACATCGACTACGTGGTGAAGATGATCGGATTGGATCATGCCGGCATCAGCTCGGACTTCGACGGCGGCGGAGGGCTGGACGGTTACAACTGCGCGCTTGAAGCCGTGAATGTGACGAAGGAACTGCTGCGTCGCGGGTACAGCGAGGAGCAGATTCAGAAGATCTGGAGCGGAAACCTGCTGCGTGTGCTGGAGCAGGTGGAGCAGACAGCCAAGAAGATCCAGTCTGGCAAGATGGCAATGTGACGTGGTGAGATGGGGCCTGTTAGCATCAAGGCCAACGCAGTCATAGCTTCTCCGGGTGGCACTGCTTCCGTGAACCTCATGAAACGCGCGCTTTGGGTCGCCATGACCGTCTTGGCTACCCTCGTTGCCGCCTATACGGCGGCAGTTTTGCTCATCCCCGGCTTCGGGCCGCCGTTCATCGCTGTTCGCCGAGCGGCGATGCCTGTCGCGCTCATGGCGCACCTGGGTGGCGCGCTCGTCGCGCTCGCGGTAGGTGCCTGGCAAATGAATGCTCGCCTTCGCGCCAGGGCCATTGGGATCCACCGGTGGATGGGACGTACCTATGTGGTCGGTGTCCTCGTCGGCGGGCTCGGCGCATTGCGAATGGCCGTCGTTTCTGAACAGGGATGGATGACGCACGTCGGCTTCGGGCTGCTCGCCGTTCTCTGGCTCATCACCACTGCCCGCGCCTATGTCGCAATTCGGTCCGGCAACGAGACGCTGCATCGAGCCTGGATGATCCGTAGCTACTCGCTGACACTCGCTGCGGTGACCTTGCGGATATATCTCCCGCTCAGCCTTGCCGCTGGCATCCCGTTCGCCAGCGCGTATCCGGTGATTTCCTGGCTGTGCTGGGTGCCGAATATTGCTCTGGCCCAGTGGCTGGTGTGGCGCACGCCGGCAACCATATCGGCGGTTGGCGCCCAACAATCGCATGCAGCGTAGCGCCTCGTAGCGCCGACCAGGCCAATGGTGCAGTCCTTCGCCGCGCTGAGGATGACACTCGGCCTGTCCGGAATAGCTCCCCCATCGCCACCCCCATACCATATTAGAACCCAGCCCCGCCAAACCCCGGCGAGCGCACACGCGCCCCACCCAGCCGCCTCCCGCATGCGCCCGATGCACCGCTCCAGCATTCTGATTGTCGCCCTCGCCAGCGTCGCCACCGCGCCCAACGCTGCAACGGCCCAGCGAAAGCCGGTCGTTTCCGACAGCACCGCCGCGATATCAAAGTCGGCATTCCCCAGCCTTCGATGGCGCAACGTTGGCCCCTTCCGCGGCGGACGCTCCGTTGCCGTCACGGGGTCGTACACTGATCCGCGCGTGTTCTACTTCGGCGCGGCAGACGGCGGTGTCTGGAAGACCACCAACGGCGGTCAGGGGTGGACCAACATCTCGGATTTTCGCGTGAAGGCAAACGGACCCGAGATCGCAAGCGTCGGTGCCATCGCTACCTCGCCGAGCGACCCGAACGTCATCTGGGTGGGCACCGGCGAATCAGGACTGCGCGAGGACCTCACGTACGGAACCGGCATCTACAGGAGCACAGATGGCGGTGAATCGTGGTCACACCTCGGGCTCGACGACACACAGCAGATCGGCGCCATCCGTGTGCACCCCACCAACCCCGACATCGCCTACGTCGCCGCCATCGGCCATGCCTTCGGTCCGAACAAGACGCGCGGCGTGTACAAGACCACCGACGGTGGAAAGAACTGGACACAGGCACTCTTCGTCGACGACTCCACCGGCGCCGTCGACATCGCTCTCGATCCGGTGAACCCGCGCGTGCTCTACGCCGCGATGTGGCACGTGCGGCGTTCGCCCTGGGGCATGCAGTCGGGCGGTGGACACAGCGGCCTCTGGAAGTCCACCGACGCTGGCGAAACGTGGACGGACCTCTCCGCCAACCCTGGCTTGCCGAACACCGCCTTCGGTCGCATCGGCGTTGCGGTCGCCCCATCCAATCCGCGCCGCGTATACGCAACGGTTGAAGCGCCCGACTCGGCAGGTGAGCCGCGTGGCGGCATCTTCCGTTCGGACGACGCCGGCGCGCACTGGCAGCGTACCAGCGGCGATCAACGGTGGCAGGTACGCGCATGGTACTACTCAACCATCACCGCCGACCCGCAAGACGAAAACACGGTCTACGTCAACAACCTCGGCACGTGGCGCTCCATTGATGCAGGGAAGACCTGGTCGCGACTGTCCGTGCCGCACGGCGACACGCACTTGCTCTGGATCGATCCGAAAGATCCCAAGCGGATGATCCACGCGAACGACGGCGGCGCCACTGTGAGCTACGATCGCGGCGCGAGCTGGAGCAGCATCAATAACCAACCGACGTCGCAGTTCTATCACGTCATCACCGACAACCAGTTCCCCTATCGCATTTACGGTGCACAGCAGGACAACACCACTGTCTCCATCGCAAGCCGCTCCGACAACGGCCTCATCACGCGTCAAGACTGGTGGCCGGTGGCCGGCGGAGAGAGCGCCTACATCGCTGTTGATCCCGCCAATCCCGATGTCACCTTCGGCGGCGGATACATGGGCGAGATCTGGCGCTACGACCGCAAGACGAACAACTCGCGCAACGTGGCCGTCTGGCTCGACAATTATGATGGCTATGGTGCGAAGGACGTGCCGTATCGCTTCGCGTGGACCTTTCCGCTCTTCTTCTCACCGCACGACGGAAACACGCTCTACACCGCGGCGCAGTACCTCTTCAAGTCCACCAACGGCGGCAACTCCTGGACGAAGATATCACCCGACCTCTCTCGCGCCGACGCGCGCACCCTCGAACGTTCCGGCGGGCCGATTCACGGCGACATGACGGGCACCGAGTGGTACGCCATGGCGTTCGCCGTTGCGGAGTCGCCGCTCACCAAGGGTGTGATCTGGTCGGGGAGCGACGACGGCCTTGTGCACATCACGCGCGACGGCGGAGCGTCCTGGCAGGACGTGACGCCGCCCGGCCTGCCACCGTTTACGAAGATGAGTGTCGTTGAGCCGAGCCACTTCGACGCGGGCACCGCGTACATCGCCGCGAATCGGTATCAGCAAGACGATTTCAAGCCATACCTCCTCAAGACCACCAATTACGGCAAGACCTGGACACGCATCGACGCAGGAATTCCCGTCGGCGCGTACACGCGCGTGATCCGCGAGGATCGCGTGCGACGCGGCCTCCTTTTCGCGGGAACGGAAAGCGGCGTGTACGTCTCGTTCGATGACGGCGCACAGTGGCAGCCGCTTCAGCTCAACCTGCCGCGCGCCAGTGTGCGCGACCTCGCGATCAAGGACCAGGACCTCATCGCTGCTACGCATGGCCGTGCGTTCTGGGTACTGGACGACATCACACCGCTCCGGCAGATCACGGACAGCGTTCGCGCCGCCTCGGCACATCTATTTGCGCCGGTCACCGCCGTTCGTTTCAGCGCCGGCCGCGCGCGCCGCGACGGCGAATCGGGAGAGAATCCATTTCCCGGTGTGTACGTGGACTATTGGCTCAAAGACAAGGCCACAGGCGCGGTGAAATTGGAATTCATCGATGCCAAGGGCAGCGTGCTCCGCGCGTTCACGAGCCCGGATCCGTCCAAGCCCGCGCGCGATACCGCTGTTGCCTACACCGCCGCCGACTCCATGCTGCGCCGCTCAGCATACGATACCACCGGCCAGTCGTCGCAGCGGAAGCGCATCGAGGGTGATAGCGTCACCTATGTGCCAGCGGACTCGGTGGTGCATGCACGCGCCGGACTCAATCGCTTCGTCTGGAACCTTCGCATCGCCGGCGTCGTGGCCATCAAGGACATCGTCGACGACGAAGGAACCGAGGATGGCCCGATGATCGTGCCGGGCTCATACACGGTACGCTTGAGCGCGGGCGGCAAGACGCTCGATCGGAAATTCAACGTCGTCGACGATCCACGCATCGGTGCGACGCAGGCCGAGCTTGTGGCGAGCTACGACCTGGCGAAAATCACGGTGGACAAGCTGAATGCGCTCGGCGAGCAGGTTGGCCGCATCGAGACGATGCAGAAGCAATTGGCGGCGCGCGCCGAGCAGGCGAAGGGACAGCCGTATGCGGCGCGTGTTGAGGCTGCGTCCACTACGCTGCGTGGCAAGCTCGAGGCAGTTCGCGCCGAGCTCGCCGACGTGCATTCGCACGCGGACCAGATCACCCTGCACTATCCGGTGAAGTTGTACAACCAACTGCTGAACGTGAACCGCATGGCGTTGAGCTTCGACAAAGGCCCCACGGATCAGGCTGGCGCCGTCTATCGCGATCTTTCCGGCAAGGTTGACGTGCAGTTCGAACGACTTCGTACGCTCGAGTCCGGAGATATCAGTGCATTCAATAAAATGATGGAGGAGTTGAAGATGCCGGCCGTGACGGTTCAGGTAATGAAGCCGATCGCATCCGGCCGTTTCGCTTTCAATCCTGCTTTTTCTTGAGCGAGGCTCACACCTTCTGAGAGAGACAGTGACCGCCGGCGGCGCACCGAGGTTCGACAACGTGAACCCTTGCAAATCTCGGTGACGAATGATGAGAAGCTCCTCGATGGTTTCCCTGATCGCCGCACTAAGCCTCGCGTCCGCCTGCGGCAGCGCCACCGATCCCGTCAGCAATGGCGGCCCCCAGCCCACGGCACTCACGGCGCTCCCGCGCGCGCTGACTGCCGGCGAACAGGCAGTCGTTGGCGCGGCGAACGGCTTCTCATTCTCGCTCTTCCGGCAGGTCAATACCGCACAGCCCGGCGCGAACGTGTTCACCTCGCCGCTGTCCGCGAGCATGGCGCTCGGCATGACCATGAACGGCGCCGCAAACGCCACGTACGACCAGATGCGCTCGGCGCTCGCTTTCGGTACGGCGAGCGAGAGCGACATCGACCAGGGTTACAAGTCGCTCATCGCACTGCTGCGCGGACTCGATGCGTCCGTTGATTTCCGCATCGCCAACTCCATCTGGTATAGCAATACCTATCCGTTCAACCAATCCTTCCTCGACGCGGGAACAAACTACTTCGACGCGAAGGTTTCCGGCCTCGACTTCAACAACCCATCCACCGTCTCCACGATCAACGCGTGGGTCAGCACCGCGACGAACAGCAGGATTCCATCGATCATCGACACCATCGACCCCGACCTGAAGATGGTGCTGGTGAATGCCATGTACTTCAAGGGCGCGTGGCGTGACAAGTTCGACGCGGCACTCACCGGCGATGCGCCGTTTCACGGTGTCGGTGGCGACAAGACGGTGAAGCTGATGCACCGGAACGCCAGCATGTCGTACTTCTCGACCCCCGACTTCGACGCCGTTGACCTGCCATACGGCAACACCGCGTTCACCATGACCGTGCTGTTGCCAAAGGCGGGGAAGAGCGTGGAGACCATTGCTTCCACCATGCAGGCCGCCGACTGGGCTAGCTGGACGCCGCTGTTTCGTCAGTTCCTCGTGGATCTTTACCTGCCGCGCTTCGCCGTCACATGGGAGCGGCAGTTGAACGGCGACCTCCAGGCACTCGGCATGCACGATGCCTTTGTCGTCAATGGTGCGGACTTCACGCGCATGTCGCCGCGCGGGAAAGAGCTGCTTATCAGCTACGTGAAGCAGAAGACCTTCGTCGACGTGAACGAGGAGGGCACCGAGGCCGCCGCCGTCACGAGTGTCGGCGTCGTCGCCACCTCGGCGCAGATCCCGTTCGTCTTCCGCGTGGATCGTCCGTTCGTCTTCGTGCTTCGCGAACG
>JBDUCM010000155.1:0-12175 GCA_040003455.1 bacterium
CGAACGCGAACGGCACCGACATCCCCACGTAGCCGAGGTAGAGCAGCGGCGGATGGACCGCCATGAGGAAGTGATTCTGAAGGAGCGGATTCGGACCCGGTCCGTCGAGCGGAACGGGAAACACGGCATGAAACGGATCCGCCGGCCCCACAAGCAGGATCGCGAAGAACAGCGACACAAGGAGGAGCACCATCGTGGCGTACGGCACGAGTGTGCCCGGGCGGTGACGGTGGAGGGTTACCACAAGCACGGTGTAGAGCGACAGGACCCATGCCCAGAACAGGATCGACCCCTCGAGTGCGCCCCACAGCGAGATGACGGTGAACAGGAGGGGGGTTGAACGGCTTCCCACCTGCGCTACGTACGACACGGAGAAATCGTGTGTCACGAGGGCCGCGACCATGGTGCCCGCGGCAATCGACACCAACAGGAAGTTCGCGTAGGCGGCGCCGAAGATGATGCTCACCAACCCAGAGCGCTGCGTGCGCAATATCCAAGGCAGCGTGATGATCCCCACCAGGATGAACGGCAGCGAGACGAGCATCGATCCGTGCCCGACGAGACTGTTCACGGCGTTCCCTTGATGAGCGTCTTGTACATCGCCTTGGGCGATTCACCCGGCTTCGGTGGCCGATATTCATTGGAGTGCTTGACGATGAGGCTCGTGGAGGCGAACACGCCGTCCGCGTGATAGCGGCCCTCGACCACGACCCCCATGCTGTCGCGGAACATCTGCGGCGGCACGCCACTCGAATGCACGGGAATGTCCTTCGCACCATCGGTGACGGTGAAGCGAAGGTCTCGCGACCGTTCATTCCACTTCACCGTTCCGGGCTTCACCAGACCACCCAGTCGCACCGGGACATCCATGCCGCTCATCCCCTTGGCGAGCAGCTCCTTTGGCGTGAGGAAGTAGACGACGTTCTTGTCCAACCCTCCATACAGGAGGTACGCGAAGGCGGCCACGATGATCGCGACCCCGGCGATGATGCCTCGTTTCTTCGACGTCATCGTCCGGTCCTCACGGTCGCGCGCTCGACAGCCGCTCCAGCACGTTGACGCGCCCGGTGCAGATGGATGAGATAGCCGATCATCACCAACCAGCTCAGGGCGAATGCCGCGGTCACGAACTTCCAGTTGTCAGTTGCCACTGCTCACTCCCAGGGCGGCCGCCTCGGCTACGTGCTCGGCGCTACGCTCGAAGAGCGCGGCCTCGTACCGGCGGCGAATGAAGAAGATCATCACGAACAGGAACGCGAATGCGTTGAGCCGAAGCCCGATGACGTAGGCCGGATCGACGGTGGACGGGTTGGACTGGATCTGGTGGATCGTCCGCCACCAGCGCACCGACATGTACACGATCGGCACGTTGATCGCGCCGAGCACGCCGACCGCGGCGCTCCACTGTGCGCGCTGCTCGCGGTCGTCGGTGAACGCCCGCAGCGCGAGGTATCCGGCGAGGATCAGGAAAAGCACGAGCGTCGACGTCAGGCGCGGATCCCACGTCCACCACACGCCCCACGTGGGACGGCCCCATATCATGCCGAGGCACAGCGTCAGCCCCGCGAAGATCGTCGCGACCTCGGCGGACGATGCGGCGAGGAGGTCATCCTCCTCACGCCGCTTCCATAGATAGCGCACGCCGAACCATAGCATGGCCAGGGGCGCGAGCATCGTCATCCACGCGGCAGGCACGTGGACGTACATGATCTTCTGAAGGTCGCCCATGTCCCGATCGGGGGGCGAAATGAGGATCGCGATCACCTGCGATGCGATGAGGGAGGCAAAGGCGAAGCAGCCGAAGATCATCCAGCGGCGCGAATGCCTATCTGCCGCGACGAGCGAGGACTTGGTCATGCGTCAATCACGGATTCAAAGACGAGGAGGCTCGCGGCCAGGAAGATCACGTCGAACGCGGCGAGCAGGCGAGCCCATGCGCCGGCGTCACCCATGGCGTTTCCGCCAAGGAGCGCGCGCGTGGCTTCCATGGCCGCGAGGAGGACTGGCACGAGCATCGGAAACAGCAGCAGGGGCAACAGCACCTCGCGCGCGCGGCTGCGGCTTGCCATCGCCGCGTAGAAGGTGCCGAGCGTGACGAGCGCCAGCGCGCCGAGGAACAGGATGACAATGAGTGAAGGCCATGCGTCGGGAACGCGTACCTGGAAGAGAACACCGCCGACCGCGACAACGATCACCAGCATGAGGGAGACGAACGCGAGGTTCGCCATGAGCTTTCCGCAGAAGATCGCGCGGCGCGAACCGGGATAGAGGATGAGTTGCTCCAGCGCGCCTCCATCGAGCTCCATCTGGTACGACCGGTTGAACGCGAGCACTCCACCGAAAAGCAGTGCGAGCCAGATGGCGCCAGCCGCAGCATCGCGAATGGCCTGCGTGTCTGGTCCGAGCGCGAAGCCGAACAACACGAGGATGGTCACCGACAGCGCGACCACGCCGTTGAAGCCGGCCTTCGAGCGTCGCTCGGCGGTGAGGTCCTTCCAGGCAATCGCGCGGGCTCGGCGCCATTCGTCGCGGGCGCTCATGCCATCACCGCGACATTCGGTTCCGACGATGCAATGCGGCCTTCGTGAAGCGTGACCGTGCGATGGAGAACCGGGGCGGCCGGCGCAAGCTCGTGCAGCACGACGAGCGCCGCCGCTCCCTCGGCCGTCCATTCGCCGACGAGCGCGTTCACGAGGGCAATGCCCGATGAGTCGAGGTTGCTGTACGGCTCGTCGAGAAACAGGACCTTCGGGCGAACGAGCATCAGGCGGGCGAGCGCGACTCGCCGCTGCATGCCCGCCGAGAGTGCGCGCACCTGCGTGCCAGCGGCATGGGCGAGATCGACCCGCTCGAGGACGCGATCGATGTCACCCTCACCACGTCCCAGCATGGCGGTGACGAACGTGAGGTTCTCGCGCGTGGTGAGATCGTCGTACAGCCCCGGCGAATGGGCGAGGAAGCCGATCTGCGACCGTACAGCGGCCGCATTGCGCACGATGTCATGCCCCCACACGGATCCGCTCCCCGCGTGCGGTTTCAGTAACGTCGCCAGGATGCGAAGGAGCGTACTCTTCCCGCTTCCGTTGGTGCCGAGGAGCCCGACGACTTCGCCGCGTGCGACGCGGAGCGAAACGCCGCGAAGCACCCAGCTTGCCCCGTACCGGCGTGCGAGTCCGCTGGCTTCGATGGCGGCAGTCTGGAAGTCGTCACTCATGTCCGGGTCATCACTGCCTGGACGCCTTGGCGAGCGCATCGTCGATGTCTCGTGAATGCTCGGCGTACTCCTTGAGGCCACCGGCGCGTTCCGACGGGGCGGCGGCAACGAGTCGCGCGCCGTATCGCGTGACGTCGGCTTGGTTCTTTCCGAGCACGGCCGCCTTGATGGCCAGCACGAGCCCGAGGAGGTGCGTGGGCCGCGCAGCGAGAATGGTGTCGGACTCCGCGCGCGCGCGGGCGACATCGCCCACCGCGGCAGAGATCACGCCGATGTCATACTGGTTGTGCGCATCGGCCGGCATCATCTCATACGCCGAGATGGCCATGGGTGCGAAGAACTTCGCGCTGTCGGCTTTCCCCTGCTCCGTATAGAGCATCACGCGGTTGAAGAGACGCGTCGCCCGCTCCTCTGGAGACATCGCCGAGATGTCGGGCGCGGCTGAGGCGCCGGCCTGCAATGGGACCTGTCCGGCATCGGCGGTTAGCGGAGCCTGATCGGCCGCCGGCGCGGGTGACCGGCGTCCGGCCACGTTTCCCGAAACGAATGCGGCGAGCGCCAGAAGGGCGGCGCCTCCATACACCCACGCGATCGGCGTTTCACGCCGGGGCGAAGGGGCAGTCACCGCCGCCGCAGGTGCCGTATTCGAGCGGGAGGCAAGCCCGGTTCCACATCCCCTGCAATACCGCGCGCCGCCCGGCGCCGGATCACCGCATGCCCCGCAATGAATCTCGTTCAGCGCGGCGCCGCATCCTCCACAGAATCGGCCATCACCGGTCTCGCCGCAGCGTGGGCACACGTGAGCGCTCGACTGTTGGGTCATCATTCTCTCCCTTTGCGAAGGTTCGCGTGCATCTGATCGAGCGCCGAATCCCGCAGGGAATGCGCGGGGGTCGGCAGCGGGCCGTTGCGCTTCCGAATGCCGGCAAGCGCGCCCTCGGCCATGACGCTGTCGTGCGTCGCACGCGCCACCATGTACACGCCGAACAACGGCGCCGCGTGCTGTGGTGCGAGCTCGCCAGCTGACTTGTAGTGCGCGAGTGCCTCCGGGTACTCCTTTCGCCGATACAGCGTGTTCCCGGTATCGAGCTGCGCCTTCGCAGCAGGTCCAAGCAGTGCATGTGCACCTTGCATCGCCCGGGTCGTGTCGAGCGAGGAGGTGTGCGCGAGGGCGACCTTTGGCGCGCTGTCGCCGCGACATCCGGTCGCTGCGCACAGGGCGAGGACGATGAGCGCGCGCGCAAACGGAGTCGTGAACGTGCTGGTCATGGGGCAAGCGGGTTCTTGAGGTGGCAATAGAGGCACAATGCCGGGTTCTTCCTCGACATTCGCGCCGCGTCGAAGTCCGGGCCGTGCGGGTTGATCCGCGAGCCAAGATCGGAGTGGCACTGCATGCAGTAGGTCTGCTGATGACACGAGGCACATCCCTTCAGGTCCTGTCGTGCGGCGCTTCCGTGCTGGAAGCGCCAGAGTGGAGCGGCGTTGTGGAACGACGCACTCCGCCCCGCCGCCTTGGACGAGAGCCCAGTCTGCCGATGACAATCGCGACAGAACGCCTCGGTGGAGTGACATGAACTGCAATCCGTCTCCCGCGAGTACGCCTGGGGCGCGTGCGTGGCAACGAAATTGGCGGCATGATACCGGCGTGTGACCCGTTCGCCCGTATGGCAGCTCGCACAGAGCTGCTTCGAGTGACAGCTCGCGCACGACTGAACCCCCGACGCCGCGGCGGCGCCGTGCGCCTTTGCGAATCCGGTTGGATGCACGCGCACCAGGTGTGCCGCGGTATCGATGCGGTGCAGCTCCGGCATCACCTGAAGCGACACTGGCGCGGATTGCACGGCATCGAATGACGTGAGCACCGGTGTGTGCCGAAGCTGAACACCGGGGCTGGCTCCCGGCTTGGGGTTGGGGAGACGCCGAATGACTTCGCGTGCTCCTTCTCCCGTATGACAGCTTTCACAGCTCGTGCGCGTGTGACACGTGGCGCAGCGCGCGATGTTGGTGCGCGCAGCTGAACCGTGCAGCAGTGCGAACTGATGCATGCGATGATCGGAAGGCGTGGTGTACGTTGCAGGTTTGCCGGCAACGAACCGGGCGATGCGCGCGTCCGACCCCAGGGCCGCGATGAGCGGCTGGCTCGCCGCATCCACGTGACAACGCTGGCAGCTTTCCCGTGCATGGCACGTGGCGCAGCTGGTGGGGTTCGCACGTGCCAGTCCGCCGTGCGCTCCCTGAAAGTCCACTCGGCTGTGCGATGGCGGCATCCGGATGGCGGCTATTCGTGCATCGGTCAAGGCAACGGCCTTCACCAGCGTGCGGTGACACGTAGCGCAGTTGCTCTTCTCGTCGAGATGGGCGGTTGCGCCGTGGGCATGACAGGACGCGCAGCGCGCCTGCACCGGGAGTGACACGTTCATCCACGCCTTCGAGCCGTCGAGCGCATGGCAGGATTCGCAGGCCGTGTTCACCGCCTTCGCCGAGTGTTGCAGGTGCGAGAAAACGAGGAGTTCCGCACCGCGCTTTCGCGGCCCCGTCCACGACACGCGCGGCTTGATTGCCCCGTCATGACAGTTGGCGCATAGCGCCACCGGCGGAAACATGCGCGCCGAGTCACTCAGTGCGATGCTGGCGTGGCAACTCGAGCAGACCGGAAAGAGCTTCGCATGCCTTGCGTGCGGAAATGCCTCGGCGGCCTGCGCATGCAGAGCGACGACGGGGGCGAGGAGGAGCGCGACCAGGAATGCGTGAAGCCTCATGGCGTTCCCGGATCGCGGCCCATCGTCCACTCGATGCGCATCGCGGCACGTCGCTGCGTCCAGTCGGGGCCGGGCGCGCCATTTGTCAGCGTGTGCTGATAGAGCCCGACGTCTGCGGCGATCCGAATGTCCGCGGAAAGGCGATAGGACCCGTCCGCGGCGGCGCCGTAGATCCGTCCCGTTCCCACACGGAATTCATAAATGCTCTGCGTGACCGACGCGGTTCCACCAAGCGACAGGTCTGGTGACGCGAGCCATCGTCCACCGACGTGTGCATCCGTGCTGGACGCACCGCTCCCGATGTCCACATCGTAGGAGGCGAGCGCGGAGAGTCTTCCGCTGTTCTGCCAGGAGGCGTCGCCACCGGCGCGCCATCCGTTCGTACGAAGTGAAATGCCGGTATTGGTTTCCGCGTAGGTGCGATACGCTCCGCGCGCGGTGAGTGCCCACGGCGCGCCGCGTGGCGCCCAGTCGGCGCTCACCCGACTCTCGTCGAACCCCACTGGTGAGAACGCGCCCCAGATGGTCCAGAGCTCGAAGTAGGGCCGCGAGTGTCGTGCTTCAACAGAGAATACAACCGGACGGTCCCAGTTCGTCCCGACGCGCACCCGCGCCTCGTCGAACTCCGCGGCGGCCACGTCGAAATTGAATCCGGCGTCGACCGTCGCCGCATAGCGGCGCGTGGACGCGTTGAACGCCGCCCGCTCGGCGTACAGTCCGGTGCGGTCGGCGGTGAGGATGCGCTGGTACGTGAATGCCGCTGCCGACAGCGGGTCGGGTCGATAGCGAACCGTCCCACCAAACAGGTAGCCGTCCTGCTGCGGTGGGAGGTTGTCGACGGCAGCCAGTTGGGCGCTCGTGTACGGATCGTTCAGCCCACCAAGTAGCGCTCGTCCAGACCACCCTTCAGCGGAAAGGTGGTCGTGGCGCCACAGGCCATTCACCCCATCGAAGGCGTATGCGCCGAGGGCACCGGTTGACCATTGGCGACCCAGCCGCGCTCGCCAGGTGGCGCGATCCAGCTCCGCATACGCATCGATCGCATCCAGGTGGTCGTTCGCGCGAGGAAACAGGAGTGGATCCGTTGCGCCGATCTGCGAACGGACGCGCACGTTGGCGTGAACGCTCAGACCCTCGGACCAACCCCACGCTGCGAGCGTGAGATCCTGGAGTACGGGCGCCGCGTTGATGCGACTTCCAGACCCTTCGACAGTGCAGAACACCGCGCCGACAACGCAGCTCGCCGGTACACCATCGACCGTATTGCGCCACGCCGCAAAGCCAGGCACCGACGACGCCAATACGGTATCCAGCACGAGCTGCCGCAGCTCGATGAACTGGAGGGTGCTCACGCCGGTGATGCGATAGCCCTGCGCGCAGAGCGACGCGGGAAGCGCGAGCACAAGGAGGAGACGCTTCACGGGACCAACGCCGGCTGTCCGGCATGCATCATCCGGCGGTCGGCGAGCGCATGACACGTTGCGCAATCGCCCAGTGGAAAGTGAGTCTTCTGCTCCTGATGACACGCGATGCAAACGTTGCGTGACGATGGCAGCGCGGCCACGGTGACGTCCGTGTGGCATGCAGCGCATCCATCGTGTGCGAACCGGTCGTGCCCATCGCGGGCCGTCGTGTGGCACGTCGCGCAGTCTGCCGTTGTGGTGTGGTGGCTCGTGTGGCAGCCCTGACATGTGGTGACGACTGTCCGTTTCGCGTCGTTCGTGTGGCAGCCCGTGCAGTCGAGTGTGGCGTGTTTGGCGTGCGCGAAGTTCACGGGGCGCGTGACGGTATTGCGGCGCACCGACGTCGCGAACGGCATCGGCATGGCACGCGGGCCGCGCAGCGATGCGTCGTGACACGCGGCGCACGGTGCGCGCTGTGCGGCGGCATGGTGACATCCCATGCATCCCGACGGGCGCGAGAACGTCAGCCCGCCGTGGGTGCTCGTCATGGAATGGCAGTCGGCACAGGCCAGTGATTTGTGCCGCGAATGCGGGAATGAATCGACAATCGCGATGGGAGTGGGCGAGAGCGTGCGCCTGGCGCTTTCACGCGGGGCCGCGGCCCTCGGAGAAAACGACGCGAATCGAAAGGAACTCCCGCGCCGAACGTGCCGGTTCGCCACCCTGCGCTCCCTGTCGGCCTCGGCGACGGGTGCGCTGGCGTGCCGCGCCGGCGACTTGTCATTGAAGATCGTCGAATGGCAGGCGATGCAATCGGTGCCCTTCACCTTCCAACTGTGCGCCTGGTGGCACATGCCGCATTGGTCGATCGCATGCGGACCGAGGCCGCGGTGAAACGCGGTGAGCGTCTTCGCGTTCGCATGGCACTGGGCCGTTGCGCACGTCTTGAAGGCGCCCTTTGGATCGGTTTGCTTGTGCACGTCGTGGCACATGCCGCAATTGCCCTTGTGCGGATCGAGCTCGAGCCCGAAGCCCCGCATTTTCTCCGACATGGTATGACAGCCACCACAGTCCATCGCCTTCGGCGTGAGCGCGAGCCTCGCCTGCGCGGTCGTCGCCCCAACCGGAACAATGCCCTTGAAGTCATGACACGACGTACAGTGCTGGAAGCTCGCGTTCGACATGGCGCCGAGGTTCACACGGATGTTGAAATGACATCCGCTCTGCGAGCAGCTTGCCTTGTTCGGGGTGAACTTGTGAAAGTCCCTTCCGTGGCACGTCGTACACTGGATGTTCTTGAGGGCGGGTTTGGTGGAGCCGAGATGGAGCGCGTGTCCCGCGGTGAGGGTCACGAGGGTGCGCGCCGAGTCGGTGCCCAGTCGCATGTGGCATTCGCTGCAAACGGACGAGGGCACCTTGTCGTGCGGGGGCACCGCCATGCGTCGTTCGAGGACCCACCAGAAGAGCTCCTTGCTGCTCACGTACAACGGTTGCCGGTGGCAGTCGTGGCACTGAAGGTTCTTGTGCGCACTCACCTGGAAGCGGTTCCACGCCGTGTCCATCACGTGACACGACTGGCAGAAGTCGTTCTGGTGCATCATGTAGTTGTAGCCGTACAGGCCCGATCCCAGTCCCACCGCGCCGACAACGAGGACGACCGAGACCAGTGAAGCCTGTATGACGCGGGAGCGACCGATCCACCACGCCCAAAGCGCGGCGCGACGTCGCCACATGTGCCAGGCAATGATGCACGCCACCGGCACGCCGATGATGATGCCGCCGAGCTGCACCCACTGCGGGACGGTGGAGAACAGGAACCGGAACACCCGCCCCAGACCGAGCGTGCCTCCGGCCTTCAGCGACGTAGCACCGCCCGCATAATGCGCGTCCGGCGAGATCTGGAGGAGCAGAAGGGACGATCGTGCTATCGCCCCGATCATGCTATCGCTGAAGGTCGTTTGAGTTGCGTCTCCGTGCGGGCTGCCTGAGCTGGAGCGTGAGGCTCGCGGGACTGTCGGGTGTCACGCCGTAGTCCTTTGCGATTGCGTTGATCGAGCCGACGAGTAGCTGCTCGATCAGGAATGGATTGTGGACGAATCCACCGGGTGACGTGGCAAGGGAGACGTTGAACTGTGTGCCGAGGCAGGACGTGAAGGGCAGGCTTCCGAGGACGCATGCTGCCGGCGTCTTGGCCTTCACCTTGGCGATCGCAGAATTCGCCGATGCCACGAGCTGGTAGACACGCACCGAGTCAGTGGTGTAGAGCGTCCGAGCCACGGCTTCTGTGGCATGGCACGAGCTCGTGGCGCAGGAGCGGAACGTCTTTGCCGCGAGCGAACAATCCTGCGAGACCGTGGGCACGCCATTGGCGTCGACGCACGGCGCCGCGATGAAGCGATGTCCGGTGGCCTGGAAGGCGAACTTTCCGGTGGCCTTGTCGGTGGCGGCGAAACGCGCCACGTGACAGCCCGCGCAGAGTTGCGTATTTCGCGAGGGTGTGCCGTGCGTGCCGATGATGGAGTCACCCGGGCTGAGTCCTGGGGGGAACCACCCGGCCAGCCCTAGGAGCGTGGGTCCTTCTGGTGAGTGCACGCTGTTGCGAGTCGTCACCTGCGAAGGATCCGCCCGACGCTGGTGGCACTTCATGCAGAGATTTTCGTCGATATTCGCCGCGCTGATGGAGAAGCGGAGCTGGTGCGTGTTGTCCGAGCCATGGGGGGCGTGACAGGTGGCGCACACGAGCGGCAGTGCATTGGCCGCCGTGATCCCCGACGGCGCCACCTTTTCGGCGTAGTTCGATGTAACGTCGAACTGCGCGAGTGCGCCCTGTGCCGTGTGGCAATTCACACAGGTGGGGTCCGCGTTGCCCACGGTGCCCGACTGGACGATGCTGTGCGAGAGTCCCTTGAAGTTCGAGAGTCGCCATTCGTTCACGAATGGGCTGTGCACGCCCGAGTGGCACTCGCCGCAGCCGTTGGTGGCGTTCGTGTCGGCCTTGATGGATGCCAGCGGGAGGTTGCTCGACGTCGGGTTGCTCGCGTGCGTCAGGCCTGGCCCGTGACAACTCTCGCACTGCACGTCATGGTATCGCGCGTCCTTCGTGGACCGATACCCGGCGATCGTGTCGGTGACGGCGTTGCCCTTGTCGTTGACGCTATGACAGGCTTCGCATGTGCCCGTTGCACCGCCGCTGCTCTGCAGGTCGTTCCACGCGCTCGCGTGCTTTGTGGTGGACCATCGGGCCTGCGCATCGAGATGGCAGGAGCCACAGACGGTGCGTTTGTTCGCGATGTCGGCGTAGCCGAGGAAGCTTTTCGCTGCCGCGGGTGGTGCCGCGAAGTTCGCGGCGTCGCGGTACACGACGTTTTCCGTCGTGCAGGCAGCAAGCAGCGCCAGTACGGTGGCGCCTAACAAGCGACGGACGACGTAAACCATGGGAAATCCCTGGTCTTCAGGTCGCTGCCTGCTGAATTGTAGGCTACGGGTGCGGCTTCGCGATGTTGCTGGGCAGATACCCTTACGGTACTTCGCGAAGGAGACGGGATGGCCGCGCCACAAAAGGCGCGCCTGCGCACAGTGCAAGAATCGAGCGCCGTTGGCGAATCAGTCGTTCTTCCAGCCAGCCTCCTCGCCGCCTTTCACGCGCAAGAGCTATGAACGCAATGCCCTCTCCTTCCAAAGCGAGTATATCGCCGGGATGACAATGAGTGTCAGCACGGTGGATGAGAGCATTCCGCCCACCATGGGCGCGGCGATGCGTTTCATGACGCTTGCGCCGGTGCCATTGCCGTACAGAATGGGCAGTAGCCCAGCCATGATCGCCGTGACGGTCATCATCTTCGGTCGCACGCGCTCCACGGCGCCCTCCATCACGGCATCATACAGGTCGCGCGTCGTGGGCGCGCTGCCGCGCGCGAGACGCTCCTTCCATGCGTTGTCGAGGTAAATGAGCATGACCACGCCCGTTTCCGCCGCGACGCCCGCAAGGGCGATGAAGCCGATGGCCACAGCAACTGACCAGTTGTAGCCGAGCGCGGAGATGAACCAGATGCCTCCAACAAGCGCAAACGGAAGCGAGAGCATCACGATCAAAGTCTCGCCCACGCTCTTGAAGTTGAAATAGAGCAACAGGAAGATGAGGGCAAGCGTGGCCGGAATCACGACTTTCATCTTCTCGGTCGCACGCTGCATGTACTCGTATTGCCCGCTCCAGACGATGCTATATCCCACGGGAAGCTTCACCGTATTGGCGACCACGCGCTGCGCGTCGGTCACATAGCCGCCGATGTCACGACCGGCGACGTCAACGTAGACCCACGCCGTGGGCATCGTCCCTTCCGTTCGCACGACCATCGGCCCGGCCACCTGTTTGATGGTGGCAAGCTGCCCCAGCGGTACCTGCGCCGTTCCAGCCGACATGACCGATCCGCCAATGGGCGATCCGGCCATCGCGCCCTGTTTCGCGGGTTGCGTACCGCCGACGTCGTGATTCACCGGTACGAGCACCGACGCGAGACGCTCCGGCGTGTCGCGCAATTCCTGCGGGTAACGCACGCGGACGCCGTACCGCTCGCGGCCCTCGACGGTCTGGGTGATGGTCATTCCCCCAATCGCCGTTGCGATCACGGTCTGCACGTCGGCGACGTTTACGCCATGGCGCCCGGCAGCCGCACGATCGATGTCGATATCGAGGTAGTAGCCGGACACAGCCCGCTCAGCGAAGGCGCTCCGCGTTCCGGGAATGGATTGAACACTCTGCTCCACCTCTTTTCCAATGCGTTCGAGTTCGCTGAGGTCGG
>JBDUCM010000306.1:0-3603 GCA_040003455.1 bacterium
GACGGAGCCGTCGGGGAGCTTCCGCCGCACGATGCCAGTGCAACCGTTCCGAGTGTCGCGCAGGATCGAGACAGGTAATTCGACATGTCGGGGCGCCTCCTCGAGCGTCGTGCGTTTCAAGAGCCGTGCACCGGAATGCAGGCGTAGGGAAGTCTAGCGAGCGACCGGCTGCGGAACGAATACCCGCCGTCAGCAGTTTTGTTGACAGGCCGCACCAGACCACGAACCGGCTCCACAAAACGACCGCCTGCGCCATGACACACATTCGCCTTGCCGAGCGCCGAGACGCGACGTGCCTGCCTGCCATCGAGCGGTCGGCTGGACAGTCCTATCGCCAGATTCCCGAGCTATCGTGGATCGCTGACGGCGACGATCAGTCCGTGGAGCGGCACCTCGAGCTGACAGCGCTGGGCACCAACTGGGTGGCGGTGGACCACCCGGATTCCCCGATCGGATTCCTGAGCGCCGAAGTCCTTGGTGACTCGCTGCACATATGGGAGGTTGCCGTGCGCCAGGACCGGCAAGGCGCTGGGCTCGGCACCGCCCTCATGGAGACCGCCATTGGAGATGCGCGCGGACGTGGATTGATCGCGGTAACGCTCACCACGTTTCGCGACGTCAGGTGGAATGAGCCATTCTATCACCGTCTCGGATTTGAAACACTCACCGACAAGAGCACGGAGAAGCACCTGCGCGACATCCTTCGAGCCGAGGTGGAACGGGGGCTGCCGGCTGGGCGGCGGTGCGCCATGCGACTCGCGTTGAGCGGGGCATGATCGAATAGGCGCACCTGAGGGCTCCTGCCCTCAGCCCCTCGCGGCAGGCACTCCCTGCACCGGCGTGTCAGCATCATCGTCTTCCGTAACGTCGATGACGCGCGGCTTTGGCGTTGGGGAACGCAGCACACGTTCCACTTCGTCCCGCGCCTCGAGCGCCAGGTCGATCTGTTCACCCACCCGGTGGGCCGCGTCAAGCGACGCCGTCACCGACTCGACGCGCGCGCTGCCGATGCGCAGTCGCAGCAATCCGAGCCGAACATTCTCCAGTGCGGCGACGGTCGCGGCCAGTTGCTCCGCCGCGGTGCCCCGCGTGGAGCGAAGATCTTCTTCGATCGGCGACGCGTGGACCGATGTCGGACGCGAACGCGCAGCGGCACGATCGAACACCGACAGTTGATCGTCGATGGCGTCGATGGAGGAGCGTAACGCCGTCGCGTCGCGCTCCAGTCGCCGCACGATCTCCGGCAGGTCGGCAAGCTCCTTTCGCGTCTCCCTCGGCAGCGCGCGGTAGAGATGGTCCGTTGCGCGGCCGAGCGCCACTTCGGTGAGGAGCGGCATGCCGAGTGCGCGGTGCTCAACGGTTCCAAGGCCGACGCTGGCCAACCGGGCGAAGCGCGCACCCCATTTGCCCTTCCAGAAGTTGACCTTCATGCCGGCCAGCGGCGCGGCCAGGCGGTGACGAATGAAGCCAGTGGCCAACCCGACCATCGAGATCACAGCGAACGCCGAGGCGAGGATAACCGAACTTCCACGAATCAGTGCGCTGCTCTCGGCGAACACGTCCGCGTTGTGGCCGGACAGCCAGCCCAGGAACGAGAGTGCACTCAGCGAGCCGACGAACATCACGCGCAACGCAGGGCCCATGGCAGACGACGCGAATCGCCGTTGATAGGCCTCCTCCTCCGTGCGCGCAAGATCATGCTCACGGAGCGCGCTGTGCAGGTCGGCTACATCGTAGCCCTCAGCGAGCAGATGTCGCAGTCGCGTGATGATCGGAACCACACTCAAGCCTCCCATGACCAGGAGCGGCAGGGGTCCAACCCATGGGTCGTGCGTAATCATCGCGGCAAATGGGCCGAGGATCATTCCCCACATCAGCAACAACGCGCGCGGCACTGCCTCTCGTTCTCCTTGCGTAATCCACACGCGCAGAGGCGCGGGGATCCCCCGTGCGTGCTCGAATGCCAGGTCGATCGCCTCCGCGAACGACTCCGCGCTTCGAAAGCGCTCGGCAGGATCCTTCGCGAGGCATCGGTCCACTGCTTGCGCCAGGCGAATGGGAGTCGCGGTGGCAACCGTCGCGACGGGAAGCGCGGGCGCCGTGATGTGCAGGGTGACGATCTCGGCGGGGGTGCGTGCGTCGAACGGCAGACGGCCGGTGAGGGCGTAGTATCCGCAGACGCCGAGCGAATAGAGATCGCTGCGCGCGTCTACCGGTTCGCCCATCGCCTGCTCGGGGCTCACGTAGTAGGCGTTGCCCATCACGCGGCCGTCGTCCGCGACGGCGCTGGTACGCATGGCGCTCGCGATGCCGAAATCCATCACAATGGCGCGATCCGTGCCGCGCTCCAGGAGGATATTCTCGGCAGAGACGTCTCGATGCACGATGCCTGCGGCGTGCGCATATGCCAGCGCCCACGCCACCTCTCGCAGCATCCGGGCGGCCTGGCCCGGGAGCAGGGGACCTTTGGTCCGCAGCCGTTCCCCGAGCGTGGTGCCATCCACGAACGCCATGACGATGTACACGAAGCCGCCGGATTCGCCGACCGCGTATACCGGTACGATGTTCGGGTGGTTGAGCCCCGCGGCCGTTTGCGATTCGCGCAAGAACGCGTCGCGCAGTTCGCGGCGGGCCGCGAGGGCCGGCGGGAGGACTTTGATGGCTACAGATCGCGCGAGGCGCACTTCACGGGCGAGATAGACGATACCCATGCCCCCGCGCCCGAGTTCGCGGTCGAGGGAATACTCCCCGGCGAGCGCTTCCTGGAGCGTGATGAAGTCCGCGTCGGAGTGGCTGGTCATTGCATGTCGGCTCGAGTGAGCGGTAGGTACGAGGCTGCTGCTCGCCGCCAAGGTACGGGCGACACATGAAGAGACCGTGAGTGGAAGATTACGATTCGCTGAAGTTCAGATGACGGGCGCGACCGTGGGCGGAGTGGAGGATGGGCGTTCCCGCGCCGATACTCAGCACGGTAAGCCCCTCCCTGGAAATGGCCCCGCGCGCATGCTCCCCGAGATCGTCCCCTGGCACGTCTCAATCCCGATGGCTCGCACGGAGGTGCTCTTCAACCCGGAGCGCCTGCGCGCGCTGCGCGATACGGCGTTGGTGGGGAGTGCATGGGAAGAGGCATTCGACCGGCTCGCTCGCGTGGCGTCCGTCGCCCTGCACGCACCTGTGGCGTTGGTGTGCTTCGTGGAGGCCGACCGGCAGTTCTTCAAGAGTTGTGTGGGCCTGGACACCGAACGGACGAGCTCACTGGCATATTCCTTCTGCCAACATGTGGTGGATCGCGCCGGGCCATTGGTGGTGCACGATGCGTCGACGCACCTGCTCGTCGCCCAAAACCGCGCGCATGTGGAGTTGGGAATGCGCGCGTATCTCGGCGTGCCCCTCACGACCAGCGATGGCCAGACGATCGGCAGCTTTTGCGTGATGGACCGCGAGGAGCGTGCGTGGACCGACGAACACCTCGCGGTGATGACGGACCTTGCGGCGAGTGTCATGACGGAGATCGCCTTGCGGGCGCAGGCCCGACTGCTCGTGACGAAGGAGCTGACCTTCCAATCGACGCTCGAACGGCAGCATGAATTCCTTTCCGCCGTG
>JBDUCM010000307.1:0-3597 GCA_040003455.1 bacterium
CGTGCGCGCCAAAAACGCCGTCGCCACGGACCTCGGCACGGAATTCGTGATGCGCGCATACGCATCCGACTCGGCGGTGAGTGTCGCGGTGACCTCAGGCATTGTGTCGCTCTCGGGCGCCGTGCCCGCGCAATCGGTGAAGCTCGTTGCGGGCGACGTCGGACGCGTCGACCGGTCGGGCCAGCCCCGGCGCGACGCAATTGCCAGCGCCGCGACGAGCAACGCGTGGCTTGCCGGCCGCCTCATCTTCGAGAATCAGCCGCTCACCCAGGTGGTTGCTGAACTGAACCGGTGGTTCGACGTGGACATCCGCGTGCCGGACGGCCCGCTGTCCGCTCGGCGCGTCACGGCTCTCTACAGCACGCCAACGCTCGCCGGTGTGCTCGACGCTCTCACGTCGATGCTGGGCGCGCGATACGAGCAGCAAGGACGCGTGATCACCTTGCATCCCGTGAGCAGATGAAACGCCAGTCATTGCAATTCGCGCTGGTGCTGTCTCTCGCGGTTCCTCTACTCGCACCCACCGGACTCCACGCACAGGGCGTGCGCGACACCACGCTATTCAGCGACCTGCGCGCGGACGGCAACGGCGTTGCCGCACTACGTGCACACATTACCCTGGGCTTCACCAATCGCTCGGCAGAGAACATCCTGACGGTCATCGCCACGGTGGCGGGCCTCAACGTGACGGTCGATCCTACGCTGCCCGGGCTATCCAAACCCATCGACGTGAGGGCGCACGACCGTACGGTGGCGGAGGCGCTCATCGAGGTGGCACGAGTGAGCAACCTGCGCGCACTCGTGTCCACGCGTGGCGAGATCGTGTTTGCCGCGGCGCCTCGCGTTGTGGTGGCACGGCCCCCCGTCGCTCGCGATTCCTCCACGCACGCGTCGGTGGAGTTGCCGCGATACCGCATTGAAGCCGCCCGCACGGAGCGCCTGGACTTTGAAAACAGTTCGTACGCCAGCACCTATTCGGTGTCCGGCGCCGCGCTTCGCACCGTACCAACCTTCGTGGAGCCGGACGTGCTGCGCTCCCTGCAGTTGATGCCTGGCGTGGCAGCACGCAGCGACTGGGCCGCGGGATTCAATGTTCGCGGAGGAGAAGCGGATCAGACACTCGTTCTCCTGGATGGGTATCCCATCTACAATCCGTTTCATCTGGGCGGCGTGTTCAGCACCTTCATCGACGCCACCGTCGGACAGGTCGACCTGCACACCGGTGCGCTTCCGGCGCGCTATGGCGGCCGGCTGTCCGGCGTCCTCGACGTCAAGTCGGCGTCTCCTACCACCTCGGAAACGCGCGGCACCGCCGATCTCTCGCTCGTCTCGACGCAAGCCTCGTTAGGCAGAACCTTCGCCGACGGCGAGGGGTCGTGGATGGTTGGCGCCCGGCGCTCGTACGCCGACGTGGTGGTGGACCTCATCAGGCCCAACGCATTTCCGTATCACTTCCAGGACTTCAACGCGCACCTCACCAGACGCTTTGCGAACGGCGTACGACTCGCCGCCACGGGCTACGCCGGTCTCGATGTCGGACGCCCCTCTGGTTTCAACGCGCCGAGCGCCGGGTGGGGGAACCAGGTGCTCGGCGTCACGGCGTCCAAGGCGCTGTCCACAGCACCGTCGTTATTCGGCGTGTCACTCGGCGACAGTGCGTCGCTCGAGCAGCGCCTGTCGGTCTCGCGGTTTTACGCGCGTCTCGACGCAGATGATATTCTGTCGCATGTGAGGAATAGCGTCTCGGACACTCGCGTGTCGGGTTCGGTCACCGCGTATCGCTCCACGGCCACGACGACGGTTGGCTACGAGCTCGCCGCGCAGCGGCTCATCTATCAGGCGGCGGCGAACGATCAGGAGTTCGGCGACCTGCTCCCAATTGACTCCTTGTCGCAGCACAGCCTCTCGGCCAGTCTCTTCGCCGATCGCGTGTGGCGGCCCAATGCGGCGTGGCTCATCGATCTTGGCGCACGCGCCGAGGCCGTGCAGAACGCCACGGGCACGGGGTTCTCGCCGCGGCTCTCGCTCAAGTATTTCGTCAACCCGAACCTCGCACTCACCGCTGGCGCGGGACGATATACGCAATGGCTGCATTCGCTGGGACGCGAAGAGGAGCCCGTTGAGCCACTGCAATTCTGGGTGATGAGCGATTCCGCACGCCGCGCCTCCAGCGTTCGCGACGCGGTGCTGGGCGTCGAAAAGTGGGTCACCGCAAGCAAGCTCTTTCACGCCAGTCTGTTCTACAAGCGCTATGACGATCTGCTCGTCGCCAATGCGTACAGCGATCCGCGCACGCCGAACGACGCGTTCATCGCCACGCGCGGCTCTACGTACGGCGCGGACGTGCTGTTACGGCAGATTGAGGGAGCGGACTTCAGTGGATGGGTGTCGTACTCGTATGCCGCGAGTACGCGTGTGGATGCGAGCGGCGTCCGGTACGCGCCACCGCAGGACCGCAGGCACAACCTCAATCTCGTTGGGAGCTGGACGGGCAATGCGTACACACTCGGCGCGCACATCAACGTGGCGAGCGGTTTTCCGTCCACGCGCGTGCTCGGAAGCTTCTCGCGCGATCGATACGATCCCACCACGCACAAATGGGTGCTTGATCCACTGGACATCCAGAACATCACGGGCGCCGCGTACGCTGACCGCCTCCCCTTCTATGAACGCGTGGACGTGAGCCTCACCCATACGGGTCGTGCGTTTGGCGCGACCGTCGCGCCATACCTGAGCATCGTGAATCTGTTCAACTCGTCCAACCCGGCCGCATGGCTGTATACGTTCGACGGCAAGGCAACCCGTGCGAGCTTTCCCAACATTCCGTTCGCGCCCACGCTGGGGGTACACATTGCGTTCTAGACTGGCGTTCGGCGTTGTTGCGCTGACTACCTTGACCGCACTGGGTTCAAGTTGCGTGGAACAATCAGTCGTGTCACCGTCGGCGTCCACGTTGATCGTGCACGCGGTGCTCGACGCCAATCAGCGCGATCAATACATCGTGCTCCAGGGGACGAACGGCTTGGTGAGCGAGCAAGCGGAAGTGCCCAACGCGCTGGTCACCATCACGGACCCGGATGGTCGTGTCATGACCGCGGAGGAGGTGCGGGATGACACCTTGTTTGCCACGAAGGGAGGCCAGAAGCGGCTGTCCACCGCCTATCATATCTCGCTCGATCGGTACAACGCGACGCTCGTGCCGGGAGCCACGTACACGCTCCGCATCGTTGCGCCATCTGGCACCGTGATCAGCGGGTCAACCGTCATCCCCGCCGGCGCGGCCATCCCGCCGGGCACGTCAACCACGGAACCGTTCGATTTCTTGCACGACACCCTCACACTGTCGTGGCCATCCGTGCGGTATGCGCGTTCGTATCAGGTGAACATCAGCTCGACGTTCAGCCTCTTCACGGAATTTGCGGACTCGTCGGTCGCCATTCCCGGCTTCGCCTACCATGGCGGCTCGGAGCCGTTCGTGCCGGGTCTCCTGAATCACGTCACGGTGCTCGCGGTTGATCTCAACTACTACGACTACTACCGCCTGAACAGCGAGTTTTTCGCGGGGAAGGGCGCGCTCACCCACCTCGATGGTGCGTT
>JBDUCM010000308.1:0-3582 GCA_040003455.1 bacterium
CCGCCACGCTCTCGATGCTGAATCCGATCACGCACTCGTCCACCCCGGACGACGCCGCGCGATTCCGGGTCGAGCCCTATGTGTCGGTGGGCGACGTCTACTCCGAGTCGCCGCACGTCGGACGTGGCGGATGGACCTGGTACACCGGATCCGCCGGCTGGATGCATCGCGCGGGCGTCGAGTGGCTGCTCGGCATACGCGTGCATGGAGATCGGCTGCTGATCGATCCGTGCATCCCCGCGTCGTGGCCGGAGTTCACCGTGGCGTTGCGATTCGGCACGACCCCGTATGAGATCACCGTGGACAACCGTCAGGGAACGGGGCGAGGAGTGGCGCGACTCGAACTCGACGGGATCGCGAGCGCCGATAGGGGAAGCGTTCAGTTGGTGGACGATCACCGGACCCATCGCGTGCGCGCTGAACTCGGTGCTGTGATGACATCGGAGCCCACGCAAAGCGGTTGATGGCGGCGGCGATGCCCGGCGGATCGACGCGGTTCAGCTTTCAGATCGCGATGAGCGAGGCCGGCACGGCAGCAATGCCCCGCCGGCCCATTGCCCGGACGTCAGGAAATTGCGCTCCTGAGAAACGAGTCGGTCCGGGCGTCCGCGGCAGGTCCTTGCGGAGAGATCTCCGGATCTCGCGGATTCATGCCCGCCGGAAGAAAGGCGTCGACGCAGGCGCGGGTGCAGGGCCGGGACCATCGCTCGCGCTGATGTCCAAGCCATTCGCAGCGCATCGGCTGAAACGGTGCGGGTTGCGGATGGCGTACTCGCGCTGGATGTACGTCGCGCGGCGGCTGTCTTGAAGTGGTCGATACCCCTTCGCACGCATCTACTCATCGCGGCTATTGCGTGCTTGGTATGATGACGACGACGGAAGGCGCCAACGACAGGTGCACTCAGCCTTCGCCAATCTCGCCTTCACATGGGTCACGCACCCCCCGCAGCTCACACCGGACAATGGGCCGCATCGCGATCGCTCCGCGAGCACCGCAAAGCTGATCGGCGTTGACGAGAGTGCGGAGCAGATGATCTTGCTCGTCCATCAGCGTACCCATCTCATCGCTCAGTATGTCGTGGAACTGGCAGGCATACAATGTATTCATGTACACAACTCCACTCGACTCACCTTGCCGGAAGCGTCGCATTTAACGTGCGCGGAAGAGTCGTATTTCGCCGTGATCATTGCCTCGCCCTTGGTGCACAATGCGCGCCCCTCACGGTATCAGGACCGCTACGCCGAGTTCGCCACATGCAAGCTTGCTCGATCCTCGCAGCGCGGAGCGCAGGCGAATCAAATGCCGCTCCCTCCGCCCTCCTGCACGCGGTGGAATGATCTTCGCGATGTCGGCAGACACGTAACGCTACAGACTCCGCTCCGGTACCAGAATGTCCTCGATGCACCGCACCATATCCGGCGACACCATCGTCCAGCACCTTCGAGCGGATGCATTGATGATCGATCCTGTGCTGCTCGCCCAACGCGGCCGGAGCGCGCGCACGCTGGTGAAAGAAGGTCCGCTCCGCCTGACGTTGATGGGCCTCGCCGCTGGGGGCGTCTTCCCACCGCACAGCACCGACAATCCCGTATCGATCCAGGTGCTGAATGGCGATGTGACCTTCTACGCGCTCAACAAGGAGTACGTGCTCGAGCCCGGCGACGTATTGGTCTTTGCCGCGCGCGTCGAACACGCTGCGCAGTCGGTTCACGGCGCGCTCATCCTGCTCACCGTGGCGCACCTTTCACCCGCCGGAGACACGGCGGCCGCGATGCCGACGGCCCCGGTGTTTCATCCCCTGAGTGAATCGGCCAAGGAGCGGTGGCTTGACGACGGCGGAGCTCCGCGACCGTCTGCAGACCCACTCGATCAAGGACAGTCTTCGTAGCACGCGATCACGCGCGAGTCCACGTCAATGCCCCGTGCCGGAAGGCTGTGCACCGGCCAGGACGTCATTGATGATCGTTTGCGCCTCGACCAGCACGCGATGCAGATGATCAGGGTCCTTGAAGCTCTCCGCATAGATCTTGTAGATCTCCTCCGTTCCCGACGGGCGCGCGGCGAACCATCCACTCTTCGCGATCACCTTTACGCCGCCAATCGACGCGCCGTTGCCCGGCGCCTTGGTGAGCACGCTCTCGATC
The DNA here is from genome assembly GCA_040003455.1 of bacterium. Taxonomy (GTDB): domain Bacteria; phylum Gemmatimonadota; class Gemmatimonadetes; order Gemmatimonadales; family Gemmatimonadaceae; genus AG11. Next base: position 2,146 of record JBDUCM010000308.1, read on the forward strand.
TTCTCGCCTGCCAACTCGGTGATGTTGACCTGCTGTGCCGAGAGCGCCGCGAGGAGCGCCTTTTGAGCGGCGGTCGCTGGTGCCTCGACGCGGTCGTAGACCGGCTCACCAAGGTCGCGCGTGAGGTCCTGATAGATCTCGCCGGGATCGCGGCCCATCCGCGCCGTGATCTCGGCCGCCAGCAATCCTGGCACGATGCCATCCTTGTCCGTCGTCCAGACGCTGCCGTCGAGGCGGACGAACGACGCTCCCGCACTTTCTTCGCCACCAAAGCCAAGTGAACCATCCAGCAAGCCGTCCGCGAACCACTTGAAGCCGACCGGCACTTCGTACAGCCTCCGGCCGACCTTGGCCGCCACGCGATCGATCATCTGGCTGCTCACGAGCGTCTTGCCAATGGCCGCGTCGGTGCGCCACTTCGGCCGGTGTTGGAACAGGTAGAGGACGGCGACGGACAGGTAGTGGTTAGGCGGGAGCAATCCCGCGCTGTGAGTAACGATGCCGTGCCGGTCGTGGTCGGTATCGCAGGCCCAGGCGATATCAAAGCGATCCTTGATGTCAATCAACCGCTGCATCGCGTACGGCGACGACGGGTCCATGCGAATCTGGCCGTCCCAGTCCACGGTCATGAACCGGAAGGTGGCATCGACGGCCTTGTTCACGACGGTCAGGTTCAGCCCATAGCGCTCGGCGATCGGTTCCCAGTAGTGTACCCCAGCGCCCCCCAGCGGATCGACACCGAGGCTGATCGTCGCACCCCGAATGGCGTCCATGTCGATCACGTTGCCGAGGTCAGCGATATAGGCCGCCTGATAGTCGTGCCGATGTGTCGTGCTCGCGCCTAACGCCTTCGTGTACGAGATTCGTTTTACATCCCTGAGTCCGGCAACGAGAAATTCGTTGGCCTTGGCTCCAATCCAATCGGTGATGTCGGACTCCGCCGGGCCGCCGTTGGGCGGATTGTACTTGAACCCGCCGTCATGCGGCGGGTTGTGCGACGGCGTGATCACGATGCCATCAGCGAGCCCGGTCTTGCGGCCTCGGTTGTACGTGAGAATCGCGTGTGAGATGACTGGCGTCGGCGTGTAGGCATCCCGCTCGGAGAGCATGACGTCTACACCGTTGGCCGCCAGGACTTCGAGGGCACTCGCGAGCGCCGGCACCGAGAGCGCGTGGGTGTCGATGCCCAGGAACAGCGGCCCGTTGATCTGGTGCTGCGTGCGGTACAGGCAAATCGCCTGGCTGATGGCCAGGATATGCCACTCATTGAACGCCCTGTCGAAGGACGATCCGCGATGCCCCGACGTGCCGAACGCCACCCGTTGCGCCGCGACGGAGGGATCCGGCACGTCGGCGTAGTACGCGGTGATGAGCCGTGGTATGTCGACCAGCGTTGCAGGATCCGCTGGCTTTCCCGCCGATGGACTGATGCGCATG
>JBDUCM010000043.1:0-36927 GCA_040003455.1 bacterium
TAGTGCTGGTAATAGTGCTGGTAGTGCTCCGCGGACACCGCACGAGGGTCCGCTGGAGTTTCCATGTCGCACGCCCGATGTTTGCTTGAACGCGGTCCAGCGCCACTGACCGCTTTTCCTTGATTGGTGTCCAGATCGCATCCAGTTGAAGCGCCAAGATGCCCGATTCATTTCCAGTGCCCGCAGCCGACTCACATTTCGACGATCGCGGCGACGTGCTCCGCGTTACCGGCGGTCCTACCCAACCGACACTCGAATTCCGTGTTGACGACGGCCTCGTGTTCGTTCGATTCATCAGTGCCGCTCGACAATTGACCCCTGCCACGTCCCTGACGCCTGCGGGCGGCATGTCTACGAACCCATCGCGGCAGTGGCATCAGGCGTCGGCGGAGACCGTGTTCTCCCTCTTCTCCGACGACTCGTCCGTAGCCACGTGGTTGCGGTCGCGCGGCGTCAACCTTATCCGGCTTGCCCTGCTCGACATCGGCGGCGAAGAATCCGCGCGCAGGGAGGAATCCTGAGCGCTCCCGCGGAAGAACACGAACCGCCGGTTGTCACTCATGTGCCCGAGGTGTCGGCGGAGGCAAAGGCGTTCGTGCGGGCAGTCGGAGCGTCCGCGGACTTTCCGGCATTCGTCGGCAACGTACGAGCCATCTCGCGCACGGCCGGCGACATGGAAGCACGCGTCGCGTTGCTGCAGGACGCCATCGTCCAGGATGTCTCCCTCACTGCCAAGATCATCCGCATCGCGAACTCTGTCGCGAACGCGCCGGGCTCCACGGGCGTATCGTCGGTGAAGCAGGCAATTTTGCTCCTCGGCTTCGATCGCGTGCGCCATCTGGCCATGGCTGCCAGCGTGTTTGATCACATGCAGAAGAAGGCGCCTGGCGTGAGCGAGTTGCTCACCATCTCGGTGCTCACAGCCAATCAGAGCCTGCAGCTGGCCCCCCAGGCCGGGTATCACAAGGGAGAAATTGCATATCTCTGCGGCCTGTTCCGCAACCTCGGCGAGATTCTCGTCGCGTGCTACAGGACGAAGCAGTACAACGACTGGCTCGCCGTTCTGGCGCGCGACTCCAAGACCAAACCAGGTGCGGAGCGGGCGCTCCTGGGCTTTACCTTCGAGGAGGCCGGGATCGCGCTGGCCCAGCGATGGAAGATGCCGGGCGACATCGTCGTCAGCATGCGTCGCGCCGCTCCACCAGCAGACAGCCCTGCGGCGCGATTGCACGCAGTTACCCAATTGAGCAGTGAGATCACGAACGCCGTGTATCGTCGGGCCACACAGACAAAACCCGGCGATCTCGGACAGATCGTGGCGCAATACGCTCGTCCGCTTGGTCTCGACACGGAGGCTGTCGTGAAGACCGCCAAGGCCGCGCTGGCGGATTCGCAGGAAGCGTTGACTACGATGAACGCGAGCTTCGACGAGAAGGTACTCACTCGACAGATCGAGGTGGCATCCGTCGCGTTCGTGGAAGAGTCCGTCGAGCACGAAGGCGACAGGCCGGTCGAACGCCGGTCATTCGTCGATGCGGACGTGAGCGACGAGGTGGACGACGGTGATGGCGAACCGGAGAAGGAGTTGGCTGTCTCACATCCGGACTGGGTGGCGGCAGCAGGCCGCTACGAGGCAAAGGACACTGACAGTGCCGTAGAAGCGAAGACTCGAGACGCGCTACGCACCCTGAACAATGATCGCCTCGACGGAACGTTCGACGTGGGTCGAGCGAGTCGGGCGACGCTCGACGCGATCGTGGGTGCCGGCTACCGACGTGCCATCATGGCGCTCAGCTCAGAGGATTTCTCTCGTGTCCGCGGTCGAATGGGTGCGGGACCGGGACATGAGAACGCGATCAGCGTCTTCCTCGTGCGCCCCTCGAGCATGGGCGGACCGTTGGGCATATCATTGCTCACTCGTGAAGATCTGTTCGTGGACATGGACGCCGATGAGTCCAAGTTGCTGCGGCGCGATCGCCTTCTCCGTGACCTGGATCCCAAGAGCTTCGGCCTGCTCCCGCTAGTCATCGAGGGAAAACTGCTCGGATGTCTCTACTTCGATGACACATCGGCACGTGTGAATGCTACCCCCGCATTGCGCGACCTGCTCAAGGAAATCCGGGATCACCTGGTCGCGGCGCTCGCAAGCCACCGCCGCTGACCGCCGGAACTGGGCCGGCCAGGCACTGTCAGGCCAGATAGCATTCACGCACAACTGTGGTAGCCATGCCAGAGAAAGTCACCCTGCATGCCGACGGCCGGTCTCGATGCTGGTGGTGTGGCACGGATCCGCTGTACGTCGCGTATCATGACGGGGAATGGGGCGTACCGGTCCGCAACGATGTCCGTCTCTTCGAGAAGATCACCCTCGAGGGATTCCAGTCCGGCTTGAGCTGGCTGACCATCCTGCGGAAGCGCGAGAACTTTCGTGCGGCGTTCGATGGATTTGATTTCGAAGCGATCGCGAAGTACGGAGCTCGAAAGGTCAACTCATTGTTGAAGGACGCCGGGATCGTACGACATCGAGGAAAGATCGAATCCACGATCAACAATGCGAAACGCGCGCACGAGATGGTGGATGAATTTGGCTCGATCGCTGCATTCGCCTGGCAGTTCGAGCCCGCCGCGGCAGATCGCCCATCAAGCATGGATTGGGCATCGCTCAGTCAGCTCGGCCAGACGGAAGCGTCAGCGCGCCTCTCCAGGGAGCTGAAGAAGCGCGGATGGTCATTCGTCGGACCCACGACGATGTACGCCTTCATGCAGGCAATGGGCATGGTGAACGACCATCTCGAGGGATGCGACACGAGAGCCCCACGACTGGCGGATCGCAAAAAGTTCAAGGTTCCGGCGAGGTGACTATTTCAACACGGTAGCGATGTCCACACGGGATGAAAACTGCGCACTGCGCCAGATACGATGGGTCTGTGATTTGTAGTCGCTGTCCTTTGCCTCGAAGATGTTGGCAACCCACGTTTGCGGGTTGCGGTCGATGAGCGGGAACCAGCTGCTCTGCACCTGGACCATGATCCGGTGGCCCTGCTTGAACCGGTAACTCTGTGTGTGCAAGTCGATGCTCAACGGTGTCACTTGATTGGGAACCATCGGTTTTGGACGTTCGAACGACTCACGGAAACGGGCACGAAAGACGTCGTTGGCCACCATGAGTTCATAGCCGCCCATCTTCACGTCGGCGTCATAGTGCTGCGGATAGACGTCGATCAGCTTGACGATGAAATCCGCGTCCTGGCCCGTGGTGCTGGCGTAGAGGTGGGCCGTGATGTCGCCGGCGAGAACTACGTCAGCGTCAAGCGGTGCCGTCTGATAAAGCAGCACATCAGGCCGGTCAGTGACGAACCGCTGATCTTCGGTGAGCCACGGACCCCAACCCGAACCCTTCGGATAGTACGTGGGTTCGATTGGACGCTTGCGATACGGAACAGGATGGGCGGGGTCGCTCACATAGCTGTCGGCTTCCAGTGCGCGAGTTGACGAGGTCGGCTTGTCGAACGACAGTTGCCCGCCCTGACGGAAGTACAGGGATCGCGTCGTTGCCTCCTTCGGCGGCCACGATCCGAACGTTCGCCACGTATTGCTGCCAGACTCGAATACCGTGGCTTCAGGCTGCGCGAGACTCCCCTTGTCTTTCAGGTAGTAGGCAAAAAAAGGCGCCTGGATATTTGCACGGAAGTGATCGCCCGTTTCCGACCCGAAGTCGATGTTGCCGAGTTTCTGTGCGGGTCGGCCCCAACCGCCGTGGTTCCATGGGCCGATGACGAGGGAGTTGAGCGATTTTGCATCGTGCTTCTCGAGCTCACGGTAGATGGTGACCGGGCCATAGAAGTCCTCCTGATCCCAGAATCCCGCCACGTTCAGCGTAGGAACGTTCACGCGCGTCAGGTAAGGCTTCATCGCCTGCCGCTGCCAGAATGCGTCGTAGTTCGGATGCGCGCGGAAGTCGTCCCACGTGGGCAAGTGCTTGTCCTTGAGATACTTCGTCTGGATGTTCGGCAATGCACCCACGCGCAGATACCAATCGTAGGTGTCATAGTCCTCGAACTCGAACTGCGAGCCCTCCTTCGCGTTCTCCACCATGTACGCGTACTCGAATCCGTAGCTCAGCCGGAACGCACCGTTGTGATGAAAGTCATCGCCCATCCACATGTCGGCTGGCGATGCCTGTGGACTCACCGCCTTGAGCGCCGGATGCGGATCGAGCATCGCCATCGCGGTGGTCCAGCCGGGGTAGCTCACCCCCATCATTCCCACGCGACCGTTGTTCTTCGGGATGTTCTTGAGAAGCCACTCGATTGAGTCGTAGGCATCCGTGCTCTCGTCAATCGCACCGCGGCCAGCGTCCATCATCCGCGGTGCGCGCTGCATCACGAACGTTCCCTCGCTACCGTACTTGCCGCGAATGTCCTGCATGGCAAAGATGTACCCCTCGGCCACTAGTTCCGGATATGCGCGCGAGAGCGGGAACGGCCGTTGTGGTGCCCCGTATGGCGTGCGGATGAAAAGAATGGGGAGCGGCCCGGTCGCCGCCTTCGGTACGAAGAACACCGTGCGGAGCTTCGTCCCATCCCGCGCCGGAACCATCGCTTCGCTATAGGTGAAGGCGGTGTCAGGCTGCTGCGCTTCAACGGGGAACGCGAGGAAGAGGGTGAGGAGCAGGCGCTTCATGGCGGGCGGGGTGAGATGGACGGTCCAGAGCCAATCTGGCAGACAGAGAGTGGCTCAATCCCGCCCTCAGCGCCACTATTGGGATGCGTATTCCTGGTTGACGTGCGCCAGCGAAAGGCTTTTGTTCATTATTCGAACATTCAGCGCCCCCTAACCTCATTCCCCGACACGAAGATGGCCGCCAAGGACCGCCTCTCAGTCCTCCTTGCCATGATGGACCAGGGAGTCATTCCGGTCTTCTACCACCCCGACATCGACGTCTGCAAGAAGGTCATCCAGGCCTGCGCAAACGGCGGCGCCAAATGCATCGAGTTCACCAACCGGGGCGATTTCGCGCCCCACGTGTTCCTCGAGGTCACCCAACACTTCGCGAAGGTCGACCCATCCGTCATCATGGGCGTCGGCTCCATCGTTGACGCCCCCACGGCTGGCATCTACATCGCGAACGGAGCCAGGTTCGTCGTCGGCCCACTTCTCAACGCAGACGTCGCCAGGATCTGCAATCGCCGAGGCATTCCGTATAGCCCCGGTTGCGGCTCCGCCACCGAAATCGGAGACGCGCAGGAACTGGGCTGCGAAATCGTGAAGGTCTTCCCCGGATCGTCCGTGGGCGGGCCGGATTTCGTGAAAAGCATCCTTGGGCCCATGCCGTGGACGCGCATCATGCCGACGGGCGGCGTGGAAGCCACCGAAGCATCCCTCAAGGCGTGGTTCGGCGCGGGAATCGTCGCCTGCGGTATCGGCAGCAACCTCGTGACCAAGGAACTGCTCGACAAACAGGACTATGCCGGCATCGAAACCAAGGTTCGCGATACCGTAGCGCTCATCAAGACCATTCGCGCCAAGTAGCCCCGGATTACCAAACACTACGACGATGACCGACGCCGCCCAGACCACCGAGCTCAGAATCAAGTCCGCCGCCGACACACGATGGGACTGTATGTCCTTCGGCGAAGTCATGCTCCGCTTCGATCCCGGCTTCGGCCGTGTTCGCAATGCGCGCTCCTTCCAGGTGTGGGAAGGCGGCGGCGAATACAACGTCGCGCGAGCCATGCGGAAGTGCTGGGGCAAGCGCGCGGCGGTCGTCACGGCCATTCCGAGCAACGACCTGGGGTGGCTGCTCGAGGACTTTATCATGCAGGGCGGCGTAGACATGTCGCATGTGATCTGGCGCGACTTCGACGGGCTCGGCCGCAATACACGCGTGGGCCTCAATTTCACCGAGAAGGGCTTCGGTATTCGTCCTGCGCTCGGATGTTCGGATCGCGGGCACAGCGCGGCCTCGCAAATCAAGCCCGGTGAGGTGAACTGGGAACGCATCTTTGGCGAAGAAGGCGTCCGCTGGTTTCATACGGGCGGCATCTTCGCGGCGCTCGCGTCCAACACCGCCGAGGCGGTGATCGAAGCCGTGGAAGTCGCGAAAAAATACGGCACTGTCGTCGCGTATGATCTCAACTACCGGGCGTCACTGTGGAAGAGCCAGGGCGGCAAGGCAGGTGCACAGCAGATCAACCGCAACATCGCCCAGTACGTGGACGTCATGATCGGGAACGAGGAAGACTTCACCGCGTGCCTCGGCTTCGAGGTTGAAGGCGCGGACGAACACCTCACCACCATCGAGACCGACAAGTTCAAGGCGATGATCCAGACCGCCGTGAAGGACTTCCCGAACTTCAAGGTGGCGGCCACGACGTTGCGCAAGGCAACAACAGCCACCTTCAACGATTGGAGTGCCATCCTCTACTATCAGGGAGAACTCTATCAGTCCATGAAGCGCGAGAATCTCGAGATCTACGATCGCGTCGGCGGCGGTGACGGTTTCGCCAGCGGCCTCGCGTACGGGTTCCTCGAAGGCAAGGGACCGCAGGCCGCTGTGGAATACGGAGCCGCGCATGGCGCGCTCGCAATGACGACTCCCGGTGATACCTCCATGGTGCGTGTGGAAGAAGTGGAAGCGGCCATGAAGGGCAAGGGCGCGCGCGTCATACGCTGACTCCGCGCCGTGAAGCATCTACGCCATGTCGACGATGCACGCATGACCGTCGCGCCGGGAAGCCCGTTCCTCACGCGTGTGTCACTACGTGAGGAACGAATCGAGCCAGGGGTATACCCGTTCAACATCCCGCTCCTGGCGGGTGGGCTGAGTTTCGAGCTTACCACGCCAATTACGTTCTTTGTCGGCGAGAATGGCTCAGGCAAGTCCACGCTGCTCGAGGCACTTGCGTGGAGCATCGGATTCGGCGCGCACGGTGGAAACCGCGACCACCAGTTCGAGGAAGGGACCGATGGTCATGCACTCGGTCGCGCGCTCAGGTTGAGCTGGCGCCAACGGACAACGACCGGGTTTTTTCTTCGCGCCGAGACCTTTTTCAATTTCACAAACCATCTGGAATCGCTCGGGAGCGACTTCGCACGCTACGGCGGCCAATCGTTTTACGAACGATCGCACGGTGAAGCGTTTCTTGCCCTGTTCGAGAACCGCTTCGAAGATGGCCTCTACATTCTCGATGAACCCGAGGCGGCGCTCTCCCCGCAGCGGCAGCTGGCGTTCATGCGCATCCTCCACCAGCTGACTGCACCGAGAAATGCGCAGTTCATCGTCGCCACGCATTCACCGATGCTGCTGGCCTTCCCCGGAGCGACGGTGCTCAGCCTGGACAATGGCGCTTTGCGGCAAGTGGACTACCGCGACACCGAGCACTATCGCGTTGCGCGCGAGTTTCTCGAGGCGCCGGAGCGCTATTTCCGGTATCTCTTCGACGATTCCACCGAGCGGGGCTAGGAAAAACGCTCCAGTCTCAGCGACATCGTTTCACGATCGCGAGCGCATCACCCACAGCGCGCTCGCCTTCCTTGTCCGACGGCCGGTTTGCGATGCGCAGTGCGCGCGTGTCCGGATCGGCGAACACCAGAGTAGTAGATCCGCCACCATCGAGGTTGATGGCGTCTCGCGCGCCGAGTGCCGTCATGAGCGTGGCCAACTCGCGGAGGGACATGCCATCGCTGTAAGGCTTCTGGCGCCCGTCCACCACAGCGAGGATCAATCGCCGCCCATTGTCCGCGAGCCCGGCGGCCGTACGTGGATTGCGCCCGACATTGAACGACGCCGGTCCGCCACTATCAATCGAGGCGTTCACGACGCCGTCACGTATGAGCCATGGACGACCGCCAACAGCGTCGCGCGGGTGAAGCGGCGAGAGGGCGACATCGACGCGCACGGTATCCCCTGCAACGAGTGAACGCAGTGCCGCACGAGCCGCCGCCGGCGCGTTCGGGCCAGCAATGATCACACCGCCGTCTGCCGGAATGCCCACCCCCAGCGTGAGCGTGTCCACATCAATCACGCGAGACGGATTCCGGCCCGTCACGATCACCTCGATCACGCCACTCGCCGTGTCCGTGCGCGGCGCATAGTGCGCGTCAAGGAAAGCGATCCCCCCACGTGCCACACGATTCCAGTTCGTGACCGGCAGCGTGCGACCCGCTGTCGTCAGTGTGCCGTTCACATGAAGCATGGTGATTCGCGGTACGCCCGCGGAATCGACTGCGAGCACGGACTGGTCGCCCGGCCCCGCCACGACGATTCCGTCGACAACGAGTGCCCCGACCGGAACGCCAAGTGGCGCGGCAAGCGAGAAGAAGTCCGCATTCACTCCACCAATCACCTGGGTCTGTTCAGATAGACCCCTCAACAACTCGGTGGTCCTCACCCTGCCTGCGGCACCAGAAGGCGCCGAGCCCAATCCCTTGACGGACACGGCGGCGTTGCAGCGCGCAAGGTCGACGTCAAGCACCTGGACGGCCCACGGCCCTCTGGGCGAATACACGTAGCGCTGCGTTACTCCATCGGCGATCACTCGCGTCTGAACCGTATCCGTCGGCCACGGCAACGGCGCCAATGTCGGCGACGAATAGACGCGGCCAACACAGCCGAAGGTCACGACGCTGGCGACCACCGCAACCAGGTAGGCAGGGCGGACGAACATGGATTTCACGATGCCGTCTCGTCAAAGGAATCCACCTGCGCATCCCGCAACAGGTAGCCAAGGTGGATGTAGTCCCGGATTCGCACCACCTGCCCTCCGTCCCACCACAACCGTACAAAGGAGTGCGCCTGCCATCCGTCATCCGTCTGTTTCCAATGGACCACAACAAGTGCCCCGTCAACTACCCCCACCCCGAGTCGCCAAGCCCACGGAAGCGCCGTGTAGTTGCTGGAATATGTCGAGCCGAGTCCCGCCATTGCGCCTGCCTTCTCTCCCACGATCTCCAACCTCGCGTCGGCGCGCACGAGTTGGCGGAGTGCCTCCCAGTCCCGTCGGTTGAAGCACTCGACGTATGCTTCGAACAGGCGACGTTGGTCGGCGTCGAACGTCGACAGCGTTGGCGCCGCCTCCAACGAGCGGAGCTTGGCCCGCCCACGATGCAGCGCGGCCTTCACGCCGCCGAGCGTACTATCGGCGATCTGGGCAACTTCGGCGAGCGGGTAGTCCAGCACGTCCTTCAGTAGAACGGCCGCCCGTTCCTTGGGTGGCAATTCACCAACGAGCGTCATCAGCGCCGCGTCGATTGGAGTGTCGAGATCATCGCTGATTCCTTCATCAGCACGGTCGTGCTCGTCCTGGAAGGACACCTCTCCATCGCGACGGCGCTCGCGACGGAGGAAATCAACGCACTTGTAGTAGGCAATGCGAAAGATCCAGGGCTCGAGGCGATGTGTCTCCTTGAGCGAGGCGAGATTGTAAAATGCGTCGGCCAGTGTCTCCTGTAGCACATCTTCGCCGTCCAGTGAGGATCCGCACATGCGCGCGCAAAAGCGGTGCAAAGGACGGCGCAGCGCGCTCACGGCAATAATGAATTGCTTGCGTGACTGCGATACGGCGTCCTGAAGCGCGCGCGACACATCGTGTGCGCCGGCGCCCTGCTGGCCTGGAGTCGTCAACGGAATTCCATGTCGTCGTGAAAAAAGCGCCGCCACAGGCGCCCTTGGCAAGCCGCTCGGCGCCGTTCCGAAAGATACGCCCGGAAGAAACTACCCGGCGACGTATCCTTTGGGCCACCAAATTCCGACGTAAAGCACATAATCGTGCTCCAGACCGAGTACCCCTGCCCGAGACCATCGAGGACCCCATGAAGCAGATCATGATACGCTATACCGTCCGCCAGGAACGCGCTGACGAGAATACCCGGCTGATTGAGGATGTATTCGAAAGCCTCCGTCGCGGGGCGCCCCGGGGGTTGACCTACGCCTCCTACCGCCTGGACGACGGCGTGACGTTTGTCCACGTGGCATCAATCAGCGATCCCGACAACAATCCATTGCGCCATCTGGCCGCATTCCAGAGCTTCACTGCGGGCATCGGCGACCGCTGCGACGCCGCTCCAGTCACCACTATCCTGCACGAGGTCGGGAGCTACTCGCACCCATAGACCGACAACGATCGGGTCAGCAATGTACGTCACCAACCAGAGGGCACATGGCAAAAGTTGATCGGACCAAGGACAATCCCTGGACGCTGAAAACGCCACCAGGAACGTCTGAGTACACCATGCATACGGATGAAAAGAACGGAGCGAAGGTCATCGTATGCACGGTCGGAAAGACCGTCCTGTTGTACGACGCGCGCTGCATCGATGACCTGCACGCAATGCTTGCGGCGCGCGGTGACTGGATGGACCTCGGCGGCGCTGATGAGCAGAAGCCGGCCAAGGATGACACCGTCGAAGGGTGGGGTCGTTCGCCGGGCAATCCGATTGGTGGGTGGTACGGCCTGAAGAAGGGGCTGCGCGGCCGTTTCGGAGTGTACGTCCCGCCCCTGATGGAAGCGCTGGGAGTCTGCGAGCTGGAGCACAACGCGAAGAACAATCGGATGCGCGCGAAGGCCGGGAAGTAGCCGGACCAGGGCAGGGCCCAATCATGCAGTCCGCGTCGTTGCGCGGTGGTGAGGACGCAACGCGCACTGCATGGCAATAGCTTTCGTCGCACACCCTACCCCGATATTTCCATGTCCGAGCTTCTGCTTGATGCTGCCGCGCGCTCCATTGCATACCTGGAGAGCCTGGCCGAGCGCCCCGTCTCACCTCGACCGGAGGCAGTGGCGGCGCTCTCGGCGCTGAACATTGCGCTGCCCCAGGCGCCCACGGATCCTCGGGTGGTACTCCAGCAACTCGACGATATTGGCTCTCCGGCGACGATGGCCATGGCCGGGGGCCGTTTCTTCGGCTTCGTCATCGGCGGCGCATTGCCCGCCACGGTGGCCGCCAGTTGGTTGGCAACGGCGTGGGATCAAAACACGGGACTCTACAACTCCACGCCAGGCACCGCCGTCATCGAGGATGTAGCACTCCGCTGGCTCGTCGATGTCCTCGGCTTGCCGGAGGGAACATCGGGCGGATTCGTCACAGGCACAACCGTCGCCCACATCACCGCCCTCGCAACGGCTCGGCATTCGGTGCTCGCAAAGGTTGGCTGGAACGTCGAAGCCGACGGTCTTTTCGGCGCACCTCCCGTCACCGTGATCACGGGAGCCGAGGCGCACCCAACCCTCTACAAGGCGCTTGGTGTGGTCGGCTTGGGGCGCAATCGCGTAGTGAAGGTGCCAGTGGACTCGCAGGGCCGCATGCGCGTGAGCGACATGCCGCGTATCAACGGGCCAACGATCGTCTGCGTGCAATCCGGCAACGTGAATACGGGCGCCTTCGATCCGGCAGGTGAGATTTGCGACATCGCGCACGACGCAGGTGCATTCGTGCACGTGGACGGAGCCTTCGGCCTCTGGGCGCGAGCGTCAGGGGAATTGGCGCACCTCGGTGCCGGCATCGAGCGAGCCGACTCGTGGGCAACCGACGCACATAAGTGGCTTAACGTCCCATATGACAGCGGGGTCGCATTCGTTCGTGACAAGGATGCGTTGCGTGCGGCCATGGCCGTCACCGCGGAGTACCTGCCAACCGACACCGACCATCGCAATCCGTCCGACTACACTCCGGAACTTTCGCGCCGTGCACGAGGGGTCGAAGTGTGGGCGGCGTTGCTGGCCCTGGGTCGCGATGGCGTGGACGAGATGATTGCGCGCCATTGTCGCCAGGCCCGACGCTTCGCGGAACGTTTGTCAGCGGCAGGATTCGAGATCCTGAATGAGGTAGTGTTGAATCAAGTACTCGTCACCTTTGGTGACGCCGCGCGCACAAAGGCCATCATTGCCGCCATTCAAGCTGAAGGCACGTGCTGGGCGGGCGTTACTGTGTGGCAGGGGCGCACGGCGATGCGCATTTCGGTCATTTCGTGGGCAACCTCGGATGCCGACGTCGAACGTAGCGCGGACGCGATGATCCGCATCGCGCAGTCGACGCGACCGTGACTAGTCGCGGTCGCCCGCAGACGGCAGGCTTGACCCGCCTACGGATTTGGTAGCGAAAGCGGAATGGGTGGTTGCACCAGACCGCCCACGCTGACTGAACGGAGCGATGCCGGAAGTGATTCGCGCTGCGCGCCGCTGAGCAACGCCACCGATTGGGCGCGCACATCGTTCACGATCAATTCCGCTGCCGCGGCCATCGCTGGCAGCGTAGCGCGTCGTGCTGACTCGACGCTGCCCAATACGTCCGCAACATTGCGCCGCGCCGCGCCCAGTGAATCCTCGGCCATCCGCGCCAAGCGGCCAAGTTGTTCCATTTGTAATCCATCCAGGTGCAGCCCCAGCGAGTCACGATTGACCAGGATGATGGCGGCCACATTGGGAAAGCGCGTCGCCAGGAATGGAGCAAGTTCCTCTGGGGAGCGCGGAGCGGTGCGCGCCGCGGCGATCAGGGCAGCCAGTGTCTGACGCGCCGGGTCCGCACCGAGCGTGACCCGCGCCTCGACAGTGATGAGAAAGGGCTGATGAAACGATCGCGACGTTCCATACGTTCCGAAATCCGGGTTGACTTCGTAACGAAATGCGCGCGTCTGAGCATCGAAGCCCCGGACCCGGAACAACGCATTGTCGGGCTGTGGCGCCTGCCCCCACCCGTGCAGTCTGTCGGCTCCGTGCGTCAGATAGTCAGCGGCGGCGGCAATGTTCTGCATGGACGCGCTGAACGAAATCTGCTGAGCGGAGCCGAACGCGAGGGGGCGTGAATTGATCTTTGCGTCGAAGTACGGCGCCCAGCCCGTGCGGCAGCTATTGCGCGCTGCGACGCGCCCCATCTGCGCGCGCAGGCAGCTCGACACGGCAGAAGGCGCAGTAGCGAGCAGTCTCGCGAACGCCGCAGCAAATGTCGGATCCTGTGATATCGCAGGATCGACGATGTACGCCCTGTCGTTGAATGAGCCATCCCCGTTGACGTCGCCCGATACCATCGGTGTATAGGGAACACCGGACGCCAAACGCGCGGTGGCCACGACACTTGCATGACGGGAGACGTCATAGCGGACCTCCGCAAGGAGCGCGTGACGCTGCTCGAAGTCTTTAGGCGCCCATTCAACCGTGGCAGGGTCGCCACCAGTGGTCGCCTTGCCGCCGCCGGGTGCGCCAACGCCACTCGTCATGTCCCGGGAGTTTGTGTACGTGTACCACAGGTTGAGCGCCCCGCCCAAGGGAATGCTCGCCTCTACGCCAAGGGACGCCTGATCGGTTGCCGAACGGCCATCGCTTCGAATGGAACGCACCGCGCCGAGGCCAGGCACTGTCCGCGAGGCGGTCAACGCGCTGGCGCCCGAGATCACGTCGATGCTCGATACTGGCGCGTATACCACCCGTTCGTTTTCGAAGGGCAACGTGAACGCTGCCGAATGCACGAGCGTCAAGTCGGACGCGAGCGCCTCGTGCTCCACACGCAACACGGTGGGTCGGAAGTGCACGATGGCGGTGCGACCGAAGCGCCACGTTGCGTCAAGCGAGGCGCGGTAGGTCACCGGCGCGTGAAACGACGACGCGAACAGCGACACAGGTGCCGCCGAGGTTACATATGAGGGGAAGGCACTGTCACAGGGAGACGCCGCGATTGCCGGATCCGAAAGCACTGATGGTTGGCGCACAGCGGGCCCCACGCAACTCAGCGTACCGTCCACTCCATGCTCGTTGAGGAATCGCGATAGAGCGCCCGCGCTGGTGCGAGCTCGAAAGAGCCCGGCGCCGCCAAGTATGCTGAGTGGTGATTTTGCCGGCCGATAGGCGAAGCCAACGCGCGGGAGTACTCGCAATTCGGCACCCGGTGTGTGCTGCAGACCCCGCAAGACTCCCGCGCTCGACAACAGTGAATCAACGGACGCGGCGCCCGACGGGAGACTTTCGGCCTCGGGATACCACGAGCGCTCCAGCCGCGCTCCATAGGTGAGCATCAATGATGATCGCGCGTGCCAGGTATCGCCCGCATAGAGCGCCGCGTACTCTGCGGCCGCAACGGCATCACGTTGACCTCCACGCGCGAATCCCGAGGCGCGCAGTTCGGCAAAGTCGGCGATGCTCGCAAAGGAGTACGTGCCATTTGGGTTTGACGGAGCGGAACGTGTCACCTCTCGATTGAGAATCCCTCCAGCTTTCCAGAGGTGGTTGCCGTTATCGCGACCACGTGCAATCTCATCGGCGACCTCAAGGAAATGTCGCGACCCGGACGTGAACCCTAGCGGTGCACCACCAACACGAAAAGCCGTGAGTGCACCCGCGACACCACCGATCTCTCCGCCGCGGCTCAACGCACTCGCCCCGGCACCCGCGAACCCAGCGTGCACTCGTCGCTCCCCCTCACTCACGTACATTCGGACGTCGTTCGTGAAACGGTCGTCGCGCGAATTCAGTGAAAACAGCACGCCGCCGTTGGCCGCGCGATAGTCACCTGCCGTTCCAGCGGCGGAGTATGGCGTGGCACCCAGCCCCGATATGCGAGCGAGCGTGCCGTCCAGGCGCATCGTGGCGAGATGTCGTTCGCCTAGGGCCATGTCGAGACGGGTCAACACCGTTGCGTTGTCGCTTCCGCTCACCGCAAGGCTGTTGGCATGGTCGCTGAACCCTGCACGGTTCGCAGCATCAACAAATGCGGCAGCACTGTCGCCGGACACACCCAGACGGGCCAATGTCGTCGCGTCATGCGGATCGAGGAAACTGCTCCGGCCGGTTCGTCGGCTCGCATCGAACGATGTGAACGCAAATAGACGATCGGCAACGAGTGCGCCTCCACCGCCGCCACCAATCCGCGCGCTCCCAACGCGGTCACCTGTACCAGCGGGTGATACCGTGGCATACCGGAGCGTGGATGGAGACGCTGACGAACGCAACGCGCCGGCCCAGATGCTGGTGCCGCTCCGCGTGGTCGCAACGAGTTCGCCGCCGGAATACTGACCGCGCGAGACGTCGTACGCATTCAGTACGATACCCGCGCTCGCGACGGCCTCGGGCGGAAGTGATGTGCCCGCGAAGCTGGAGCCGTCAACCGACGTGTGATTGCGGTCGGATGACTGGCCTGCCACTGATACACCAGCTTCATCACCGCTTCCCTGTGCAACGACACCAGGAGCCGTCGCGGCAATCTCGTTCAGGTTCCCGGCATCGATGGGACGGCCATCGAGCATGAACGCGAACTCGGCCCCGCGCGTTTCTCCCGGAGTGTCGCGCCGTCGCTCGACAGGTGTACGACGCGCCCGCGTCTCCACCGTGGAGAGCAGAGTCGGCGACATCGGAATACGCGAAAGGCGAATGACCTGCGGAGCAGCGAGGGGCGCATCGCGTTGCTCGAACAAAACGGTAGCCTTGATGTAACCGATCTTGCTCGCGGAGAGCACAAAGCTGCCGGCCGCAGGGATTGCCACGACAAAATGGCCGAGTGAATCGGTGATCGCGGTGTGCTCTGGTGGAAGCGGAGGTGAAGAGGTTGCGATGAGTACCTGCGCAATCGGGCGCCCGAGCGAGTCGAGTACGATGCCGCCAACCCGCTGTTGCGCGACCAGCACGCGCGGCAGCGCCACACCTATGAGGAGCGCGAGGACGAAGCGGACTGGCAATCAGGGCACCGCGGTTGCCTTGCGTGTCGCCACAATCGCGAAGTCCAGATACTCCCCACCGCGCCGCACGCGGATCGAAAACTTCTCCCCTCCCTCCTTCGCATCGAGTATCCGCGGTGTCCGTGCGTCCACATCGTTTACGGTTACGATGGAATCGCCTACCGCCAAGCCCGCCTTTGCAGCCGGAGAGTCCGGCGCCACGCCGCGAATCACCGGATAGGTAGCCCATTTCGGAGCGCCATCCGGGCCCGTGGTGATGGGCGCACCCCAGCTGAGTCCCGTAAAACCCTTGTTCGTTGGGGCAAAGCTCCGGCTGTTCGCGCCAGCGGGCGCCCGGTACGCTGAATCCCCTGAGCCCGTTTGCGCCCGAAGTGAGGCGAGTGGTGCAAGGAGCAATGGGAGCACAAAGGCAAGCACATATCGTCGCATGGAGAACCTCCTGGAAGTTGAGTAATGTCCGTTTTCCCTACGACTCTTACGGGACACGCAGGCATCGGATACGGTTGCCGCTGACGTCGCGCAATCTGCTCCCTCGCCCGACGCACCAGCGAAGGCGGGGCCGCCGCGGGAAGTCCGCGACGGCCCCACCCAACGGCTCAGGTGGCCAAGCCGCAGGTAAGCGTGAACTCGCAACCATCAGGCGTGTCGACGTAGTCGCTGACGGTACCACCCGCGCCGCCGCAAAGCTCGCCGACAACATCACGGACCAGCGCGAATGAGCAATCGAATCCATGCTTCGGCGTCGCGGCGTTGGCTGGCGTGGCCAGCAGCGTGGCGCCGCCCAGCATGATCGTGAGGGCCGCGGCGAAGGAGATGCGTGAACGGGACATGGTGTCGCTCCTGGGAAGAAAGAAGACAGTCCATCGGAGCGGCTATCGTAACGCTGGACAAATCGGTCCGACGTTACAAGTGGTGGCGAGAACCGCATCGAGGGGACATGAGTGCAGGAACGGCGTCAATGTCCCCGTCACGACGGTCGCGACCCCCGTGCGTAAGGCTACCACCGGCGCGTCGCCTTAACGTGGTCATCGACGACAACACACAACAAAGAATCGCGCGCGCATCGCCGGCGAACGCAACGCCCACTTCCCCTATTCCAACAGAACAATGCAGACAAATCGGATGGGTAGCATTCTCACCTCCGTCCTCGTGCTCTGTGCACTCACCGTTACCGGACTCGTCGTGCGCCGAGAGCTGTTCCCACCAGGGGCACTCCTCCCCACGGCCCGCCACATCGACAACTGGCGGGACTATCAGAATGCCGGGCACGCTGTTGGCCCAAAGAACGCCGCCGTGACCATCGTGGAATTTGCTGACTATGAATGCCCGGCGTGCGGTATCTTTGCCCCGGTCCTCAGCGCTGTGCAAGCCAGGCATCCTGACGACGTACGCATCGTGTACCGTCACCTGCCAATTCCGCTGCATCGGTTTGCGATGCCGTCGGCGGTGGGTGCGGAATGTGCGGCGCACCAGGGGCGCTTCATTCAGATGCACGATGCACTCTACAAGGACCAGAAATCATTTGGCACGAGGAGTTGGACGGCGTTCGCCACCGAGGCGGGAGTGCCGAACGTCCACGCGTTCGAAGCGTGCACCGCCGATTCCACCATCGTTGCCACGGTACAGAAGGATTTGCAGGACGCTCTTGCACTCGGCGCACATGCCACCCCAACGCTGCTCGTGAATGGGGACATGACGAGCGGCACGGTTTCCGACGGCGTGCTCGAGGCAATGATCGAACGCGCGCGACGGGCGCACCGGTAAAGCGGCCACACGTGCATCGCACGCAACATCATTCACGGCGCGGCCGCATCGGCTGCGATTCCCACTCGGCGCTCGAACGCGCCGATGACGATGGCACGCGCCGTGGGCGAATCCAGGTCAATAGTGTCGCCGCACAATCGACGGCTGATACCACGGAGACCACGCTCGCTCGGGAGGCCGATGCCAGGGGACTGACGGTCTCGTTGCCTCGGCCGACCCAACGGTATGGTCGTCGCGTACAGAAGCCGTATCCAGTCCAGCAACTCACTCGGAGGCGGCCAGCCGGCCTGCCGGGCTCGGCGGGACAGCGTGCGTCGGCTCACGTTGAGCCCGCTCGCGAGCCGAATGACGCCACCAGCCCCGCAATGCGCTGCGAGCGTCTCCATGAACGAACGGAGCGCCAGCGGCGCGCCGCAACGCCGAATTGTGCCGACCACGTCACCAGCAACGCCGTCCTTCATTTCGGCCGCCAACGCAACTTCGGCCGCCGAATACAGGTCCTCCGCGGTCCGCGCATAGACGAGGTGGGCGCCCATCAACGCGAACTGCTTTGCGCTGCGCGTGTCGCCCTGATAGGGGCCGAGTACCACGAGGACGGGCGTGGCGGGTGCTACCTCCAGCAGGCGCTCGACAATCGGCAGCAGAACGCCTTCGCGGGCGTCGTGGTCGGGCACGATGATGAGGTCGGGGCACTGGCGCGAGATCCGCGCGAGCGCCTCGGAAGCGCTTTCGCAGCGCGCAACCTTGGCCTGCCCGGCAAACGCCGAGACGAGCAACGCCTCACTGGAATGACGGCGAAACCCAAGAGCGAGGACCGATGATGAGAAAACTCTCATGTTCGTGCCCGGAGGTGCGCTTGCAACCCGAGCCGCCCACCCACATCGTTCCCCTCATGCTTGTGCAGCGATCCCAGCTTCCCAACAACGGCTTCGCGGATACCCCGCCGGTACTCAGGGCCGCCGACGCATATCGGGCCGACGTCGCAAGCCGGTCCCTGACCGGGCAATTCGGCCCGCCCGACGGGCAATGGATTGCTCTTGCAAACATGCTGTCGCACGTGGATTCGTCGATGGACGCGTTGCCCTGGACGCTCGTGGACGAATTGCTCGATGCGCTCACTCCCCTGCGTCAGCTGCACCTTGAACCACCCGAGCCTGTCGGCGCCACCGCGGCGGACATCGTGCACGAACGCGGGCGCCGCATTCGCCTCGTCGCGGAAGAAATGGAAAACGCAGGCGCGCTGGAGCTCGCCGACGTCGTGCTCGCGTCGTACTGCATGGCCGAGCCGGTCGTGGCGAGCCTGGACCAGGGTCGCTGCCTGGCCCAGCGCGGCCGCCTTCGCTGGAAGCTCGGAGATGCGGTCGCCTCGCATACGCGGTATCGCGAAACAGAGCGAATTGGCAAGCGATGCGGGAGCGACGAGCTGGTGATGCGCGCCTGGATAGGCTATGCGGTGCTCGCGCGCCTGCGTGGCAACTATCCGGACTGCCGTCGATGGACGGAGCGCGCGATTCGCATGGGCGAACGGCGCGCGTTCAAGGCGCTCACCGGACTCGCACACCATGTGGCAATGGTCAGCGCCGCCGTTGCCCGTGATTTCGGCGCCGCGGTGGTCCATGGATGGACCGCCTTTCTCGCCGCGGATGGCGATCCGGCCGTGGAAGGTGACGCGCTCGTCAACCTCGCGCAGGCGATGCTCGATGCCGGACATACCGAAACGGCGCGCGCAGGTTTCGCCGCATCGCTGTCCCGCAGCACGGCGTCGCGCCATTTGCTGCCGGCACTGGGCGGATATGCTCTCGCGTGCGCACGGATGCGAGATGCCGACGAAGTGCACCACACAGTGGCGATGGTGCTTGCGCTGGAAGAGACAGGCTCGCCCTACGCGACGGCGTGCGCCCACCTTGAGTGCGCATCCGCCCTGCGATCGGTCGGTGATCAATCGCCCAGAGTCGCCGCGCTGTGCGCCCGCGCCGCGGCCATCGCCGAACAGTATGGGTTTCATGAGATTGTCGCTGGCAGCGAAGTGCAGGAACGCGCCCAGCGGGTGCTGCGCTCGACGAGTGATTTCACCGATCGACAGCACGAGATGTGTCTGGCAATCGAGGCACTGGCGAGCGCGCACCCACTCATGGACGCGGGCAACATGTTGGTGGGACGATGACGCCACATCGTGAGGCTAGATGGGCGCGCAACGACCGTTGGATACCATGTACCCCGAGCGGCAGGTGCCATCGGGATTCATGTCGATCAGGTCGTCGTGGGCGACGGGCGTTGGTGGAGTGAGTGCGGGACGCGTAGCAGGTCCCGTGCTCGTGTCGGAGCAGGCTGCGGCGATGACGCCGGCGGCGATACAGAGAGAAAGCGTGCGTAGTCTCATGCGGAGCTCCGTGTGGGTGGCGCATGGTAACTACAACAGCTGAGTTACTCCCGCAGTCATGCACCGTGACCGACCGTTACATGGTGAGGCCGAACGAGAAGTCGATCGCCTGCCCACGGTGCTTACGTGTGCCATCGATCATGCCGTGGCCCAACGGATCCGCGACGCGATGCGCAATGTCGCATGTATCCAGAGCTTCGGGTCGTTCGTGGAGGCCACCGATGCGCTGCGCTCCATGCCGATGCCCGTCGCCGTCGTCGTCGGCCCTCAGGACGCGGGCGGAAGCGCCGCTATTCCCTTCGTCACCACCGTGGCAGCATACCAGCGCGTCGCCATCGTCGTGAGCTGCAACGCGGGACTGGAATCGTCGCAGCATATCCGCCTCCTGGCGCGTGCCGGAGCGCACGAATTCCTCTTCCGAGGCGTGGACGATCACGGCATCGCCGTTCGTTCCGTTGTGGAATCCGCGATGCAGGCGTGCGCCGCAGATCGTGTGCTGGTGCGACTGCTTCCGCTGCTTCCAGACCGGCTGCATTCGTATGTACGCTTCTGCGTGCAATTCCCGCGTCGTGCGCTGAGCGTCTCCGTGGTCGCCGCGGCGCTCGGCATTCATCGCAAGACGCTATTCAAGTACGCCGCCGCGGACAACGCCCCGTCCCCCGGGGAATTGCTCGCCTGGTGTCGCTTGTGTCTTGTCGCGGAGCAACTGGAGCTGTTCCCGTTCCGGACGGTGGAAGCCATCGCGAATGATCTGGACTTCGCCTCCAGCACCGCGCTGCGGAACATGATCAAGCGATACACTGGTATGCGCGCAATCGAGATCCGGCAGAACGGAGGAATGACATGCGTGGTTGATGCCCTGTCCCGATCGTTGGCGTCGTCACCCGCGCGGATCAAGGCGTCGGCCTGACTCCTCCCCCCACGGCGAAGGAACGCAGGAATGAATTGTGCGCGGTAGCCCGGCCGACGCGCAAATCAACCTTCAGTCAGGAGCACCATGACCAGCCAGTCCAACGCCCCGCGAAACGGAACGATAACTGTGGGTCGCGAGAACTCGGCCGACATCAATCTGTACTACGAAGACCATGGCACCGGGAAACCAGTGGTCCTGATTCACGGCTATCCCCTGAACGGCGCTTCGTGGGAGAAACAGACCACGGCGCTGCTCGCGGCTGGCCACCGCGTGATCACATATGATCGTCGAGGCTTCGGAAAGTCCAGCCAACCCACGATGGGCTATGACTACGACACGTTCGCGAGCGACCTCCGGGCGGTCGTGACGACGCTCGCCCTGGATGATGTTGCGCTGGTCGGCTTTTCGATGGGCGGCGGCGAGGTCGCACGCTATTTCGGACTGTTCGGTTCATCGGGCGTCAGGAAAGCCGGCATTCTTTCCGGCGTCACTCCGTATCTGCTCAAGGGGCCGGGCAATCCCGAGGGCGTGGACCTCGCCGTATTCACGGGGATCGAACACGCCATCAGCGAAGATCGCTACGCCTTCTTCGACGGATTCTTCGCGAATTTCTACAACACCGACCTGCTGCTGGGCAACCGCCTCAGCAAGCACGCGCTCCACAACAGCTGGAATGTCGCTGTCGGTAGCTCGGCGACCGCCACCTCCGAGTGCGTGCACACTTGGTACGCCGACTTCCGAAAGGACCTTGAGCACATCGACGTGCCCACACTCGTGATGCATGGCGACGCCGACCGCATCCTTCCGATCAGCGCGGCGGGTGATCGAACAGGCGCGTTGATCAAGGGAGCGAAGTATGTCGTGGTGAAAGGCGCTCCCCACGGAATGCTGTGGACCCACGCCGCCGAGGTGAATGCCGAGCTCGTGCCATTCCTCGGCTGAGATCATCATGCACGGGGCAATCGTGGCCATGACCTCACACGTAATTGCTGCTACCCCACGCCACCGTCTACTGTGCGCCTCCGACTTGTTGCCACAACCGTCAGAGGAGAGCACCGCACATGCAAGCACAACAGCCGCTGGACACGAAGGACTTCGCGGCGCAACGCAAGTTCGTTCAGACCCCATCAGGCCGTATCAGCTACGTCGAACAGGGCCACGGTCCGGTCGCCCTGTTCGTCCACGGCGTTGTATTGAATGGCTATCTGTGGCGCCATCAGCTTGCCGCACTCAGTGACGCGCGTCGTTGCATTGCCATCGACTTGATGGCGCATGGCGCAACCGACATCAACGCCGGTCAGGACGTCTCGGCCACTGCGAACGCAGTGATGTTGCAGCAGTTCCTGGATGCACTCCACATCGACACCGTCGATCTTGTGGGCAACGACAGCGGCGGTGGCATCGCACTCATCTTCGCCGCCACCAATCCGCATCGCATTCGGAGCCTTGCCCTTACGGACTGCGACACACACGACAACTGGCCCCCGGAAGCTTTCAAGCCGTTCCTCGCACTGTCCGCCGCCGGCGGGCTCGGTGGCGCTTTGAATGCGATGCTCTCCGACAAGGACGTCTATCGTTCCGCTGGCGCGCTGGGACCTGCCTACGAAAACGCAACGCTCGTGAGCGATGAGACCATCGAGTTCTACCTTCGCTCGCATGTGGCGACTTCGGAACGTACCAACGATCTGGCAAGGTTCCTCGCGGCATTCGACTGCGCACATACCGTGGCTGTCGAAGCACAGCTCAAGACCCTGCGCGCACCCACACTCATCGTGTGGGGCACCGACGACGTCTATTTCGACGTTGCCTGGTCACGTTGGCTCGCGAACACCATTCCGGGCACGCGCCGCCGCGTTGAATTTGATGGCGCCCGCCTGTTTTTTCCGGAGGAGCGCTGGCAGGCGTTCAACGCCGAGCTGCGCAACCACTGGACGAAGGAGACCCCCTGATCCGCGATACAACCTCCGCGCCGCCCACGCCCCTGCGGCTTGGGCGGCTCCCGTCTCCATTGGGGACGCTACTCCTCGTCACCGATGCCGAGGATGCGTTGCGCGCACTCGATTTCGAAGACTACGAACCGCGCATGCACCGACTCCTGCATCTGCACTACCACACATACGCGCTGGAGACGGGCGCCACACCGGCAACCTTGGTGAAGGCGCTGTCCGCCTATTTTACTGGCGATCTGAACGCCATCAGCGCGCTCCGCGTCGCCACAGGTGGCACCGCCTTCCAACGCACAGTGTGGCACGCGCTGCGCGAGATTCGCGCCGGCGAGACGTCCACTTATGGGCGCCTTGCCACCGCGCTCGGTCGCAACGGTGCAAGCCGGGCGGTCGGCATGGCGAACGGCGCCAACCCGATCGCCATCGTCGTGCCCTGCCATCGGGTGATTGGTGCCGATGGAACACTCACCGGCTACGGTGGTGGCCTCGAGCGCAAGCAGTGGCTTCTGGCGCACGAACGGCAATACGCCGGTATTAGGAGCTGAAGAGCTCCCTGCATGTGAGGGCAGTGGCGTCATCGGCTGGAAAGGAACACTCGATACGGAGTTCTTCCAGCGTGACGTCATGCGGCGACCCGAACGTGGTGATCGTCGAGAAGAAGCGCAGGTCCACACCATCCTTGCGGAAGATGGTGGTCAGGAGAGGCGTCGAGGGTGCGCCAACTTCGCGCGTTCGCCACTGTGCCGGTATGCCGGGATACGAGAGCACCTCTTCCAGCAATGTCTTCGCCGCTCGGTCCGACGGTGCCGCCGCCACCTGGTTGTGAAGGTGACGGATCAGGTCTCGAGCGGTCTCATCCCAATTCACCATGACCGGCTTCAACCCCGTGGGGTGAAGACATAGCCGAAGCATGTTCCCCTCAGCCGGCTCCGCGCCGAGGAGGAAGCGCGTGCAGCGCGGCGCCGCCTGGTTCGACATTCGGATGTTCCAGTACCGGTCCAAGAGGAATGCCGGGAATGGCTCCTGCTGCTTGAGGAGCAACTCGATCGCGCGCCGCATCTGCGCCATCTCCGGCGCAGCAAGCCCTGTCTCGTGATATCGCGGGGCAAACCCTGCGGCGACGAGCAGTGTATTGCGCTCACGCAATGGCACCTCCAGCGCGTCGGCGAGACGAAGCACCATCTCGCGACTCGGCTGAGAACGCCCGGTTTCAACGTAGCTCAAGTGACGCGACGAAACCTCAGCATCAAGCGAGAGCGCCAGTTGGCTGAGTCGCCGTGCCGTGCGCCAATGGCGCAGCAATGCCCCCACGTCAGCGTCGGGAGGGACCGGCAGGGGGAGCGGAGTGCGCGATGCGGTGAGTGACATGCCAGAACGATAAGGGCATACGCGGTCCAGAAGCCATGACCTCTCACGTCATTGCTGCATGGACGCGCACGTTGGTATGAATGCGCCCTCGCAACACTCGGAACCACGTCACAGAGGGCAGGCATCACATGCATCGCAGAGAGTTCATCGCCGCGGCAACCGCCATGGTTGCTGGTGCGACGGGTTGCATCACCGTCAGTAGAACGGGCCTTCGCGACGAATGGCCTTCAGGTCCACTCGATGCCCCGACGTTCCACGCTCGTCGGCGATTCGCATCCACCTCGTTCGGACGAATCGCATATGTGGAACGAGGGCAGGGCGCCGCAGCACTCTTCATGCACGGCCTGCCACTCAACGGCTTTCAATGGCGCGGAGCACTTCCGCTGCTCTCCCCGTACCGCCGCTGTATCGCGCCCGACTCCATGGGCCTCGGCTACAGCGAGATTCCGGTAGGGCAGAGCCTGACGCCTGAAGCGCAGGCCAGCATGTTCGCCGAGTTGCTCGACGTGCTCGGCATCTCGGCCGTGGACATCGTCGCCAGCGACAGTGGCGGCGCGATCGCGCAAATATTCGTGGCACACTACCCCGAGCGCGTCCGAACACTCCTGCTCACGAACTGCGACGTTCACGACGATAGTCCGCCCCCCGCACTCCTGCCGGTCATCGCGGCGTCCCGCGCCGGAACGTTCGTCGACGACGTCCTCGTGCCACAACTGCGAGACAAGGCGAACGCTCTCCTGCCCACGGGACTCGCCAAGTGCTGCTACACCAATCCCGCGCGCCTCACGGCTGAGGCCATCGACTGCTATCTCACGCCACTCGCCAGCTCGCCGCTACGCAAGGCACAACTTCACCACTATTGCATCACCCTCGATCGCAATCCGTTGCTCGCCATCGAGCCGGCGTTGAAGCGAAGTCCGGTACCGATGCGCGTCGTCTGGGGAACGGGTGACACGATCTTCGATCCATCCAGTCCCGAATGGCTGCACCGAACGTTCCCCCGGTCGCGCGGCATCAGAAGGATACCGGGCGCGAATCTCTTCTTTCCGGAGGAGATGCCGAACATCATCGCCGAAGAGGCACGCGGGCTGTGGTTGGGAACCACGCCCGCGTGACTGTTCGACCGACGACAACGACGACTATGGGAACTTCACGCAGGGTATCGATGCCTTCCTGATCGCATGACCACCCGTCTCGCTATCGTCCGACCAGAACGCCGGTTTCAATCCGGCCACGCACTTGGACTGCGGTGCGAAGGCAAACCCTTCGTTGTTGATGTTGGGCATTGTGCTCGCCCGTGCGAAGATGTGCGTGAGCTTGAGACGACCAAGGGTCGGAGAGCCAGGCGCCGTGTCGATCACAAAGATGTCGGACAGACCTCCACACGTGTCATCGCACGTGGCCCAGAGTTGGCCGAGCTCCCGGTCAAACTGCAACGCCATCACGCCGGCAGGGAATCCCGTGGAGACGGAGGTGATCCGGGAAAAGCCATTCGTGACGTGGTTGAGCGCATACACGTAGATCACGCCGTTGCCCTCGAGCCCCACGAAGAACAATCCACCCCCATGGTTGGGATACTCGGCCGGGTTGTAGAGATGGCCCGCCGACACGTCAAGAAATCCCTGCGCCACCAGCGCGCTGTCGGGCACCCAGGTGATCCCTTCCAAACCGGAATTCGCGGCAACCGCGGGAAGGTCGGCCGTCAGATTCCACTCGTTCGTTGCGGTCAGCGTCGTGCCGGACCCGGTCACGTCGTACCGCAGGATGCTCGGACGGCTCACCGAATTGTTGCTGTTGTTGCGTTCCGATGCGACGTACATGCCGGCCGCACTGCCCGTCGTGAAGGTGAGGTCCTCGCTATCCGGCTCGCCAGTGCCATTGGTGTAGAACAAGCCCTTTCCAGCGCCCCAGCCGTTCGTCGCGTCGGGGGTCCAGATGCTGCCGTTGAAGATCAGACGGAAAATGCTCCCCGGCCCATTCCGAGCGCCCCACAGGACATCTGGCGCGCCGCCCGATCCCGCCTCATAGATCAATCCGCTCAGGTTCCCGCCGAAGACGTTCAGGCCATCCACCGTCGCAGCATCGTCGCTGCCTGGCCATGCCTCCGTCACGGGGCCAGTTGCCGCGCACGCATTCGCGGCCCCCTTTGTCGAGCTGAGCGTCACGACAAATGTGCCCGTGCCATTCGGGCAGCGACCGTACGTTGTCGCGGCGTGTGTTGTCCACGTGTACGAATCGAGCAGTGCCCCGCTCTTGTCGAACAATCGTGCGGCATCCGGCGCGCCAAGGCCGAAGTTCGCCTCCACGTCGAAGGCGAGATATGCGCCCGCCCCAATCGATGTACCTGCGGGGATCGTGAAAATGTGCGCGTCGTTGTCGTCCTTGAGCACAAAGCCGGAGATGTCGATCGCGCTCGTGCCGGTATTCGTGAGCTCGATCCAGTCGCCCGGCGTGCCGCCACTCGACTCCACTTCGTTGATCTTCACATTATTCGGCGTCGTGCAGTTGTTCGCGGCGCCCTTTGTCGAAGCGGTCGTCGTGGTGAACGCACCAGTGCCGTCCGGGCAACGGCCGTAGGTGGTCGTCGCATGCGCGGTCCACGCGTAGGAGTCCACCAGAGCTCCGGCGGGCGTGAACAGGCGTGCCATGTCGGCTGATCCGAGGCCGAAACTCACCTCCACGTCGAAGGCCATGAAAGCCCCGGCGGCAATCGTCGTACCGGACGGAATCGTGAAGATGTGCGCGTCATTGTCGTCTTTCAGCTGGAAGCCGGAGAGATCGACGGGGTTCGCGCTGGGATTGTACAGTTCGATCCAATCACCCGGAGTCCCACCGTTCGATTCCACTTCATTGATCTTGACCGCGACGCTACAATCGTTCGTCGTTCCCTTCGTGCTGCTGGACGTTGTGACAAAGCCGCCCGTGGCATTGGGACACCGGCCGTACGTCGTGGCAGCGTGCGTTGACCAGGTGTAAGAGTCCAGGACTGTACCCCATGGCGTGAACAGCCTCGCCGCATCCGGCGCGCCAAGTCCAAAGCCGAAGTCCGCTTCCTCGAGCACGAGGTAGCCTCCTGCCGCGATGGTGGTGCCCGACGGGATGGTATAGATGTGCGTGTCGTTGTTGTCCTTGAAGACGAAGCCGGAAAGGTCCACCGGACTCTGGCCTGTGTTGTACAACTCCACCCAGTCCCCTGGAACGCCGCCATTCGACTCGACTTCGTTGATCACCACCGTCGGCGGCGGAACGACAGCCACGTGAAACTGGATGGGCAACGCGTTGGCCGCGATAAGTGGGGCGAGAGTGCCGTCCGCGCGCGTGAGCGCCCAACGTCCCCGAACAACATCCACCAGCATCGATCCCACTTCGATAGAACCACTCAGTGCGCGAATCCTGTACGTCTTGCGCGTGAGGAGCGCGGTGTTCAGCAGGTTCCACGAGGCTTCGTAGCGTCCAACGGTCGTATTTGCGACGAGCGCACCCGTTCCGCCGGTGGGTGCCGTCGCGAACTGTGCAACCGGGGCGCCACTGCACGCCCCGGCGGTCCATACGCACACATCCACTTGCGTGACCGCGGCCGCATCGAAGGTGGCAGGGTTGGCGGCGCCAGTGCCCAGCGGTGACAGCCATGAGAGTGCGCCGATTGGCGCGGAGATGCCGGACGGCTGCGCTGGAGCGCCGAGTGGTGCAATGATCGTCCTGTCGGAGCAGGACGCGGACAGCGCGACCAGAAGTACCAGGCCCGCGATGCCGGACCGTCGTTTCGTTCGCATGCTCGTCGTCATCACGCCTCCTGCATTGTCGACGCGACGTTCGTTGCGCGCGCGTTCTTCCGGCGTGCGACAATGCCGACACTGCTGATGATGCCAGTCAATACGAGCACCAGTGAACCAGGTTCGGGCGCCGGTGTCACTGGCGTGACGGCGCACGGCGTGGTGTCGTTGCAGCTATCCGCGTCATTTCCATTCGCAATCGCCACGAATTCCAGATCGCCGAGGGTGATGGCGTTCACGTCGAACGTTCGTGGCGTGAAGAAGCTGAACGTCACGAACTGATTCGCACCGCAGGTGTTGGCCATCTGCCCGAAACCGCCAATGGGCGACGCGGAGGCGCATCCGCCGACGCCGTCATTGCCGGGCGCCGAGAGGAAGATCGCGTCGCCGCTCTCGGCGATGCTCCAGTCGGACGCATCGCCGATGGCGGAGCCGCCAAGGGATGTTGGCGTGGCGAAGGCATCCAATTCAGGCGCGGCGGGCTGTCCCGTCAGCAGTGCCAGGAAGTAGATGCTGGTTGCGAGCGAAGGCGTGGACTGCGAGCCCATGTTCTGCAATGCGATCTCGAACAGGTTCGTATTGCCGGGACCGGCGCCTGTCTGATTCGTCAACCTGATCATGGCGCAGTTGGCCAGGGCTCCGGGTGAGCATGCCTGGAACTGGCTGACCTGGGCTGCGGCAAAGCGTGGCATCGACAGGCTGGCGGCCATGACGGCCAGGCCTGCGAGTCCTCGTGTGCGTGCGAACATGCTGGGTGCACTCCGGTGCGTGGTCGGGGGCTCGACTCCGGCCAATGCGGCGGATCAAGCGCGGTGATGATGGTCGCCGCGGGATCGACGTCGCAATTGGCCTTTCGGGCGCCAGTCATGTCGTTACGAGACTGTTGACTGGCGGTTGCACAAGGGAGTCGTGATCGTGGCCCCTGAGGCTCCCACCCCATTCGGAATTGGCGGTGTGCGGCCGATACTCTGGAGCAATCCACCGGGACCATCGCCTCGGAAATCTCACTGACATGCCGGTAAGTCACACAACTGATACGGAACGGAACTTCGTCCATACCATCTTTCTTGGTGAACTGGACGACGACGCCGTGCGCGAACGCGCCAGGAAGCTCCGCGCCGATCCGCGCTTCAACGACCAGATGCCGGAATTGGTCGACCTGAGCGGTGTCACCGGCGTCTCGCTGACGGCCGAGATGATGCGCGTGAGCGCGCGTTCGCTGCTTCATTCATCCGGCGTCCCCTGCGCGATCGTTGCGCCGGATGATCGCGTGTTCGACTTCGCGCGTGCGTATCAGGTGCTGCGCGAACGGAACAACATCATGGGCCTTCGCGTGTTTCGCGACACGCCGGCAGCGCTCGACTTCCTGCTGGACGCCGGAGCTATCGTTGAGGGGCAGGCGCCGGATGGGCAAGCCGCGTGAGCGCAGCCTGCTGGCCGATGATCGCCAGTCGAAACGCGTCACGATAGCTGCCCTGATCGCGCCCGACCTTCCATGACCACCCGGGCCAGAGGCCCAGCGGCAAGGCGGCCCATCCCATGACGGCCTTTCCCTTGCGACTTTCGCGAACCACGACTTGTGCCGTTGCGTCACGCGTCGGTGGGTGAGCGGGGCGAAATACGACGCCGTCGCAGTTGGTCTCGTCCCAGATCGTGGGGACGATTCCCAGCGTGACGATGGTGAATAGCGGGATGATCGCGGAATTGCAGTAGAGCCCCGCGGATTCGGCGATGAGGTCGGCCGAAGCGGCCGCCGCGCCGGTGGAGTCGTACACTACGGACTTGAAGGCGCCGCTGCCCTGCAGCAGGTCGACGATCTGCGTCGCATACGCGTGCGCATTTCTTCCTTCGCCGCGCCTGGCGGGCCAGTGCACCACCACTACTGACAGATCCATCGGCGGCTGCGCGAGCAGCTGCGATTGCTCCGCGCTCGGCGAGAAGACCACGCGTTGCGCGCTGCATGCCGAGAGCAGCACCAGCGCGAGGCATTTCAGCGTTCGAAGCGGGTGATGCGACACAGTGAGCCCTTCGCCGTTGGCGGTGATGTGCACGGATAGAATACTACGGTCCGGTGCTGCATTCCGTAAACAACCAGGCATCGCTCTTTACGTGTCCGGGGCGACGGTGCAACTTTCCGCGCATGCGAGATGATCGGCCGTGGTACCGTGAACCGGAGTCATTCATCGCGCTGGCGGCACTCGTCGTCAGTGTCTCCGCGGTGGTCGTCGGAATCTACGAAGCCTCCCTGCAACGAACGCACGATCGAGCGGAGGTGTGGCCGCACGTCGAACTTGCAACGGTGGTTTCGAGCACGGGTGCCACGCTCTCACTCGAGAACGGCGGCATCGGGCCCGCCATCATCAAGTCGGTCGTCATTACGGTCGACAGCCGGTCGCGTCGTCAATGGGACGATGTCCTTGCGGCGCTGATGGGATCGGCGCCCAAGGCGTACAGTCACGTGACCGTGGTGGACCATGCGTTGCGCGCGGGCGAAAAGACCGTAGTGCTCGCACTCGACGGCAAGGACATGCCGCCGCAGTTCTGGCAGGCCATGGGTCGTGTCGGCGTGACGATCTGCTACAGTTCGGTGTTCAACGAGAGTTGGGAGCTCATCGTGCCGCACGTGGGTGGGGTGGGCACCTGGCGCACGGTCGACGTGTGCCCCGCGCAGGCCGTCGGCGTGGAATTCTGAGCTGCGTTGCGGGCGGCGGATGCCCGCGCGCACCCGGACGAATTGGTCGTACTGGTCCGTGGCGACGAAGTCGACGCCGGTCAGGATCGAGGCCGTCCAGCGTCGAGCCGCCGCGGTGTCCGAGCCAAAGTTGTATGATGGTGTGAATCCGCGATCCTGGTCGGGCGTAAACCCGTCCAGTGTATAGAAACGGATCCACAGTTGCTGGTCGTGCGCGCGCTTCACCAATGCCGCGAGGCGAGCACTGTCGGTGGCGGTCCACGCGCCGGCGCGAAGTTGTCCACCGGATTCCACAACACCCCAGGGAAAGTTCACCCACCGCGCGTAGTTGCCAGCACGTGGAGCGATGAGCGTCGCGGGCGTCGCGGTGGCCAGTGCCGCTGCGCGTTCATCGCGCGTGGCGCCCGGGGGCGATGGCACCGGGATGGCGCCAAAGGCGCGCAACCGTTGACCAACGGGCACCCGGTCATGAAAGTCGATGCGCTGTGTGCTGTCGGCCCCGGCGAGCACGAGCAGGGGCCCGACGGCCAGCGACGCTGCCACTTCCGGCGTGCTGGTACGTGGCGCGGTCGTCAACCAGCGGTCATGCGCCGCGAGCAATGCCGTGACGGCATCGTGGAGTTCGCGTTGGTTTTCCTTGAAGTCGAGGTTCAGTATGACCAGCGGCCAGGTGTCGCGGCGATTCTCCGACAGCGCCCGCTCCATGATGGGTCGAATCTTCTCGAAGAAGTACGCCTGCAGCGTGGGGGCGCCGCGCGTGGCGTTCGAGTCATGCGCGACGACGATGTCGAAGGTGCCGCTGGCCGAGTCGCGCCTCCAGTAGAGGTCCTGCTCGATGGCGAGTGGGGTACCGGTTGCGAGGGCGCGGTCGATGCGGTCGGCCCAGCGACCCGCCTCGGGATAGGAATTGTGCGCGTCGAGGAGGACGCGGTCTCCGGGTCCGAATCCATGGCGCGAAGGTCTCGCTCCGGGAGCCCATGCATCACGAGAGCTCCAGGCCGCAC
This sequence comes from bacterium, assembly GCA_040003455.1. GTDB lineage: Bacteria > Gemmatimonadota > Gemmatimonadetes > Gemmatimonadales > Gemmatimonadaceae > AG11. The sequence continues at coordinate 31,502 of JBDUCM010000043.1, forward strand.
TCGTCGTCGCGAGCAACCCGAGCAGTACAATCGCACGCACGCGTGATTGCAGTCCACTGAATACCATCGTTGCGAGTCTCTCCGGTGTCTCGTGCCACCAGGTCCCCAAGCACGCCAGGCCCCTGTCGTGCTCCGCCCACCGGCAAGTGTCTCCCCAAAGTGACGCGCCGGCAAGCAGGGTCGTCGCAGAATAGCCAATGCCTCCCTAAAGCGCAGGCGAGCCGGAGTTGCGCCATGGGACGACGCGGCATTGCGCACACCCCCGAAGTGCGCGCACATTGGCGCGAACGCCGTGGACTGGAGGTCCTCATGCGAGTTGGAGTTGTTGCCGCAGTCGTCATGACAGTTGTGCCGGCAGTCTCCTTCGCGCAACGGGCGTCGGTGGCGGACAGCATGTTGACGCTGAACCGCTCAGGTCATTGGGCCGAGGCTGTCGCCCTCGCGCGGCAGGACCTTGTGACAAGGGGTGAGCCGGATCCGGAAGGAACATGTCCTGTTCGCGGAGGGCTCGTCTATGCCCTGACGCGATTGCACGAGGTACAGCCAGCACGCGCAGCGCTCGCGGACTATGATCGCATTTGCGCCACCACCGTGTCCGCTCGGCCTTTCGCAGATGCCATTGCTGGACTGCGCAAGGAGCTAACGGCCTCCAAGGAGCAGCAATGAGCACGAGTCAGCCTGCTGATCGCGAGAACATCCAGCGCGCTCAGCCCGAGTCGTTTCGCGGTCGGACGATCATGGTCTCACTTACCGTCAAGGACGTGCCGACGAGTGTGGCATGGTACCGCGACGTCGTGGGTTTCACGGTGATCGAGGAGCATCAGCGCGAGGGAAAGCTCATGGCGGTGTCGGTCGCCGCCGGCGCCGTGCGAATCCTCCTTGGCCAGGACGATGGCGCGAGAGGGTTTGACCGCACGAAAGGCGAGGGCTTCTCGCTCATGATTACCACGGCGCAGAATGTGGATGACATCGCCAACCGGATCAAGCAGCAGGGCGGCACGCTCGAGTCCGAACCGGCTGACATGCCGTGGGGTGCGCGCGTGTTCCGGCTCAAGGATCCGGATGGATTCCGACTCGTGATCGCGTCCGAACGCTAGCAGCGCAGCGCTCGGGCGATCGTGGGCGGAGATCAATACCGTACGGCGTCACTTCGTGGTCAGAACACGATCCCGATTGCGCCGGTCATGCTCGCCAGATGTGGGCCCGCGGAGCCATATCGAGCTTCCACGAAGAACGGCCCATGCTCCTGGCGGACCCCAACGCCCAGGGTTGCCGCGACGTTCGTGCGAGTGGGATTGCAGCTGGCAGAGCTGGACGCGTCGGCTGACGCGGCGTGGACAATGCCGCAATTGTCGATCGCACTCGTTGCGATGCCCACCATTCCGATCGCGTACGGTATGATGGATTTGAGCGCCGAACCGTAAGACGCCCCTCCCACTTGAGCACTCCATACGGTTACCGAGCTCTGGCTGCTGCCAGTGAATCTCAATACCTCGCCCGATGCGCGAAGGGCAAGACGCTCAGTGTGATGCACCGATTCCCATTCAACCCGTGCCCCGATGCCGGGGTCGTAGTCAAAGAAGTCACTATTTGGAAAGTCACCTGCCGGCATCGCGCCGACGAGCGATACGAGCCATGTGGAGGACGGCTTCGCCTCTGCTGACTGGGCCAGCGCCTGATTCGCAAAGAGAAGGCTTGCAAGAGACAGTGCGATACGCATCGGACGCACTCCGACGCACTTCCGGAAAGAACGAATTGCCGGCAAATAGCTTCGCAGGCTGAGACCGCGATTGTCATGTCGAACCCGATGGTACGGGCCTCTCGCGGGCGCAGCTCGGAAAGGTGCGAGGGCGTTCTGCACGGCTGATGCTAAGTCTGCACACTGATGCAGCCTTGGAACGATGCTCGCTAGCATGAGGAGCCGCCATCAGAACAAGTCGCCACGAGCCATTGCGTATCTGAGAAGACGTGCCCTGCTGCGTCCTGTGTTGTAAGCTTTATGACATCACTATTCAACGGCGAGCCAGGAGCGGTCAGGGTGCAGGTTGAGCTGTTGCCACATACTACCTCGCTGCCATTTCTAGTCCAATTGTAGGTGTACGGACCCGTGCCTTTCAGTTGAGTAGACGTGAATGTGAACGGGCTTCCTGCGGGGACTTGAGCATTTGCTTCGTTGATCCATGAGACGAACTGCAAGCGCGTATAAAGAAATGGTCCGCCGTTTGGACCCGGAACCGACACTTTTGAATTGGAGCTCGCATAGCGTGCCAACGTAGACTTCGGCACTGACGGGTCCGACGAAAGATAGATCGCTGCCCAACCCGCGACTTGTGGCGCAGCGCCTGATGTGCCGCCGAAGCCTCTGAGCCCGCCCGTATTGTCCACAGTCACTGCATTCTGGCCTGCAGCCCAGATGTTAACCCACGCACCGAAATTCGAGTCAGGATTGCGTGATAGTGAACCACCGCCGTAGAGGGCGTTGCCGACGGTGAATGTAGTGTTCGCGGACGAGGGTGAAAAATTGCCAGCATCTGCATTATTGTTTCCCGCCGCAGAAATCGTTCGGAAGCCCGAGTTTTCAAGCCGCTGGACGGCATCATTGATTGCAGTACTCTTTGATCCGCCGAAAGACATGTTCACGACCGCAGGCTTGACGCCATGAGCATTGACCCAGTCAAGCGCGGCGACGATCCAATCACTCGATCCCGAGCCGCTACAGTCTAAAGCGCGGATGCCGCGAATTTGAACGTTTCTCGCGACGCCATAGATTGCCCCACCAACCAGTGCGCCGACGGAAGTTCCGTGGTTTGCGCAATCAACGCCCCATCCGCCGCCTTGTCCTGTAAAGTCGGCTACCGTCTGTGCACGTCCCCCGAAGACGGTAAGTGCAGCGTTCAGCCCGCTATCGACGATGTAGGCCGTTACGCCCGTTCCGTCTTGATCCCAGATATAGAGCCCATTTGGAGTCGGAGTGGGCTGATCGATGATGTCGAGGTTAAAGAACGCGTCGTTCGCGGAACCGGGGTCCGACTGTACGAAGCGACTGAGCGGCTCCACATACTGAACATCTGGCAGTTTGGCGATCGCGGCGATTGCCGCGGGACTAAACTGACCGGAGAATCCGCGTACAGCCGACCGAAATACGAACCGCAATGCTCCCTGATGAGCTTGGACGAGTTGAGACGCGCGTAGTGACGGATCTCCAGGGCCATCTCGGAATGCCACGATGTACTTGTTAGCCAACGACGTATCGCCGATCGCCGCCAATGTGCCAACAAGCGGCCCGACATCGGCGTTGCTTTCAGATGGTTGCATCTGGGACGCGATCGTTGGGACAACGTCAGGACGACAACCAGCGCTAGACGCAGCGAGAAGTGCAAGTACGACTACCGTTGAGCGCCTTGTCATGATGACCATTCCTCGTTGAAGACCTGAAATGCCACGCACGCACAATGTGAGCCGTAGTGTCCGCGTCGCGCGCGAGAAGAGAGGATGAACCAATTCATGAATCGAAACGCGCTCGATATTCCCGACAAGTGCGCAAAGGTCTGTTAGAGCGGTGTCACCGTTGCATGGTGCGAGCTGACCAGACTTGCCGCGCTCATCCGTTCTCAAGGGGGGTGTTCCGCAGTCTCTGCGTGGCGGGGCGTGGGCGTGATCAGGCCGAGCGACGCCGCGGTAATCATGATCGGTGGTGGGTCTGTCGCACTGGGGACGGGCGTACCGATGCTAAGGCGTCACGCCAAAGAATACGGCGATGGACGCCTGCATTCACGAGTAGCGACTAGTCTTTGGAGTAGATCCGGATGCCGAAAGTGCACCGATCTCGTCTGTCACCGCCTCAATGGGTTCTGCTCACGCGCGCGAGCCCCCACTCCGACCTTAGTAATCATGAACGCACGCCGAGGAACGCGAACCGAAAGTCGCTTCAGTGAGGTTGTCGTTCGTTCGGGGCCTTAGAACTTCGACTCGAGATAGAGATCCACACGGTACTGCTTCCGTGGGTAGATGCCGCGCGCGACGTCGAAGCGGAACAGCCCGTCGAGGAACGAGACGCCGGCACCAACGCCGCTCATGGGGCGTCCCACCTCGCTGAACTTCGTGCGATCGCCCACCCACCCGAGATCCGCAAAGACGGTGGGACGCGTTCCGACGTCGTTGGAGCCGAGTTCGGCTCGCGTGAGCCAGAAGGCATTGCCACTCTGCGCCACGTCAGGACTCTGGCCCCGGATGGTCTGTGATCCGCCGAGATACCAGAAGCGCTGTGTGGGCAATGAGCCGGCCGAACTTCCGCCCGCCGCCGTGAGTGCACCGGCCAACGCGCCGAGTCCATGGGTGATGGTGACGTCGAGGGCCGCGCGGCCATAGGCAGAGTCGCCCGTCGCCACCTCGCCTCTCAGGTCAGTCATGAGGCGGAGTCCGCGCGGATCGAGTCCGTATTCGTGCGTGACGCGCCCTGCCAGACCGGCGTATGTGCCACGGCGCGCGAGCAGGTTGGCGGGGAAGTCCGAGCCGTTGACTGAAAAGTTCGTGTTCACCGCGGCCGTACGCTGTCGCTCGACGAATGCCCTCCACTCCATGCGGGCCCCGCCTCCGAGCGACGACTGTTGTTCGCCGCCGAGTGATACGCCGGACGCGCGGTAGTAGAAGCCTTCGTCGCGCGCGAACATCAGCGCGGAGAAGGAACTGCCAAAGCTCAGCGGATGTCCCCAATCGCTCGCCGAGACCAGCCGGTTGTACACGGAAAGTCCGATCGATTCGCGCAGGTTGGAACGCGTTGCCGTGAGCTCGACGTTCGGCTCACGATCGGCAAGGCCCAATCGGGCCACGGCGAGACCGCTGTATCCTCCGCCAAATTGCTGATCAACCGATGCGCCAAGTGACAACCCTTCCACGCGGTTGTAGCGGCTCATCGCGAGTCCATACGCAACCGTTGGTGGCGGCAGCATGGCCAGTCGCAACTGCAATGGCGCCTGGGCACTCAACGACAGCGCCTCGGCCTTGAGCGCCTCGAGTTCTTCCGTGCCGAACATCTCGTCACCCGGGTCGTAAATGGAGCCGGGCAGGTCAGGTGAATGCTCGAGCTTCGAGACGTCGCACGGAATCCGCACGGCGACCTTGAGATCGGAGTCGTAGCGCGTGGAGGTGACGATGCGTGTGTCGGAGGTGTCGCATTGCGGGCTGCGACGATCGCCGAGTGTCAGGCCGCGCTTGAGGGAGTCGGTACGCGCGCGGGCGCGAAGACGGGTTTCAGCGCGGACCGAATCGCGCCAGGCCTGTCGCTGGTCGGCATCGAGCGAATCGGGCATGCGCGAACGCGTGTTCGTCGCGGCGGAAATAGGGATCGGAGGCAGGCTATCCTTCGCATTCACGCTCGCGTACTTGAAGCTCTCCTCCATCTTGAACGGCACGTGCATGAAGCTCAC